>JAFXYP010000024.1 GCA_017541665.1 Lentisphaeria bacterium | reverse complement strand
GCGGCATGGGCGGCATGATGTAATTCATCCGATTGCCCGGGGTATTCCCTCCGCTGTTCGCGCCTCGCGTTTACAAATGGATCGAACTCGCGCAAGCGAGTTCACCGAGGAGCGAAGCGACCCCCGGAGGGAAATCCCCTTGCACAAGGCTTTCAAGCCCGCGTTCAAAAAACGCACAACCTCGGCGGACGTCTGTTTCTTGGTTGGACAGGCGCCCGCCTTTTTCTTTTTCAAAGCACAAATACACGCTCAATCCCCCAACCTTTATTCTGCCGTTCGCGTCCCGCGTTTCCTATCTGTCGAACTCGCGCAAGCGAGTTCACCGAGGAGCGAAGCGCCTCCCGAAGGGACATCCCCCCGTCCATCGCATCGCCTCCATCTTCCCGCCTCAAGTTTATATTTCGGATAAGCCCGCATAAAAAGATTTGTTTTTTCGGATTCATGCTTGACATCTGCAATCCGTCTGCTATATTAACCTCAAATAACATTTTAATCGAGGTTTTTTATGAGACTTAATGACATTCTGCATGGCTCAACGTACAGTCTTGATCTCTTTTCCACCCACCAAGAATTGATTTCCGATTTAGAAAACAGGATCGTGACAAAAAAGAGTTCAAAAGGGGATGATATCCCTTATGTCAAATGTCTTATTCGCGATAAAGAGGTCAAGCTCACCCCGGAGGAAGTTGTTCGTCAGCTCTACACGGCAATTCTCATAAACGATTATGATTATACCAAAGAGCGTATCGTATTGGAGTACCCTGTTTCTTTTGGACGCGAAAAGAAAAGAGCGGATATTGTCATTTTGGATAAAGATGATCCATCTGTTGCATATATCATTGTCGAAGTAAAGAAACCAAAAGCAAAAGACGGAAGAGACCAGCTCAAAAGCTATACTCACGCGACGGGAGCAAGCATGGCCGTTTGGACAAACGGCATGTCCATAACGTATTACCATCGAAAAAATCCCAATTACTTTGAAGACATCAAGGCCATTCCCAAAGAGAATCAGTCTCTGGCCGAAATTCTGCAGCAGCCATTTACGATGCGGGATCTGTGGGCGAATGACAAGCTGACCAAAACGGGGAAATCCCTAAAAGATCTTATTCTTGAAATGGAAGATGAAGTTCTTGCAAATGCAGGGGTCGACGTTTTCGAAGAAGTTTTCAAATTGATATTTGCAAAGCTTTACGATGAAAAGAACGGTGCTGCAGATGACGATTATAATCTTGTATTCCGCAATTCCGGGCAGACGGATTTTCAGTTAAAAGAAAAAATTGAAAAGCTTTTCAAGGATGCCTGCAACAAATGGACAGGGGTTTTCCCGGAAGATGCAAAGATTTATTTATCTCCGCCGCATCTTTCGGTTTGCGTATCTTCCTTGGAAACGGTTAAGCTTTTCAACTCCAATCTTGATGTTGTTGATGAAGCCTTCGAATATCTGATGAGCAAGAGCAGCAAGGGAGAAAAGGGACAGTATTTTACGCCTCGCTATGTCATTGACATGTGTGTAAAAATGCTTAATCCCAAAGAAAATGAAACGATGATCGACCCCGCAGCCGGAAGCTCGGGATTTCCCGTACATACAATCTTTCATGTCTGGAAACAAATGCAGCTGAATGCGCGAAAGCCGGTCAACCATCTCTTTACTGCTACCCAAAAGAGCGCGGATGAAATAAAGTATGTTCAAAACAACGTTTTTGCCATTGATTTTGATGAAAAGGCGGTCCGGGTGGCAAGAACCCTGAATCTCATTGCCGGTGACGGGCATACCAATGTTTTGCACCTCAACACACTTGATTACGGTCGCTGGAAAACGATCACAAAGGAAGAGACTTGGAATGATACATACAATGAAGGTTTCAAAAAACTGAAAAAACTGAAAACGGCAGATGATTTTTCTCAATTCAAGTTTGATATCGTAATGGCAAATCCGCCATTTGCCGGAGAGATCAAGGAAGGTCAGATCCTCAGCCGTTACGAGTTGGGAACAAAAAACGAAAAATCGCAAAAAAGCGTCAGTCGTGATATCCTTTTCATTGAACGCAATCTAAATCTTCTTAAGCCCGGCGGGCGTATGGCGATTGTTCTGCCGCAAGGCCGGTTCAACAACAGCTCGGACAGGTTTATCCGTGACTTCATCTCGGAACGTTGCCGAATTCTGGCGGTAGTAGGTCTGCATTGCAATACGTTCAAACCGCATACCGGGACGAAGACCAGTGTGCTTTTGTGCAGAAATGGGACAGCAAACTATGCCCGAAAGTCGATGACTACAATATTTTCTTTGCCACACAGCGACTGGAGGGAAAGAACAACTCCGGCGACAAGCTTTACTGGACAGAACAGGAAAACGGGACAACAACCGACCCCAAATTGTCAAAAAAGGATATCTATGGTCATCCGATTGTTTACCATGATCTTTTCTCCACGATCGATTATGATTGCCGCAACGGACAATTAAACAACGAGGTCAGACAAACGCCGGACGGCATCGCCGAAGCTTTTGTTGAGTTTGCGAAAAAGGAGAAATTGAGTTTTTTTCAATGAGCCCGGTGTTTGACGGAAAAAAATACCGGGCGTTGCAGGAATCCTTAGAAACAAATGAGGAAAGGCTTTCGCAACTGGACGAAAGCCTTAGAATAGATTCTGCCTTCTACACGAAAGACAATGAAGTAAAAAGAGTTTTGAACAAACCGCATACTTTTTTCAAGAATGAGATCATAAAAGCCTGCAAGGGGATTTTTGATATAAAAGCGGATTCGTATTGCACGTCGGGAATTCCTTTCGTTCGAATCGCCAATTTGAAGAACATGCAGATAGATACATCCGATATGGCATACATTCCTGCCGGAATCCATCAGGCATATGAATCTTCTTCTTTGTCATACGGCGATATCGTCCTTTCGAAAACGGCAATACCGGCAGCATCCGTTGTTTCTATTCCGGAATGCAATACATCGCAGGATATCATTGCGATACGACTGAAAAAAGATGCCTCCATTCAATCATTTTTTACCGTTGTCTACCTCAATACATGGTATGGCCTCGCGTTCATGGAAAAGCTTTTTACAGGAAATATCCAAAAGCATTTCAATCTATCCGACTGCAAGGAAAAGCTTCCTGTTCCTGTTTTTTCCGTATCTTTTCAGAGGCAAATCGGATCTCTCCTGGAGAAAAGTATCGTTTGCCGGAAAAAGGCGGAAGAAACCTATCTTTTGTCTGAAAAACGACTTCTCCAGGAACTCGGACTGACAGACTGGCATCCTGTTGATGAATCCATCGCGGAAAAAACCTATGCCGATTTTCAGGAATCCGGACGGCTTGACGCCGAATTCTTCCAGCCGAAGTATAGAGAGATAATTCGAAAGCTGAAGCAGTATAAGCACGGCACGGTTTCCTGCGAAACCGTTTTGAAGGATGCTATGACAAGATTGAATCAGGAAACGGAATACTGCTATATCGAGCTGGCGGATATTGGGAAAAATGGAGAAATAAAATCCTGTACAAGAGCCCCCGCAGAAAAGCTTCCGTCTCGTGCACGACAGAGGGTGAAGGCGAACGATGTGATCATTTCTTCGGTGGAAGGTTCTTTGTCAAGTTGCGCACTTGTTACGGAGGAATATAACAATGCTCTCTGTTCAACAGGTTTTCATGTTTTGCGATCTTCGGAGATCAACCCGGAAACATTACTTTTGCTGATGAAATCCTGGCCTGTTCAGGCATTGTTGAAACAGGGGTGTTCCGGAACGATTTTGACGGCGATTCTTCCCGACGCGTTGAAACAGATAAACATACCAAAAATACGATATGATGTTCAACAACAGCTTGCTGCAAATATCAAAAAATCTTTTGCTCTCCGAAAAGAAAGCAATCGGATGACTGATATCGCAAAGCGCGCAGTCGAGGTCGCCATCGAACAAAATGAAAAGGCTGCAATGAAACTTCTGGAGGACGGGCACAATGTCTGACAATAGCAAAGATTGGCTGTCCAAAGCTGAGATTGATTATTTTTCTCCTTTTGTTTCGTTATGGCTGGCATGCAATTCCTGGTACAATTTCTATTATCCGGAAAAGGGACAGACAGATCGAGAAAGGATCAATATTATAAAAGACGACAAAACAAAACGAAATCATTTACGTAGAAAATTCAAAGAGCTTTTACAGGAAACAAATCCTGATGCAACATCCTTTCGCTCAAATTTGGAACAGTTTTCCCGCGCGCTGGATGAAGCTGGGATTCATGAGAAAGGAAACGGAGAACTTGTCTGTTTTGACAATGCGCTTTATTCATCCGGTGCGCCCCGTGAATCACTGATAGTCAAAATCAAAAAAACTACAACAGGAAAACTCCGAAAAAAAGATGCAAATCGAGTTATAGATTTGGGGACTTTGACGGTAACATCTGACAAGGATAAACTTTTTGCAGGGGTGTTTGAAATGATTTACCAGGTTAGATGCAACTTGGTTCATGGTTCATTAGAACCGAGCAAACAGAATCATACCGTCGTAAAGTATGCATATCAACTCTTGTGGGATCTGATGCATTTTTGATGAGGGGTCGCTACGCGCCTCGGCAAGCTCGGCTGGGCTCGAAAGTTTTCTTTAACGCGAGACGCGAACGGCAAATTGTTTTCAAATGGAGAAATGGCTCCAGGTTCCCGGTTCCCCTCCCCATTGCTCTCCATCATGCGCAGACCGAAGACGCGGGCTCACTCCTCGCGGAGGATGCAGATGTCGGGGAGGTTGCGGAAGTGCTCGTCGGAGTCCATGCCGTAGCCCACAAGGTATTGCGCCGGGGCGCGGAACCCGAACCAGTCTGCCTTCGCCTTCTTCCGTTCGGGCGGGATGTCCTTGTCGATCAGGACGCAGGTGCGGCAGGACGCCGCGCCGTCCGCCAGAAACTTTTTCTGAAGTTCGGCGAGCGTGAACCCGGTATCGAGGATATCGTCGATCAGGAGGATGTGGCGGCCCCTCGGGTCGAGTTTCATCCCGCCGCGCAGCGTGAGCTGCCCGGTGGACGCGTGGTGGAGGTAGGAGCCGGCCGGGAGCGAATCCACGCGCACAGGCAGATTGACGTGCCGCAGCAGATCGGCGGCGAAGAAGAACCCGCCGTTCATCACGATGATGGCGGTGATCTCAAGTCCGGCATAGGTTCGGGAGATTTCGTCGGCGATCTCGGCGACGCGGCGTTCGATCGCCTGCGCGTCGATCAGGGGGGTGAGGGTAACGGACATCGGAGGGATCAGGCTCCTTTTCCTGCGGCTTTTTTCAGGGTTCCTGTGGTGGAATAACCGGGGACGAACGGGATAAAACGGATTTCCGAACCGGCATCGAGCAGCGCGGCACGTTCGGACGGGTCGAGCAATTCGACCGTGTAGTCGCCGCCCTTCGCGTAGACGTCCGGCTTCAGCGCGGCGAGCTCGCGGTCACACCGGGACGAACGGAACACGACCACGCCGTCCACGAATTCGAGGCAGGCGAGCAGGAACGCGCGGTCGGACTCCAGGTTGACGGGGCGCGTCGGTCCCTTCAGTGCGCGGACGGATTCGTCGCTGTTGATGAGCACGAACAGGCGGTCGGCGAGGGAACGCGCCTGCATGAGGTATTCGGCATGGCCGCGGTGGAGCAGGTCGAAACAGCCGTTGGTGACGGCGAGCCTGCGGCCTGCGGCGGCGAGCTTGTTCCGGGCCTCGACGGCCTGATCCAGCGTCATGACCTTGGTACGGGGGTCGGTCAATTCAATCACCTCTTTCTTCGGAAAGGGTCTTGTGGGCGGGCATATAGACGGTCTCCTCGACATGGATGCTGTCGATGCCGAAGAGCGACCGGATGACGGATTCGAGCGAGCCGATATTGTGATCGTGCAAGGTGTTCGAGGTCCCGGCGTCGCCGGAAGCCAGGCTCGCGGCGTTCACGAAGAGGTTGGCATCCTGCAGGGAGGAAAATTCGCTCCCGAGCTCCGAGGAGGACGGCGGATTCGAAAGCATCACGCGGCCGGTATTGTCGGTGAGCTGGCGCATGAAGAGCGCGCCGTCCCCCGCCGAGCCGAGCACGGCATAGTCATCCGTCGTGAACGGGATCTCGTCCGTGCCGTAATCCCAGTAGCGGATGCTTTCCCCGCCCTGGGAGGAAATGCCGCTCGAGCTCCTCAGGTCGGCGCTCGCGCGGGCGCGGATGATCGTGGAAACCCGGTCCGAACCGAGCGCCGCGACCAGCAGAAACCCGACGAATGCGGCCAGAATCGCGACAAGCGAGACCGCGAGCTCGGCGAAAGCCTGACCGGATTCGCCGCGCCGCAATCCGCGCCGTATGACCCTGACCGTGCGGAAGTTCATTTCCCGGACTCCTTATCCGATGCCTCCTTGTCCCCGGCAGCGTCCGCCGCGGGAGCGGGCGCCTCATCGTCCTTCGAAAGGAAGAGGTCGACGGGAGCCTTTGCCTCCTCCACGCGTCCGGCGTCGCGCTTGTCGAACTCGACGCGGGTGCGCCAGTCCTGGCCGAACAGGAAGAGCTCCTGCACGACGTAGAAATCGTTTTCCTTCTTGACGCCGCCGAGCTCGAGTTCGCGGTACGGCTTCGTCTTCTCGTCCGGGAGCGTGCGGAACCAGTGCGCCTTCAGCGGGAAGAAATACTCCTCGCTCAGCCATACCCGGACGTAGTCGTTTTCGGATCCCTTCAGCACGAAGACACGGCAGGAGATCGTCTTCACGCTCTCGGGCTTCTCCTCGCGCACCAGGTCGCGGTAGAGGAATCCGAGCGTGAGGTCGGACGGCATGATGCCGTACAGGGAGAGGCGCGTCTTGTCCTTGTCCGGGACATCGGTCTCCTGCGTGAAGACGGGCGGCGTGTCGAACGTCTGCCCCAGCTCGTAATACTCGTTCCCGGCGAACACGAGCTGGGCGATCACGCGTTTCGGGGTAAAACGGATGCCGACGCGGATCGTGTCCTTCACGGTGCTGGATCCGCTGCGGCGGTGCGTGGCGGTGCCTTCCATCTTCGCCCAGGACTCCCCGGCGGGAGCGCGCCTCGCCATGCGGAGGAACATCTCGGCGGAGATCTTCGCGGGATCCTGCTCAGGGAAGAGCGCCTGAAGGACCTCGGGCGGCAAATCCGTCTGAGGTGCGGACACGGGTTTGTCCGCGGCGGATGCGAACGATGCCGCGGCGGCACACAGCAGGGTGCAAACGATCAAACGGGGGGAAATGTGCATCATGGTCATTTTCCTTTCTTGGCTGGGGAAGCGCCGTTTTTGCGCGGCGTTTTCCTCTTCGGTGCGGTCCCGGGTTGCACGGAGGAAGCATCCTCCTGCGCGGCCGGCGAGACTTTGACCCGCAGTTTCAGCGGTTTCGCGGAGGTAAAATTCTTCGGCGCGGCCTTCGTTTTCTTCGGCGCGGCCTTCGTTTTCTTCGGCGCGGCCTTCATCTTCGCCGGAGCAAGGGGCTTTTCCACCTTCACAGGGAACTCGAGAGAGATCACCGGATCGTCCGACTCCTTTCTGGTCGCGATCTTCACGTCGAGGTGGAGCTTTTCGGAGACCTTGAATGACTTGACCGGAGGCGGAGCCTGCGGTTCCGGCACGGGATGCGGCTCCGGCGCCTTGAGCGTGAACTGACCGACCGTAAACGAAGTGTTGAACTTCGGATAATTCACGACCAGCGTCGGTTTTTTGAATTCGAACTGCGGCGCGGAATGATGTTCCGGCCTCGGGTCCGCGGCGGGAGCCGGCTCCGGCTTCTTCTCTTCCGGCGGGGCCGGTTTTTTGTCCTCCGGGTTCGTCTCCGAAACGGCAGCCGATTCCGGTTTTCGCTTCTCCGGCTCGGGTGTCTTCTCCGGCTCGGGCGTCTTTTCAGACTCCACAGGCTTCTCTTCGACCGGTTTTGCCGGTTCCGAAGGAACAGCAGCGGCAGCCGGCTTTTCCTCGGCAGGCTTCGCCGGTTCGGAAGTCTTTTCCTCCGGTTTCGCTGCGGCAGGCTTCGCATCGGAAGCAGGGGCGTCCTTCTTTTCGTCCGGCTTCGCCCCGGGTTCGACCTGCTGGAAGAGATAGTCGTCGTAGATGTAGAATTCGTCCCTGGTCTTTTCGCCGCGCTTCGGGACATACGGCCTGACGTTCTTCGGCATCGCGATCTTCAGCACCTCATCGATGGAACGGACGAAGTGGAACGTTATCTTGCTGCGGACCTCCTGCGGGACATCCGCCAGGTCCTTCTCGTTGTCGGCGGGCATGATGACGTCGCGAATCCCGGCCCGGAGCGCTGCAATTACCTTTTCGCGGACGCCGCCGATGGGGGTGACCTTCCCGCTGAGCGTGATCTCGCCGGTCATGGAAAGGCGCGGACGCACAGGCCGGTCGGTAAGGAGCGACACGATGGCCGTGGCGAGGGTAATGCCGGCGGAAGGGCCGTCCTTCGGGGTGGCACCATCCGGCACATGGATATGGAAGTCGTTTTCCTTGAATATCTTCTGGTTGATCCCGAGCGCCTTAGCATGCCCGCGGACATAGCTGAACGCCGCGAGCGCGCTTTCCTTCATGACGTCGCCGAGCGAACCGGTGAGCTTCAGTTCGCCGCGTCCCGGCATTTTTGCTGCCTCGACCTCCAGCGTCGTGCCGCCGCAGCTGGTCCACGCCATGCCCGTCACGATGCCGATGCGCGGGAGGTTTTCGCTCTCGTCGCTGGTAAATTTGCGGGGGCCGAGGAGCTCGCGGACGAGCGCATCGTCCACGACGACCGGCTTCTCCGGCGGACGACCGCCGTCCTGTTCCACAAACCTGCGGACGAGCTTGCGGCAGACGGACGCGATGGTGCGTTCCAGGCTGCGGACTCCGGCCTCCATGGTGTAATGCTCGATGATCTCGAACGCGGCGCTGTGCTTGAACCGGACATACGAGTTGTTGAGGCCGTTTTCCACCATTTGGCGCGGGATCAGGTAACGCTTCGCGATCTGCTCCTTTTCAAGCGCGGTGTAGCCGGGCAGACGGATGATCTCCATGCGGTCGAGCAGCGGACGCGGGATGGTCTCCAGCATGTTCGCGGTCGCGATGAACATCACCTTGCTGAGGTCGTAGTCGACCTCGAGATAATGGTCGTTGAACGCCTTGTTCTGCTCCGGGTCCAGCACTTCGAGCAGGGCGGACGCCGGATCGCCCTTGTAGTCGCTTCCGAGCTTGTCGAGTTCATCCAGCATGAATACCGGGTTGACCGTTCCGGCACGCTTCATGCCCTGGATGATGCGTCCGGGGAGCGCGCCGATGTAAGTGCGGCGGTGTCCGCGGATCTCGGCCTCGTCGCGAATGCCGCCGAGCGACATGCGGACGAACTTGCGGTTGAGGGAGACGGCGATGGACCGTCCGAGAGAGGTCTTGCCGACGCCGGGCGGCCCGATGAAGCAGATGATCGGGGACTTATGGTTTTTCTTGAGCTGGTGGACGGCGAGGAATTCCAGGATGCGCTCCTTCACGTCCTTCAGCCCGTAGTGGTCGGCATCGAGGACGGACGCGGCGATCTGCACGTCCGCGCGGTCCTCCGAGGCCTCCGTCCACGGGAGGCTGAGCAGCCAGTCGATGTAAGTGTAGGAAATGTTGTATTCCGGCGAGGAAGGCGGCACCATGTTGAGGCGTTCGATCTCCTTCATTACGACTTTGTGGGGCGCTTCGGGGAGATGGGCCTTTTCGACGCGCTCGGTGATCGCGACGACGTCGGGATTGCGGTTGTCCTCGCCGAGCTCCTCGCGGATCTGCTTGAGCTGTTCCCGCAGAAAGAACTCGCGCTGCTGCTTCGACATGGCATCGTGGACCTGGCTCTGGATTTCGGATCCGAGGCGCAGGACCTCCAGCTCGCGGTTGAGGAGGATCGTCAGGAAATGCAGGCGGTCCTGAAGTTTCAGCGTAGTGAGCAGGACGACCTTCTCGGCAAAGGAGATGTTGAGCGTATCCGCAATGACGTCCGTAATGCGCGAATTGTCCGTCATGTTGAGGACGGCGATCTTCAGCTCCTCCGGGAAATTCGGCGCGAACGAAATGATCTCCTGGAACTGCTTGGTCGCATTGCGCACCATCGCCGCCGTCTCCAGGGAGGGGTCCGGGGCGTCCGGGAACCGGTGCACCTTCATGACCAGGTACGGTTTCCCGGGGACGATGGACAGGAAACGGCAGCGCGAAATTCCGCGAACGAGCACGCGGACGGTGCCGTCCGGGAACTTCAGCGTCTTAACGATCCGGGCGAGCGCGCCGATGGAGGCGATCCTGCGCTTGTTGAGGAGAAACGAACTCGCATTCAGGTCGAAGGCATGCCCCTTGATCAGGCCGCGCATGGAATCGTCGTCCGGCACCTCAGGGAAGAGCGCGATCATGCGGTCGCCCGACGATGCGGCGTCCATCAGCGCGATCATGCCGGGGTCGTTCAGGACGAGCGGAGTCAGTGCGTGCGGAAACACCACGATGCCGCCGAGGATGAGTGCCGGAGCCTCGACAATGCAGTCCTCCTGGGAATCGTTCCCGGACGAACCGTCCTTTTTTTCTCCTGAGACCGTTATATTGATCGGCGTGAAGGAAAGCTGGTTCCTCGCCTCTTTGAAATCCATATCCTGATTGTCTTTGTTGTCGTCTTTCATAAGTTCCCTTCCTGGCGGAGCTCTGATGCCCGCTATAACATAATGTAACGCGTCAACGCGCGTTTCGCAAGTGGAAAAGTCTTTTTTGTGCCCGCTTTCGCTTTTTTTTCGGGAAAGAGGCGCATGCACCGGCGCAAAGACGCGAAAAAACAAGCGCTGCCGCCGCGAAAACCTTGAAAAAAACGAATCAGCATGTACAGTATTAGATTGCATTTTTCAGTGAAACCGGAGATTGTCCGCCATGCCGAACGAGGAGTCAACTTCACGGGGCGCCGCTGCCGCCGCCGCTTTCATTTTCCTGGCCGCCCTGCTGGTCTATCCGGGAATGCTCCTCTGCGTGCCGACATGGACGGTCCGGTTCTTCGACACCGGCACGATCGTCCTCGTGACGGCCGGCACGGCCCTGCTTTTCCCGCAAAGGGTCCTGACGGCATACGACCATCTCCCGCGCGGCCTGCTCATCGCCGCCGGCACGCTGCTGGGCATCGGCATCTGGCACGGGATCCGCCATGCGGGGCAGTACAACGCGGCAGAAACGGGGGAGCTCTTCCTCTCCGCCGCTGTCCCTTTCTGCGCATGCGTGTTCGCTCGCGAGCTCAAGCGGCTTCTGCCATGGTACCTGACGGTTTTCTGGGTGGTCGACGCGGCCGTCGGCTTCATCGAATACTACGGTCTGCACTGGTATCTCTTCGGTCTGCCGCAGAACATCAACTGGAACGCCGCATTCCTCGCCGTCTCCGCGCCGTTCGCCATCCTGACCGTCCGGCGATGGATCCGGATTCCGGTGTGCCGGACCGCATGCACCGTGTTCGTCGCGGGCGTCACGACCTGGCAGATCGCCCTGACGGAATCGCGAGGTGCGCTTCTGGGTGCGGCCGCGGCAGGGACGCTCTGGCTCCTTCTGGCGATCGGACGCCGCGGACGCCGTTTTCTGCTGTTTTCGGCGTTGGCGCTGACGATCGCCGGCTCTCTGTGGTTCGTATTCTTCGCCTCGCATGACCGGCTTCTGGAAGAGCTGTCCCGGGACGAACGCGTCTTTCTGGCGCAAACGACCGTGAACATGATCGCAGAGCGCCCGAAACTCGGCTTCGGCGCGCCGTCGTTCGAACAGGAATATCTGCGCTTCCGCCACCCGGATTTCTTCTCCATGCGGCACTCGTCCGTCCGCATCGACCATCCGCACAACCATCCGCTCTACATCGCCGCATCCTTCGGCATCCTCGGGCTGCTCTGCTGGCTCTACCTGATGCTGGACCCCATGCTGTCCGCCCTGAAGCGGTTCGGCAAACTGGACACGGAGACCAAACTCTCGCTCTTCTGCCTTGCCGGGCTGTTCGTCCATGGACAGTTCGACCTCGTGCTTTTCCGCTGGCCGACCAATCTCCTCGCCATGTTCTTTCTCGGGTTCCTCCTGCACGAACGCGAAGGCACACCGGCGCCCTTCTGGCGGCCTCCGGCGTTCTTGCGGAGGTTCCGCCTGGAATTCCTGAAGAAGATGGAACGTCCCCGTCCGCCCGAACACCGGCTGGGGCACTGGATCCGCCCCGCCTTCCTTGCCGTCGGGCTCGTCCTGCTCGGAACGGGACTCTTTTCCGCTTTCAGCAATCTGGCGGCGGAATCGCTCGCCCGGTATGCGGACGGACTCGCCGAAGACGGCGACCACGAAACCGCCTCCCGCCTCTACCTCATGGCGGCGTCCATGCCGTGCTCAAGCCTGCCTCTCAAATCCCGTGCGCTTTACCACGCTTCCCTGTACGACACGGCGCATGCACAGCGCTACCACGCCATGTTTCAGGCCGGCAGCACGCCCGATTTCGGTTACGTTCACGACTATTTCGCCCGGGCATGCGTGATCGGAGGACACCCCGCAGATGCCGTGCCCTTCCTCAAACGCGCCATATCCCTGCGGCCGCGTTCCGTCCTGCCGCTCCTCATGCTCGCGGACGTCTACGGGCGGCTTGGCAGCCGCGGGGCAGCCGACGCCGTGCAGGAACGCCTCGAACACCTCATGGAATACCGCCGTCTCGAGCCGGACGACCTGCAAACCATCTTCGACAATCAGGAGCTGGACCTGCACACGTGGTACAAGCGGGATCCCGCCCTCTTGAAAGAATTCATGAAAAAAAACAACCGGAAGGAAAATGACCTATGACCGATACTGCAGGCACGACGACCCTCATCGCCGGATGCGGAGTCAGTGGCAGGGCAGCCGCCAGGCTCGCCGCCAGGCTCGGCATTCCCTTCGCCCTGCTTGATGAACAGGACAACGATTCCCTGCATGCGTTTGCCGACTCTCTCCCGAAACCGCCCGATGCCGTTTACTTCGGGTTCCGGGTACAGGATGAGCTTCCCGCGTTCGAACGCGTCGTACTCAGCCCCGGATTCCGCGCCGGAAACCCCGTGCGGGCGAAACTCGCCGCCTCCTCCGCCTGCCTCATGGGCGAACTCGAGTTCGCGCTCGGCTCCTGCGGCAAACCGTTCGTCGGCATCACCGGGACCAACGGCAAGACGACCACGACCGAACTGACCGCCGAACTCTTCCGCGCCGCCGGAATCCGTGCGTGCGCATGCGGAAACAACGGATATGCCATGAGCGACGCCGCGATCGACTGCCTCGACGGGAAGCTCGACCTGCCGGTCGTCGAAATCAGCTCGTTCCAGCTCGAACTCATGCCGGTGCCGCATCCCGTCGCCGCCGCGGTCCTGAACATCGCGTCCGACCACATCGACCGGCACGGCAGCATGGAGGCATACGCCGCCGCGAAATTCAAACTGCTCGGCGACCCTTCCGCAGCCTGCGTGCTGAACGCGCTCATCCGAGAGAGATTCCATCCAGCCGGGTCCGGGCAGAAACTCTACACGTTCTCGGCCGGCCTGCCCGCCGATTTCACGGCGCGGAACGGCGAGCTGACTTTCCGCGGACGCGCCATCGTCCCCGTCGACTCTCTCGCGCTGAAAGGCGTCCATAATCTGGAAAATGCGCTCGCATCGCTTGCGCTTCTGGCTTCGGTCCAGGGTGAGGACGCCGTGTTCAGTCCCGCCGTAACGGGCGCCCTCGCGAAATTCGAGTCCGGCCCGCACAGGCTGGAACGGTTCCTGACCGCAAACGGCGTGCAATACATCAACGATTCGAAGGCGACCAATCCGCACGCCGTGAACGCCGCGCTCGCCGCGGTCGGCGGGGACCGAAACGTCGTCATCCTGCTCGGCGGCCTCGACAAGGCGATGGATTTCGAGGAACTCGCACCGAGTCTGCGCCATCTCAAACACGCTGTCGTCTTCGGTTCGTGCGGGCAGAAGATCGCCGGTTATCTTGAGAAAAACGCGGTGCCCTTCTCCATGTGCGGGACATTCCCCGAAGCTGTCGGAAAGGCCGTTTCGTGCGCCGTCCCGGGCGACGTCGTACTGCTGTCCCCCGCCACGGCCAGCATGGACATGTTCCGCGACTACAGAGACCGCGGCGACCAGTTCAAAGACCTGTGCCGGAAATTTGCGCTGCCGGAAGACGCTTCCATGGAACAAACCGCAAAATGACGTGTCTAAAGGCTCGGATGCCGGGCTTCTCTCCGACCGCCGGGAACGGATATTCTCTCCGCAGTGCCGACGGCGGGACGGCCGGGCGTCAAAACCTCTGAAACAACATCAACGGAACGGCGGATTCCCGCCCGAAAGAAGCATATCGCCATGTCATTTCTCAGCGGCAGCATTTTATGGAATTTATTGTGGATCATTCCTCTGATCCTGATCTTCGCCATCGCCGGGAGCGTCCGCCGGAACAATCTTATGCGCAAAATGTTCGGCACGGACGAACGCGCCGCGCTTTTCTCGAACGCATCCCCGGCCAAACGCGTCTTCCGCATCATCCTGCTTTCGCTCGCCGTGCTGTTCCTGGCGGTAGCCGCGGCACGTCCGTCCTGGGGCAAACAGGTCATGCAGGATACCACCACGGGGCGCGACCTGCTCGTGCTGTTCGACGTCTCGCGGAGCATGCTGTCCGACGACGTGAAGCCGAGCCGCATGGACCATGCGAAATGGCTCGTGCGCGAAATCGTGAAGAAGAATCCCGGCGACCGTTTCGGCCTGATCGCATTCGCGGGCGAATCGTTCCTGATCTGCCCGCTGACCGTGGACCATCCCAGCTTCATCCAGCTCGTGGACGACCTCGACACCGACACGATCCCGATCGGCGGAACAAACGTCCAGCTCGCACTTGAGGAAGCCGTGAAGGCGTTCAAAGGCGCACAGGGCACACATAAAGCCGTCATCCTCGTAACGGACGGCGACGAACTCACCGGACGCGGCGCATCCGTCGTCGGAGACCTCGCCAAGGCCCAGATCCCGATCTTCGCGGTCGGCGTCGGCGATCCCTCGAACCCGGCAGTCATCCGCGTGAAGGACGAGGAAGGCAAGCTCCGCATCCTCACGGACCGCGAGGGAAACCCCGTCAAAAGCCCGCTCAACGAACCGCAATTGACCGAACTCGCGCGCCGGACGGGCGGCATCTACGTCCGCTCCACCGCCGCATACAGCGGCATCGACGAACTCGAAACGCGCATCAAAATGCTCGAACGCAAGGAAAGCGAAGACTCCGTCTCCATGTTCCGCCCCATCGAGCGCCCCGCCTATCCGCTCACCGCCGCGATCATCCTGCTCGCGCTTTTCTTCTGCGTCTCCGAAACGCGCCCGCGTTCCCTCCAGACCGTACTTGCGCTCGCCGCGCTCCTGCTTTTCGCAATTCCCGCGGAATCCCGCGCGCAGAACGCTCCCGCCCGAGGACAGCAGATGCAGGCCGCCGCGCCCGCCGACGATGCCGAAACGACTCAGGAGGAACCCGCGCCGGAACCCGTCAGGACGGCCTCCGAGCTCTTCAACAGCGCCTTGGAACACCAGCAGGTCGAACACGACGACGAAAAGGCTCGCATGCTCTATGAACGCGCCATCGCCGCCTCCGAAAAGGAACCGCTCGTGCGCGCCTCGTCCTACCAGAACATCGGCGTGATCTCCCACCTCGACGCCCGCACAAGCCTCGACGGAGCCGCCGAAAAGCTCCAGGGGCAGGACCTCGATTCCGCCGGAAAAGCCGTCGACGAGGCCCTGGTCAAACTGAACCGCGCCGAGGAGCTTTACCGCGAAAGCATGCGTTCTTCCGCGGGCGACGCGTCCGTCATCCGCAACCAGCAGATCCTCCTCGCCGACCGCAAACAGGCCGAGGAAATGAAAAAACAGATCGAGGAGCTGAAAAAACTCATGGAACAGGCACGCCAGCAGACTCAGCAGGCACACGACCGGCAACAGCAGGAAAATCAGCAGGATCAGCAATCCGAACAGCAGCAAGAGCAGGACCAGAAGTCCGGCGAACAGGATCAGCCGGAACAGCAACAGTCCGAGGAACACCAGTCCGAAGGCCAACAGCAGGAACAACAGCGCGAACCTCAGGCCGACGGACAGAATCAGCAGGAACAGCAGTCCGAAGGACAACAAGACCGGCAGCAGGATCGGCAGTCCGCGCAGGACATGACCCGGCAGGCGGAGGAAACCGTTTCCGAGCTCGAGCGAAAAGCTTCCGAAATGAACCAGGAAAGGCAGAAACAGGCCGCCCAGCAGGCACGCGAGGAACTTCAGAAGGCACGCGAGGAACAGGAGCAGGGCAACGGAGAGAAAGCCGAAGAACACCTGCAGAATGCGCTTGACACGCTGAATCAGGACCAGCAGTCCGACGAGCAGGGCGACCGCGATCAGCAGTCCGGCGAACAGGGCGAGGAAAACCAGGACGAACAGGACCGTCAGGGAGAACAGGACCGGCAGGACCGCGATACACAGCAGCCGCAGCAGGCGAACAATCAGGAAATGCCGAAGGATCAGGGGGACATAGACAAACAACAGGCCGAGGCCATTCTCAATATGATGTCGAAAGATGAGCTTGACTTCAAGGATGCCAATCAGATGCGCCGTTCCAGCCGTCTGAACAACCGTGTGGAAAAGGACTGGTAACACCATGCTGAACAGAACGACACTCCCCCGATTCGCCGCTTTCCTTCTCTTTCTTTTCACGTTCGCCGCGGCTGCGGCCGACCTGAATGTGTCCATCCAGCCGCGGAACATCACCGTCGGCATGCGCGGATATGTCGAGATCTCCGCGGAGAACGTCAGCCGCCTCCAGCTCCGGCAAACTCCCGCACGCGTTTCCGGGCTCGAGTGGAACAGCGGAATCTCCAGCGGCTCCAGTATGTCCGTCATCAACGGCGTGACCTCCTCGAAATACACTCTCCGCATCCCGTTCACGGCCCGCGAGGAAGGCGAATTCACGATCCCTCCGATCGAGGTCGTCGTGAACGGCAACTCGCGCCAGCCGGAGAAGACCGCCCCGCTCAAGATCAGGGTCTCCGCCATGCCGAAGATCGACCCGGCACAGGCAAGTTCCAACGAGCCGGTCTACGCCCGCATGACATTCCCCGGCACGGATGAGGACAAGACGCCGACGTTCTGGGTCGGCGAGGAGATCCCGCTCCAGCTGTCCCTTTTCGTGCGGACGCCCTACGAGCTCCGCCTCGCAAACTACCCGGAGATCAAGCCCGTCAACAGCAAGATGTCCATCCGGTTCCACGATTTCCGCAAGATCAACCCGGAGGCGCCGAACTTCGAATCCGTCTCCAGCCACAACCAGCGCCTCGGAAACATCCCGTACACCGTGTACGACTTCGACTCCAAATTCCGCGCCCTCGCACCCGGCCAGCTTCAGCTCGTCGCCGACACGAACGCCGTCCTGCTCGACGAACGGGATTTCTTCTCCGCGTTCACCTCCACCCGCCAGGTCATCCGCGGCGCTTCGCCGACCATCACGATCAAGCCGCTTCCCGCCGCACCCGCGGACGCGCCGTTTATCGGCCTCATCGGCAAATGGGAACCGGAGGCTTCCCTGTCGCCCGGACCGTACCGCATCGGGGAGCCCCTGAGCCTGAAGATCAATTTCACGGGCGAGGACCAGACCGAAATGCTGAACATGCCGAAGATCGAACCGGAGCATTTCCGCGCCTATCCGCCCGAAACTGCGGAAACGCCGTCCGGAATCTCCGTAAGCTGCATTCTGATCCCGCTTGAGGCCGGCGAACAGACCGTCTCCTTCAGCTGCTCCACGTTCGATCCCGCCTCGGGCAAATACATCCCGTTCAGTTTCAAGCAGACCATCAAGGTAGACAAGTCGGCATCCGGCGGCATCGCTTCGATCACGGCGGGCGCCGCAGTCGTGAACGCCGATCCCGACCTGACCTCGCGGTCCGGGGCGACCCCCGCGCCGGAAAGCATCCTCTATCTCCACGACGAAAATGACGGAGGGACCGTGACGATACCGCTGGCCGCAAACGCCGTCCGCACCTCGTTCATCCTGCTCCTCGCCGGACTGCTCGTCGCGGCCGGGATCACCATGCCCGCCGTGCGGAAACGCGCTCTCGAATCCGACCCGTCCGCCCGCAGGCGCATCGATGCCCGCGCCCGCAGGGGCAAGCTCGCTTCCGCCATCGAAAAGACGCCGCCCCAGGACCTGCCGGACAAAGTCGGCGCCGACCTGGCCGCGTTCTTCAACGACATGCTGGACCTGCCGCCCGGCACTGCGCTCGGCGAGACCGCGTCCCGCGTGAAGGAATCCGCGCCGGAGCTCGGCCGCCAGCTCGAAGACCTGGCGAACACCGCATGGATGCCGTCGCTCCGAAGCGAACTGAACGAGAAATTCCGCAGGCAGCTCGCGTCCGCGGTCCGCAAATTCGGTGCGGTCGCGTTCATCCTCGGCGCGCTCTTCCTCGCCCTGCCCGCGTCCGCCGCTGAAGAGGGATCCGACGCGCAGTCTCAGGACAGCACCGCCCCGGCGGAGCCCGCCGCACAGCTTCCGAAGACGCAGGACGAAGCGAAGACCGCCTACGACGCCGGCCAGTTCCGGCAGGCGCTGGACTACTACGCCTCGAAGATCGACCCGCGCAATGTCTCGCCCGCCCTGCTCTACAACATGGGCAACTGCTTCTACCAGCTCGGCGACTACCCGCGCGCCCTGGTCTGCTACGAACGCGCCCGCCATCTTCAGCCGCGCAACTCGGACATCTCCGGCAATCTGGAGCTGACGCGCCGGAAACTTCTCCTGCCGCCGAAATACCGCGTGGAATCGCCTGCGGACTTCCTGCTCGCGGCACGCGATTTCCTGCGCGTGGATGAATGGATCGTCGCGTGCGCCTTCGGCCTCATGCTCGTACTGATCGCGCTCGGAATGTTCTTCCGCCGCCGTTCGAACCTGTGGCAATGGCCGTTCTACACCGGGATCGCGATCGCCGTGATCTGCACCGCCGCGCTCATCGCAAAGGCGTCCGCCGACGATCCCGCACGGGAGGCCGTCGTCATCGTCCGCAACACGCCGCTGTACAGCCTGCCGTCCTCCGAATCCGGACGCGTGGAGCAGTATTTGAAACCCGGCACGGAGGTCTCCATCGAGGAGAACCGCATGGATTGGGTGCGCGTGCGGATGGAAAACAACGACGAAGGCTGGGTGCGCGGCGCGAACCTGGCGCTTCTCTGGAGCAATTCGCCCGGCGACCTGGCGGCGCATACCGATCCCGCGCCGTAAGCTCGTACCGGCTTCAAAAAAAGGAGGGAAACATGAAACGTGTTTTGTTGTCCGTCGTGCTGGCATTCGCCTGCACGGTCCTGGCCGCCGCACCGGCGGCCGACTTCGTAATACGCCTGCTGAACGGCGTCACGCTCGAAAACGCCACGATCGACAGCCTGTCCGGATCCCGCGTCATCGTGACCGGACGCCTGCCGGACGGCAGCACCACCACGAAAACGGTCAGCTTCTCCGACCTCACGCCGGAATCGCGCGACGCCGTGATGTGGCAGATGCGCGACCGTCTGATGCTCGACTCCAAGCCCGGCTGGTTCTTCTCCGGCCCCGCGGTCGCGGGAAACGACCTGCCCCCCGCGAAAAGTTCCGGCGGCGGCATCCTGGTACCCGCGGACTCCCCGATCGTGCTGCCCGGCTCGCCCGGGCGCATCGCCCTTACATCCATCACGGAGCTGACCAACGGCACACTCGGCTGGGCCGCTTCGTGGGACGACGGGTTCGTCGCGCAGCCGCAGCAGTTCGGACGCATCTACGTCTACGGCGTGATGCTGCTTCAGGGGGCCACGTGGTACGGCAACGTCTATCCCACCATACGGACCATCTGGTGGAAGGGGAATTACTTTCCGTGTTTCGCCACCACGCCCGAATTCGCAAAACGCATCAACGCCATGACGCGGGACAGCGGCACGGAAATGATGGAGTGACGGAACGATTCATCTTCCGTGCCGGATCGGAGCCCGAAACGGCTGAAGTGGAGAAGTCGTTCTCCTAACGTTACTAACGTCCTTCTATTAGAAAAAAAAGACCAATTCTCGATCAAAGGGCGGAAAGCTTCTTGAAAACAGCTTGACTTTGTGCTATATTCCCCTTGAAACCCAAAAACAAACCTCAAGTTTCAAGGAGAATCAACATGAAACGATTCCTGCTCTGTTCGGCGCTGGCGGCTTTCGCCGCGCTCTCGTCCGCCGCGGCGGAACCCTCCCTGCCCCTTTCCACGCCCGTCGGTCGCCTGCTCTCGACCCCGCATGAAATGACGATCGCCATCACCGCCGAAAGCGACGCCTGGACCGGCACGCTGCTGCATCAGCAGGGCGGCCAGTGCGGCTTCTCCATCGGAGCCGGTGGCGGCGGACGCGGCGGATTCGGAGGAGGAGGATTCGGAGGCGGTCCCGGCGGCTGGGGCCAGCAGCCTGCGCGCCAGGGCGGCATCCGCGTGAACGGCGTCCAGGGCGCGGCGCAGATCGACACCACGAACCTGCCGAAGGACAAGCCCGTGAAGCTCGTCATCGTGGCAAGCCAGAAGGAACACCGTTTCGAAGTGTACGCCGATGGACAGCGCATCGCCCAGTCCCGCGCCAACAACGTGATCGGCGAACCCACATGGCGCCCGATGACCATCGGCGCGGACGGCAACGGCAACAGCAAGTTCAACGGACGCATCGACTACGTGGCCATGTGGGACCGCGCACTCTCCGCCGACGAGATCGCGAAGCTCAACGCCGCCACCGACGCCGCCGCGGGATTCGCCGACGCCAAAGCCGACTACTCCTGGGACGTCCAGGCCGCCAAGCCAATCACCGGCGGCGTGCCCCTCTACCCCGTCCGCAACATAAGCATCTCCAGCGACGCGGCGGCCCCCACCGAACCGCTCACCGTCTGGTTCCGCCGCATGCCAACCCAGTGGACCGACATGATCCCGATCGGCAACGGCCACATGGGCGCCATGATCGCCGGCCGCCCCGAACGCGAATACCTCATCCTCAATGAGGACACGATCTGGGCGGGCGGCCCGTACGATCACCTGAACCCCGACGCCACCCCGGAAAAGCTCGCGCAGATGCGCCAGCTCATCTTCGACGGCAAGGCAGACCAGGCCGGAAATATCGCGAACAGCAGCTTCATCTCCCGTCCGAGCGCCGAAATGGCATTCTCCGTGGCGGGCGCACTCGGGCTCGAGCAGGACACCGGCGACGGCGACATCACCGGCTACATTCACAGCCTGAACATCCGCGAAGCCGTCGCACAGACCAAGTTCACCCGCAACGGCGTGACCTACACCCGCGAGTATTTCGCCAGCTACCCGGACCGCGTCGTCGCCATGCGCCTCTCCGCGGACAAGCCCGCCAGCATCTCGGTCGCCGCGTTCCTCGGCACGCCGCAGGATCTCCAGGCCGTCGCGGTCAGCGGCAACACCATGACCCTTACCGGCCGCACCATCGACTACAACGGCATCCCCGGCGCGACGAAATTCCAGATAACCGGCCGCGTGTTCAACGAGGGCGGCAACCTGGTCGGCGAGCCCCGCGGCATCCGCGTGGAAAAGGCCGACTCCGTGGTCATCCTGCTCGACATCGAATCCTCGTTCAAGGCCTACAACGACGTTTCCGGCGACCCCGCCAAGCGCATCGACGACGTCTTCTCCAAGTTCACGAAAGTCGACTACGAAGCCCTGAAGAAAAAACACATCGCCGACTACCGCACGCTCTTCGACCGCGTGAACTTCGACCTCGGCGGCACCCCGTCCAAGCTCCCGACCAACGACCGCCTCGAGGCCCGCAGGCAGAACGGAGTCCCGCTCGATCCCGACCTGGCGTCCCTCTATTTCCAGTTCGGCCGCTACCTGCTGATCGCCAGCTCCCGCCCCGGCAGCCAGCCCGCCAACCTCCAGGGCATCTGGAGCGAAGAGGTGAACGTGCCGTGGCAGAGCAAGTACACGATCAACATCAACGCCGAAATGAACTACTGGCCCGCCGAGACCGCGAACCTCTCCGAGTGCCATGAGCCGCTCTTCGACATGATCCACGAGATGGTCCCGAACGGCAAGAAGGCCGCCAAGAAGCTCTACAACGTCGACAACGGCTGGGTCGCCCACCACAACACCGACCTCTGGCGTCAGTGCGGCCCGATCGACTTCTCGCCCACCGGCATGTGGCCCATGGGCGGCGCCTGGCTCTGCCTCCACTTCTGGGACCACTACGAGTTCACGCGCAACCTCGACGACCTCCGCAAGCACTACCCGGTCATGAAGGAGTCCGTGAAGTTCTACCTCGACTTCCTCCAGCCCGACCCCAAACACAACAACGCCCTCGTCACCATCCCGTCCTACTCCCCCGAACAGGGCGGCCTCTGCGCCTCCCCCACCATGGACACCGGCATCCTGACCGCGCTCTTCCGCGCCACCATCGAGAGCTCGAAGCTCCTCGATGACGACCCCGCCTTCCGCACGAAGATGGAAGAGACCATGAAGAGGTTCCCGCCGTTCACCATCGGCACCTGGGGCCAGCTCCGCGAGTGGCAGGACGACCACCCGGACGACAATCCGCGGAACCAGCACCGCCATGTCTCCCACCTCTTCACCGTGTTCCCCGGCAACGTGATCCGCGCCAGCGACACCGACCTCTTCAACGCCGCGAAGGTCTCCCTGAACGCCCGCGGCGACGACGCCACCGGCTGGAGCATGGGCTGGAAGATCAATCTCTGGGCGCGCCTCCTCGACGGCGACCGCGCCTGGCGCCTCGTCGGCAACCTGATCCGCCCCGGCAAGACCTACAACAACCTCTTCGACGCGCACCCGCCGTTCCAGATCGACGGCAACTTCGGCGGCGCGGCCGGCATGATCGAGATCCTGCTCCAGTCGCAGGAGACCACCGCCGACGGCAAGACCATCATCGACATCCTGCCCTGCCTCCCGAAGGCGCTCCCGAAAGGCAACGTCTCCGGCCTGAAGGCGCGCGGCAACGCCACGGTCGCCATCCAGTGGGACAACGGCACGCTCGGCAAGGCCGTGATCTCCGACCTCACCGGCATCCCGCTCGCCGCACGCTACAACGGCAAGCTCGTCGACCTCACCGGGAAGAAGGGCTCGGTCGAACTGACCGCCGCCAGCTTCAAGTAAGCCCGAACAATCCATCCGGCGCGATCCCTGTTCCCGCAGGGCACGCCGGATGTTTTTTTTCACAGTTTTTTACCAATCCGCCCGCACAGGTTTTCTCAAAAAAACAGCTTTTGGATGAATCATCCCCCCAAGGAAAATACTCTATGGAAAAAACGCTGAATGATTTCAAAGATATGCGGGTAGCAAAGGTTTACAAAGACATACTCGGCATCCCCGAGGTAAAAGAGCCGGATGAAATAGGAACTCTTGTTCATGATGCCTATTTTTTCAATAGACAAAGGAAGCCGAAGATCGTATTTCTGGCTGACGGTGACGAGCAGAAGGAGAGCGGGTTTCTGGTATCCAGAATTACGAAGGAAGGATTGACCGCATCGGTCAGCAACGATGCCACGGATATTATCAAAGCTGTTCTTGAAATAATCGGCAGATCATTATTGCTTAAAGTGGTAATCGAAGACCATGAAACGATTCACTTGTTTTTCACCGCTCCTGTTGAGATCGGCATTACCGACAAGAAAAAACCGACAAAACTATTTGCTGTCACACTCAAACGGTCAATAGGGAAATTGAGCTGGCATCCAAATTCGGAGATCAACATGTTCGGGTTCGATTCTATGAAACCTGTAGAAACAATACCTGAATCAACAAAAAAATATTTCTCTTTCGACGGGAACAAGATCATGAGAGCACAAAACATTTCTGAACTTTATGATATTGAAAATTTCTTTAAGGAAAACTATCCTGAAAAATTTCCGAGTACCGACGTCGAAGCATGTATCGATCATGCGTACAGGAGGGCATGTCAGTTCAAAACCGATTATATTGGTCCGCTCGAAGGATACTCTCCTTCGACGAAAATGCAAAACAGAAGCGCTTTTTATCAAATCGAAAACTGGTATGATTTACAGTGCGCAATAGAAAAATCCATTGTTATGGAAATCATTCCCGGAAATCGTCGGCAAATCTACATGGTGTTCCGGTGCGGGGAAATCGTAGGGTATGAAGTAATCAGGCGTGCCGATATCGATGCCGATTACACCGTCAAAAAAATAAACGGATGTCTGAGGGCGGTAGGTCCTTTCGAATACGAAAAAAGAGATACGATATTCTTCTCGGCGGCATTCTCTCCTGTTGTCGTCGATCCGGACTATGGAACGGAAGAATTTGCCATTACCGCAGTGTTTCCCGGATATCCTGAACTCAACCCTCTTTTCGATGGATTGAATGAAGGGGATATTATCCTCGGTTCGGAAGTCAATGCAAGGAGACTGCAGCCCGTGGCGCCGGAAGAAAACGATTGACTGAAACGTACTGCAATTAACCATTTATTATAACGCAAATCCATTCACCTCTCAAATTCGGGAGAAACAACACTATGAAATTCCACATCCCGTTCCTCAGCCGCAAGGCGGCCGCCGAAGCCTCGTGCGCCGTCGCCGCCGCCATGCTCTCGATCCAGGCGTTCGCCTCCGTGAATCCGGCCGTGCAGGAATACGCCCGCCGCGCCGCCGCGGAAGGCATCGTGCTGCTCAAAAACGACAACCAGGCGCTCCCGCTCGGGCAGAACGGCGCGGAACCCGTCGCGTTCTTCGGCATCACGCAGGTCCAGACCTTCCTGGTCGGCTACGGCTCCGGCGGCGACGTGAAGCCGCCGTACCGCGTCACGCTCAACGACGCCCTCGCGAAGACCGACAAGATCGTGCCCGACAAGGAACTCCTCGACACCTACACGGCGTGGGCGCAGGCGAATCCGCTCCGCGCGGGCGGCTGGGGCAACTGGCCGTTCTATGCCCCCGAAATGCCCATCACCGCCGAACAGATCCAGGCGGCTGCGAAACGGGCCGACACCGCCGTGCTCATGATCGGGCGCGCCGCGGGCGAGGACCGCGAATGCAGGCTCGAACCCGGCAGCTACTACCTGACCGACGCGGAGAAGTTCCTGCTGAAGGAAGTCACCGGCGCGTTCAAAAAGACCGTCGTCCTGCTGAACGTCGGCAACGTCATCGACATGGCGTGGGTGAAGGACTACAAGATCGACGCGCTCATGTACGTCTGGCAGGGCGGCATGGAGACCGGAAACGCCATCGTGGACGTCCTGACCGGAAAGGAAACGCCGTCCGGCAAGCTCGCGTCCGCCATCGCGGAGACCTATCAGGACTACCCGTCCGCGCAGAGTTTCGGCGGTCGCGAGTTCAACAACTACACCGAGGACATCTACGTCGGCTACCGCTACTTCGAGACGTTCGCCCCGGAAAAGGTCCTGTATCCCTTCGGGTTCGGCCTCAGCTACACCACGTTCGACATTGCCACTTCGAACTTGAAAATCGGCGACCCGCTGACGGAATTCGTGTCCGTCAAAGCCACCGTGAAGAACACCGGTTCGAAATACTCCGGCCGTGAAGTCGTGCAGGTCTACTGCGGCGCGCCGCAGGGCAAGCTCGGCAAGCCCGCGAAAGTCCTCGTGGCATACGCGAAGACGAATCTGCTCGCTCCCGGCGAATCCCAGACGTTCACGTTCATCATCCCGGCGAAGGATTTCGCCTCGTTCGACGACAGCGGCGCGACCGGGCACCAGGCGGCATGGGTCCTTGAGCCCGGCAAGTACACGGTCTACGTCGGGAACAGCAGCCGCAGCGCAAAGGAATGCGGCAGCTTCAAAATCAATGATCTCCTCGTGGTCGAGCAGCTCGAGCCCGCCCTCGCCATCGCTTCGGAAAGCGTCGCATTCGACCGCATGAAGGCCGTCGAGCAGGACGGCAAGCTCGTCCCCGGCAAGGAACGCGTCCCGGTCTCGAAAGTCGACCTCGCCGCCCGCATCAAAGAACGCCTCCCGAAGGCCGTCCCGGAAACCGGCGACAAGGGCATCAAGCTCATCGACGTGAAGAACGGCAGGAACACGCTGGACGAGTTCGTCGCCCAGCTCACGCCCGTTGAGATCGAGACTCTCCTCCGCGGCGACGGCGGCATGGGAAGCCCGCTCGGACCCGCGGGCAACGCCTCCGTCTTCGGCGGCACGCTCCAGAGCGTCCGCGACAAGGGCGTCCCGCCCATCGCGACCTGCGACGGCCCCTCCGGCCTGCGCCTCTCCGCGAACGCCTCGCTCCTGCCCATCGGCTCGCTGCTCGCCTGCACCTGGAACAACGACCTGATCGAAGCGATGTATTACCAGGTCGGCAGGGAGATGGAAATGAACGGCGTCGACTGCATCCTCGGCCCCGGCATGAACATCCACCGCAACCCGCTCTGCGGACGCAACTTCGAGTATTATTCCGAAGACCCGCTCCTCACCGGGCTCATGGCGGCGTCCATGACGCGCGGCATCCAGAAGGCAGGCGCGTCCACCGTGCCGAAGCACTTCGCGCTGAACAACCAGGAGACCAACCGCAACGCCAACGATTCGCGCTGCTCCGAACGCGCCCTCCGCGAGATCTATCTCCGGGCATTCGAGATCTGCGTGAAGGTCGGCAAGCCCTACAACATCATGGGCAGCTACAACAAGATCAACAGCTTCTGGAACTACTACAACTACGACCTCGACACCACCATTCTGCGCGGCCAGTGGGGCTGGACCGGCTCCCTCATGACCGACTGGTGGGCACGAGAAGGCGCGTCCGATGCGCTCCACGTCCGCAACAACGCGTGGCGCGTCCGCTCCCAGATGGACGTACTCATGCCCGGCGACGGCCCCGGCGGCGGGGGCGGCTTCGGGGGAGGACGCGGCAAAGACAACTCCCTGCTCGAATCCTACAACCAGTGGGTGGCGGCGGGCCGTCCGGACGACATTACGGCGGGCATCACGCTCGGCGAGATGCAGCGCAGCACGAAGAACGTGCTGAACTATGTGATGAATTCCCGCACGTTCCGCAAGGAACACAGCCTCCCGAACACCTACCAGCCCGGCGAAGACTGGTTCACCCTCAGCTCGAACGTCAAGTCGGATGTCCCGACCGCTGCAGAGGTCTCCGCGACCGGCGCGAAGTCCGGCGATGAATTCAAAAATGCCCCGGCCGACATCACGGTCAACGGCGAGAAGATCGGATTCAATCCTGCCATGACGACCTACTATCTCCCCGGCGTCGACTTCGCGACCGCGAAGATCGAGGTCGCCGCGCCCGCCGGAGTCGAAAAGACGATCACGAAGAACGATGCCGCGAAGACCGTGACCATTCGCACGGGTTCCGGCGCGGACGCCCGCGAATACACGATCAACTTCAATGAGCACCGGAAAGACCGCCGCATCCAATACTTCCCCCTCCAGGTCATCGACCTCGACAGACGCGATCATCCGGAGTCGGTTCTGACGTTCAAGTCGCCCAACACGGGCAGATACGCGGTGTTCCTTTCGCAGGGACTCCGCATAGGAACCTCGCGGGAAAATCTCTTACCGGCAGAGGATTTGGACCTTGCCATCTTCAATGCCACGGTCGGCAGTGTGGCGCGTTATGCGGTCCATTGCGCGAAGGACCGCAAGTTCGAGGTCTCCCTGCGTGTGGCGAGCAGCCAGGCGAACACGCTGGCGCAGCTCGCAATCGAGCTGTACCTCGACGGCGAGATCGCCGCGACGTTCAACGCAACTTCCACCGGCGGCGATCAGAACTGGGTTTCCACGAAGTCCTATCCGGTCGAGTTCAAGCAGGGCTTCCACACGCTCGAACTCCGCTGGAAATCCGACGGGCTCAACGTGAGCCGCATCAACCTGACACCGGTGCAGTGATCCAAATTCAAATCCAGCTCAAACTCCGGGCGCGTCTCCCGATTCGGGAAACGCGCCCGTTTTTATCCTTGTTTTGAGCTTACAGGAATCCGCAGGACAGCACGCAGACTTCGTCGTCGACCTTCCCGGTCACGAGGCGGAACAGCATGTCCTGTTCGACCTCCTTCCCGTTCGCGGCGTCGCGCTCGAACTCCACACGCCAGATCAGGTTCCGCACCGCGGGCGTGTCCAGCTCCAGGACGTAATCGAAGTCCTTGATGCGGCCGAGCGTGTCGCGCCAGTTCGCGCACGAGGTTTTGAAATCCTTTTCGGTCATCTTCGTGCGGAGCGGGCCGGGGATGTTCCGCCGCAGTTTCGCGTAGTCCTCGTCGCGGAACGACGCGAGGATGTTGTTTCCGAGCTTCACGGACTCCACGAGCGTGGCGTCGTCCGGGTCGACGTCCTCGAAATCGTCCTTTTCGACGACCACGCACGCGGCGAGGCAGAATCCGCAGAGAAACCCGAGAAGCGCACTGATAATCTGTTTCATGGTTCATCTCCTTTCCAAGTTCAGATCTGAGGTTGCGGGACGTCAGCCGGGATATTCTGCGCGGGCATGACCGGCTCCGAGGCGGAGGCGGGTTTCTTCGCCGCGACGGGCGCGCCGCGCGTCTCGGCCTTCGAGGTATTCCTGAGCTCGGGCTTGTCGGCGGGGGCGTCCCACTCGACCTGCGCCATCACGACCAGATCCGTGTGTTTGACCGAATTGGAGACGGAGCTGAAAAGATAGCCGAGCACGGGGATGTCCATGAGCCACGGCACGCCCGTGCGGGACTCGACCTCCTCCTGCTTGGTGAGGCCGCCGATGACGAACGTGTCCTTGCCGTGCGGCAGGCTGACGACCTGCTTCACCACGTTGCCGTTCGTGATGCGCGGCGCGCCGTTGGACTGGAATCCGAGCAGACTTGAGTTGGAGAGCGTGACGTCGAAGCGCGTTTCCTCGAGGTTGACGGAAACGTTGTTCACGGTCATGGTGAACCCGAATCCGGGGAACGCCCTGATCTCCTGCGCCTCGCCCTTGCCGACGGGGAGCGGGTCGCCCTTGTCGAACACCTTGTTGATGACGTTGGACAGCAGTTCGTACGGGCCGACGCCCATGTCGGGCGTGCTCTGCGCCTTCGAGACCGCGGCGGAATCGTCGGAGTACAGCAGCTGCGTAGTGCGGGCGAACGTCGCGCCCTCGGCGGCGTTGCGGATGCAGAGCTCGCCGGTGTGCAGGACTTTCGCGCGGCCGCGCGATTCCAGGAAGTCGATGTAGCGCGTGTTCCACTTCGGGTTGAAGTTGAAGTAGCTGGTGCGCTCGGAGCCGTAGGCGGCGACCGGGCCGACGCCGCCGCTGTAGACGGAGGACCAGTTGTTGCGGTAGCGCCCGCCGACGGAGAAGAAGTCCGCGCCCTCGTTGTTCTTCCACCCCTGGAAGTCGATGCCGATGCGGTCGTCGTTCTCGGTGTCAAGCTCGTAGACTTTGATCTTCAGGCGGACCTGCGGGACGGGCACGTCGAACTTCGCGAGCATGTGGGCGATGTTGTCGCAGGAGTAGTTGCAGACGTCGAAGATGAGCCAGTTCAGGTCCGGGTCGTACGCCACGATGTCCATGCCCTGCCAGAGCTCGGTCACATCGCTGATGTTCATGCCGACGTTTTCGATGAGCGGCATCAGATTGCGCGCGGGGACGAACTTCGGCATGTAGATGTACATCTGGTAGCCGTAGTTCAACGCGCCGAGCGCCGGGTCGTCGAGCGTGGCGACGAGCGTGTCGATGCCGATGCCGTTCTCGGAGTCGGTGAACCGGTATTCCTCGGCGCTGACGATGAGCAGGCCGGTTCCGTCCGCGTATTTCAGGCACTCGACGGCGGTGTTGCTGCCGAGCTGGACAAGCGGCGTGTAGCCGGGCTGGGCGTTGGCGGGGCCAAGCTCGGCGGAGCTTTCCGTGGCAATGTACGGCGCGGATGCGGTGTTCGACGGGTACTGCTGCTGGAGCATGGTATTGCCGACGCGCTTGGTCTGGACCATCTGGCGCAGGTAGTCGCGGAACTCGTACGGATCGACGTGCTGGAGCAGATAGGTCTTCGTGACCACGCGCGGGTCGTTGTTGTCGCGGATGAAGTGCACGACCTTCGTGCCGGAATCCACGTTCACATTCAGTCGGGCGACGATCCGCGTGGCGTCGTAGCCGCCGGTGTTGTTGAAATTGGAGTCGCGCGGGACCCCGGGGATGTCGGCGGCGCACAGATTCAGGCTCAACAGGGACAGGGCCGCCGCCGTAACGGAAATGAGATTATATCGTTTCATTGCATGGCTCCTTCCGCCTTTTGGACTTTTTTCAGTTCGCCGGACTCGAAGTCGAGCGTCTGCGGATGCGCGGTGTCCAGCATCCGCGCCGTCACGGTCAGGTACACACGCGTCGATTCGCGGCTGGTCGTAACGGTGCTGAAAAGATATTTGAGGTACGGGATGCGGCAGAGCCACGGGATGCCGATGGTCTGCTCCACGTCCTGCTCCTTGTCCCACTGGCCGAGCACGACTTCCTCATTGAGCGGGATCAGGGCATCGCTCGCGATCTCGCTCGTTTCAATCAGCTCGGTGCCGTCGCCCGCGCGCTCGACCGCGTTCGCCGTCTGCACCGTGTAACCGAAGAACAGCGTACCGTTCATGTCCGCATACACGCCGGGCTCGTAGTTGTTCACGGAGAACGCCTCGCTCGCGGGGTATCCGGCCTGGGACTCGCCGTAGTGGAGATTGACGAGCGGGCTGTCCACCTGCAGGAAGACCTGCGAGAAGCCTTCCGGGAGTTCGAGGTGGTCGCCGATTACGCTCATGGCGTCGTTGTCGCTCTTCACGATGTTCTGGAGCTGCGGATTGAACTGCAGGGAATAGCTTTCCGTGTCGGAGTTCGCCACGGTCAGCACGGCGGTGTCCGCGATCTTCGCGTCGCCCCGCTGCGCCAGGAGCCGGATGAAGCTCGCGTCGAACTGGGGCGCGGCCAGGAATCCGCCGACCGGCCCGGTGATCGTGTTCAACGCGGCGGTTCCGGCGGAGGTCACGTTGATGACGTCGAATCCGACCTGGAAGATGTTCATGCCGGGCCCGTTCTTCCACGCCAGATACTCGATCCCGAGGTCGCGGAACGTGCTTTCGCGCACTTCGTAGAGCTGGAATTCGAGCGTGATCTGCGGCGCGGGGCGGTCCAGGTAGCCGAGGAACTGGTACACGTACTGCGTGTTCGAGCTGTTGTCCTTCCAGTAGATCTGGTTGGAATTGCGGTCCCAGGCGTACACGCTGCTGTAGACGCCCTCGCCGATCACGGAATCGACGAGCACGTCGAGGAGAGCCTGCCCGGAGCGGTATTTCGGGCGGTAGACGGCGCGCGTGATGCCGGTCCCCTTCACGATGTCGCCGGGAACCTTTCCGTCGAGCCGGACGTCGCGGTCGGCCTTCGCGATGAAGTCGTCCACGTACGGCATCATGTCGACGGGACAGGTCACGGTCAGCATCTGGGCGTTGTCGGCGCCGTACTCCACGCAGCTCACGGTGGAGTTCATGTTGTAGCGCATCACGATGCCCATCACGAACGGCGTGATGTCGTTGGCCTGAATGTATTTCAGGCGGTAGATCTTCGACACCATGTAGTCCTGGGCGTCGTCCTGCACGAACCGCAGGGTCTGGGTTGAGGCGTCGTCCGCTTCGCGGGCCGCGGTCTGTCCGGACAAGGCCGGAGAAAGAGCGGCGAGCGCAAACAGCGGGACGCACCGGGCGAGTTTGAGCATGGTTCCCTCCTTTTGACTTGTGTTGATGCAGCGATTCCGACGGGAATCCGCATACCGTTAATATACCGCGGATCCCGGTATTTTCAACCATGCGAAACTTCTTGCGCGCGGAGGAAAAAAAGCCGAAAGTTTTCCTTTTTTTCGCTTGATGTTGGAAAAAGGGCGGCTATATTACCAAAAAGCAATCATCAGGAGACTGCACCATGAAACAGGAAATCAAGGACCTTCTGGTCCTCCAGGCGGAAGATCTGCGCATCCGCGAACTGAAGACCCGACTCGCGTCCATCCCGCATGAACGCGCCGCTCTCGTCGCGGAGTTCGATGTCGTGCGGAAAGGGCTGGAAAAAGCGAAGCAGAACAAACTGAAGGTGGAACAGGCCGCCAAGCAGCAGGCTGCCGCCACGCAGGCCGCACAGGACAAGCTCCAGGCCTTGAAGATCAAGTCGTCCTCCATCAAGAAAATCAACGAATACAACGCCATCCTCGCCGAGATCGAAACCGCGAAGAAAAACATCTCCGACTCCGAAACGCGCGAAATCGAGCTCATGGACGAACAGGAGACCGCCGGAAAGCTCCTCGCAAAAGCGGAACGCACCTACAAGGCGACGGGGCGGACCGTCCAGACCGAAGTCCGCGAGCTGGATTCCCTCAAGGAGACGGTTATCAGGGAGATCGCGGAAAAGGAAAAGCTCTCGGCGGAATACGCAAACAACGTCCCGCAGAAGATTCTGGCTCCCTATCGCAGGATGCTTGCCACGGGGAAAGGAACCCCCGTCGGCGCACTCCGAAACGGAAGCTGTTCGAACTGCAACATGAAAAACTCCCCGCAGACCACGCTGCAGGCGAAAAACGGCGAACTGGTCCACTGCGACAACTGTTCCTTCTTCTTGTACGACCCGGAAGCATGAAGGCTTCCGGCAAATCACTAAAAACGTTTTATTTCATCGGGCATTTGGCCTTTTTTTCTGAAAATATGCCGTTCTTTTTTGAAAAAGAGCTTTTTTGCATTATATTATAAAACACTTTTTTTCATGACAAAAAACTAACCGGAAGGTTTTTTATCAATGCGCAAACCAAGTGATGTCGATTTCCCGTTCTTGTGGAATATTTTCAGGAGACGCTACCAGTACGTGATGGCATTCGGTCTCTTCTGTGCCGCCCTGACGTTCGTTTATTTCAGATATATCGCCAAACCGATCTACCGTGTGGATTTCAGTCTTTTCGCCTGGGACTATGCCGGCAGCTCGGACGACGCTGTCACATCGACGACTCAGCTCAACACTGCGCTCCAGACGGCAAACATGATCGATCGCGAGCTCATCGTGGCAGACAAGATGCTGAACGACTATGAAAAAATTCTGGACAGCCGGTATGTGAAGGACCGCGTAGATACGCAGCTTAACCTGGAATACCCAGAACTGACGCTTGAGGAAATCCCCTACAAAAGACAGATCACACTCAGCCGCAAAACGCACTTCATCGACTGCTCGTTCTTCTCCGAGTCCAAGGAAATGGCTCTGGCTGCCGCCACAGTGACAAACGAGGTCTTCCTCGACACGATCAAAACCCAGCTCGGCATCTCCAAACTCAGAAACATCGACGTCCCGCAGGCGCAGGAAAGGCCCGTCAACAACCGGGCCCTCTTCAAAGCAGGCGTCGCCTTCATTTTCTCCAGCGCGTTCCTTTTCGGTCTCCTCACGCTTTATGCCATGCTGCGCGACCATATCACGTCCACCGACCAGATCACCAAGGAGCTCCAGATCCCTCTGCTCGGCACCATGGTCCGACTGAAACGCCGCAAAGCCTACCGCAACGACAAAAAAATGAACGTGGCGCTGAACGACAAGACCACGTACAACTTCAACAGCTTCTACGAAGATTTCCAGATCCTCCTGACCAACCTCCAGTATTCCCGTCCGAAGAAGGAGTCCGCCCACGTCATCATGGTCACCAGTTCCACCCCGAACGAAGGCAAGACGCTCCTCTCCAGCTATCTTTCCCTCCTTCTCGCGGAAAAGGACAAAAAAGTGCTCATGATCCACGCCGACATCCGCAAGGGCGACTCTGCGGACTATTTCGGCCTTGCGCACTCCGTCGGACTGGTCGACTACATCGTCGGCAAGAAGACGTTCGACGAGGTGGTCTCCCGTAACATCAACGGCACCAAGCTCGACGTAATCCCGCCCGGCCCGATCCCGCCGAACCCGCTCCGCCTCATCGAAGTTTTTGCCGACAGCGGATTCGTGGAGGAAAAAGCCAAGGAATACGACTATATCATCATCGACACGCCGCCTGCGACCATCCTGGCGGATGCACTTGTTCTGGGCAAGCTGGTCGACGACATCATCGTCGTCGTCAATGCCCGCAAGACCTCGCTCGGATCCCTGAAGGTCCTGACCAACCGTCTGAAGGAACTCAAGCTCAATATTTCCGGCATCATCCTGAACCAGTTCGCACAGTCCTCCGGCGCGTACGGCTACGGCTATGGCTACGGTTATGGCTACGGTTACGGCTACGGTTACGGCAAAAAATACGGCGGCTACGGGTACGGCTATGGGTATGGCTACGGGTACGGCTACGGTTATGGCTACGGCTACAGCCACAGGTCGAAAAAGAAAAAGAGCAAGGGACCGGAACCCGTTCTCACCAAGGAAGAAAGCTCTATCGCCCTTATGTCGCCGACGGTACCCGACGATGCGGAATCCGCCGATGCCGGGGAAAAGAAATAAGACAGGCCTGAACCGTTCTGAGCTGCAACCATGATTGACATCCATTGCCATATCCTGCCGAACGTGCCGGGCGACGACGGTTCGCCCGATCTTGACGAGACCGTCAGGATGCTCGAACTCGCCCGGGCCGACGGCATCGACACGATCATCTGCACCCCGCATGGAAAACAGCCCGCCGGAGACCAGATCAAACGCATGGATGAAATCCGCGCGGCGACCGAAGCGACGGCCGCGGAATACGGCATCAAGCTTCTCCGCGGACTCGAATACAACCTGCCCCAGCTTTTCCAGGTCGACGAAAACGGCGTCGGGCTCGCAGGCACTTCTTTTATGCTCATCGACTTCGTGAGAAGCCGCATGGACTCCTCCGTCGACGCCATCAGCCGCTCCACGCATTCCGCCGGGTTCCACCCGATCTGCGCGCACCCGGAACGCCTTTTCCAGAGCTGGGAACAGGTGCGGCACATCTATAACACCGGTTACACGATGCAGCTCACGGCGGCCTCAATTCTGGGCGACTTCGGACGCGGCTGCCAGAAGTTCTCGATCGCGCTGCTGGACCACGGCCTGTGCCACTACATCGCCTCTGATGCCCACTCCACGTCACGCGCGTTCCGCCAGACCGAATGCAGGGAATTCATCACGGAAAACTACGGCGAGGAGACTGCGAACATCCTTTTCGAGGAGAATCCGAAACGCCTTCTCGCAAACCAGATGCCGCTTGAAATCCCGGTCGTCAGCGACGACTACGACGACGAGCTCCCGAAAAATCCTTTCCTCCGCGCCATGTACCGGTTCTTCCTCGGCCACCGCCGCGACGAGGATGAGGATTGACCTTTTCACAGTTGTTTAACACATACGGCGTCTTTCCCGAGTATGCTCCGCAGCGGGAAATCCACCCGTTTTTTCACATGGAGTCCCCTGCCACATGAAAACACGTCTTGTACTTGCCTTATCCGCCATCCCCGTCATCCTCGGCCTCGCCGCGGCCTCGTTCATCCCGTCGCTTCAGGCCGCATCCGGCAGACGGATCGACCGCACGGACTCCAGTGCCGGAAACAAGTCCCGTGTCGGCTATGCGATCGTGGTGCCGGCGAACCATCCCGAGCTGGACGGCGCGGTTCAGGCGCTTAAGACAAAACATGCCGCGCTCGCCCCGAAGGTCTTCTCCTACAAGCAGGACGTCCGCGAGGTCCTGCCCGACCTGCGGGAAATGCTCCCGTACTACACGTGCTTCGTGACGCCGAAGGAGCTTGCCGGACGCGCATTCACGGGGGAAGTCTCCCGCATGGCGCGCGAAATCCTTCCCGATCCGTACTGCGATACCTTCTGGGGCATCCTGACCGGGTACAACGCCGCGGACATCAAACGTGTGGCGGAGTTCAAAGGCCCGATCGACATCACCGACGCCCTCGACATGGTCGGCGGATTCCACCACTCCCTCATGCGCCGCTGCTACAGCTTCGACGAAACGCAGGAGAACAACCTCCGCATCACCGACCCCGCGAGAAAATACGACAACGAGCACACGCGGATCGACCGGGACTTCACCGAGGATTTCCTCAAGCTCGTGAACGGCGGCGGATTCCAGATCATCATGACCTCCGGGCACGCTTCCGAACACGACTGGGCCAGCGGATACGTCAGCAGCCGGAACATGTACCTCATCGACCGCAACGGGAAGCTCGCCGCACGCGACACCCGCGGCCGCGTGACCGAGCTCAGGGACACGACGCCGAAGATCTGGTGCGCCGCCGGAAACTGCCTGATCGGCAACATCCCGCACGGACAGGATTCCTGCATGGCCACGGCCATGATCCATTCCTTCGGCGTGTATCAGTTCATGGGCTACACGATCGAGACGTGGTTCGGGCGGCAGGGCTGGACGGCGCAGGGGATGCTGACCGACTACCCCGGCTACTACTCCTTCACGGAATCGTTCCATTTCGCGAACGCCTGGATCGTGGAGAACCTGGTGAAACGCGACCTGAATCACATCACGCTCGACACCTCCGACTACGACACATTCCAGATCAAAGCCGCCTCCTCGCTGCGCGGCATCCGCTTCCGGAATTCGGAGGATCAGAAAGAGGCCCTCGGGCTGCTCTACGACCGCGATGTGGTGGCGTTTTACGGCGACCCGGCCATGCGCGCGGCCATCGACCCGAAACCCGGCCAGACGCTGAAGCTGGAACGTTCCCTGGACGGGAACGGCGGTGTGCTGACGCTGAAATTGACCGCGCTGAAGGAAGACCAGTGGAAGGAACAGGGCGTGTACCTGCCCTACGGATTCGTGATGGCCTCGCCGGAAATCGTCTCCAAGTCGTTTGACGCCGATGTGATCGCGGCCTCCGCTTTCGCCTGCGTCAAGCTCAAAGGAAAGATTCAGAAGGGCGACACGATCACGCTCTCCATCAAGGATGCCGGGAAGAATGGCAGAAAAGCCTCCGGTTCCGTTGACACGATCCGCAAGGCGCTCTCCGCCCTCCCTGCGGGAGCCACCTCGACAACGCTGGAATCCCGCCTCAACCGCGCGCTCTCCCGCATCCCGCAGGACAAGATCGACACCCTCGCGGTTCTGGCCATGACTCCGCCGGAAGGCCCGTATCTGGCCGCGCTGCTGGCGGAAATGCCCGAATGCGACTATGGAGAAGTCAATCCCATCCGCCTGCTGGAGGACGTCCGCTATGCGTTGAAGGCGCGTTCGGAAATCCCGTGGAAGGACCAGATCTCCGAGGACCTCTTCCTGCGCTACATCCTGCCGTACTGGAGCGTGAACGAGAAGCGCGACCCGTGGCGCAAGTTCTTCTATGATAAGTTCATGCCGGCCGTGCGCGGACTGAAGACGCCGAGCGACGCCGTCAAGTACCTGAACGACCATGTCTTCAAGGAACTGAACGTGACCTACGACGCCGTGAAGCGCCCGAAAGCCGACCAGTCCGCACAGGAGTCCATCGCCGCCTCCTACGCCTCCTGCACCGGGCTCTCCGTCATCCTCCTGAACGCCTGCCGCGCCTGCGGCATCCCCGCCCGCTTCACCGGATGCCCGCAGTGGACGGACCGTTCCGGCAACCACTCCTGGATCGAATTCTGGGACGGCCAATGGATTTACGAAGGCGCATCCTCCAGCGATCCGCGGAACCGTTCCTGGGTCGGCGACAAGGTGAAGGAGGCCACCGAGGATTCCCTGGTCGGCGGCGTCTGGGCCGTCACGACCGAACCGCAGCAGGACGGCGCGTTCTTCGTGCTCCCGTGGAAACCGTCGGACCGCTCCTACCCTGCCGTCCCCCTGCGCGCGTTCTACCTCGACGACGGCATGGTCAGCTACGACATCTCCCGGTTCAGCGGGGAAAAATCCCCCGTCTGGCTGTATTACAAAGGCGAACCGTGGTACCGTCTGGCGCCCCCGGTCGCGCGGACCATCGACCTTCCGGCGTCCGTGCTCGCGGACATGTCCGTCCGCCTCGATTCGAATAAGGAGGCAGGGCTCGTCCCTCTCGTACAGGCGAACTGATCCCCGCGTAAAAGCAGGGAAAGACCAAAAACCGGCTGCCGCGACTGCGGCGCCGGTTTTCGTTTTGCCGGGAAGGGGTATTTCGTGAATCCGCCGGAAGGGAGGGATCGGCGCGTCAGTTTTTTTTCAGGACGCTGGGGGGGAATCCGATCTGCTGGTGAAACTGTTTGGAGAAGAAGAACTGGTTCTTGTAGCCGAGGCGTTCGGCGGTCTCCTTGACGCTCATGCCGGAGGAAAGCATGTTCACGGCCTTCTCCATCTTGCATTGGATCTGGTATTGTCCGATGCTGTAGCCGTTGATCATCTGGAAATGGCGGCGGAGCGAGGGGTAGCTGAACGGGATGTCCTTCAGGAGTTCGGGCAGCGGGCTGCTGCTCCTGATGTTGGCCTGGATGACCTGCTTGACCGTGTCGGATATCTCGTCGGAAAAGCCTTTGATGCGGCTGTCCAGGATGACGGTCAGGAGATTCAGGGCGCGGAGGGCGATCCGGGATTCGTCGCCCGCGGTCCGCAGGTACGCCAGAAAATCGTAGCACTGATTGAGGAGCTCGAGCGAAAGATTGATGTCGCGCACGGGCCCCTGCGAGTCCAGCGCGAAGAGATGGCAGCACATGGACCGGACCCAGGAATCGTCCTGCCCGGGCATGTTCCTGAGCTTCAGGTAGCCGGGGCTGCCGGCCTCGGTGTAGTCCAGGAACGCGTCGTGCGGCTCGCCGGCGGGCGTATTCTTCATGAAGTGGAACGCCAGGTAGAACTCCAGCCAGTTGCTGCCGGGGTCGATCAGGTTGGAATGGCTGACGCCGGGGACCCGGAAAAAGAGCTTGCCGGGGCAAAGGTGCTCCCGGCGCCCCGCTGCGTCGATGTAGGTGCCCGTGCCGCGGAGGACGACCGAAACGGAGAAGAGCGGGAATCCGCCTCCGCGCCAGTCGAGCTCTTCGTGCTTGCGGATGATGCCGGAGGTCACGGCGTCGCGTCCGATGGAACGGTACACGCCGCCGAAGTCGATGTCGAACTTTTTCGGGACTTCAAACATGGTCCGGGATCATCCGAGGTTGATCGGGCCGTCCTGCGCGTTGTCCTTCCGCCCGTCGCCGTTTGCCACGATGCGGTTGATCATGTTGGAGAGCTTTTCCCCGGTGAGCGGCTTCAGGATGATGGCATCGAAGTGGGACATGTCGAAATTGCCGCTCGTTTCGACGTCGGCGGTCTGCGCCACGACCGAGATATGCGAGAACCTGGGATCCTTCTTCACCGCGGCGGAGAGCTGCGCGCCGTTCATTTCCGGCATCCACATGTCGGAAAGGATCAGGTCGACGGGCTGCTTTTCGAGAATTTCCAGCGCCTCCTTGCCGGAACTGGCGATGAGGACGTTGTTGAACCCGATCTTCTTGAAGAGCGCCTTCGCGACGCGGAGGTTCATCGGGACGTCGTCGACGATGAGGATGCAGATCGACTTCACGTCGCGCGAAATGGATGCGGCGGCAGTCTTGGCGGCCGGCTTCTTCGAGGCGGCCTTGGCACGGTAACGCACCGCGTTGAGCGTAACTGTAAACGTGCTGCCCTCGCCGATGTGGCTGGTGCAGGTCAGTTCGCCGTTCATGCAGGTCGCCAGGCGCTTGGAGATGGAGAGGCCGAGGCCGGTGCCGTTGTTCACCGCGTTGGTACCGCGCATCTTGGAGAGCTGGACGAACGGCTCCATGAGCTTCTTCTGGTCGTCCTCGGAAATGCCGATGCCGGTGTCGCTGACGGCGCACCGGAGCGTGCCGGTGTCCGCCGAATCGGGATCGGGCGTGAAGGAGGCATGGAGCGTGATGGTGCCTTTCTTCGTGAACTTGACGGCATTGCCGAGCAGATTGATGAGGATCTGGCGGATGCGGATGTTGTCGATGTCGATCTCCGGGAAATCGTCCGGCACATCGGAGACGAGCTTGTTGCTGTTCTCCTGGGCGCGGAAGGTGAAGATGAGCAGGACCTCGCGGCAGAGGGCATTGAAATCGGTGAAGGCCGTGATGATCTTCATCTGGTTCGCCTCGAGCTTGGAGAGGTCGAGGACGTCGTTGATGAGCATGAGCAGGGCGTTTGCCGAGGAGGAAATGGCGTCGAGGTATTCCTTTTCCTGTTTTTGGGAGACGCCGCCTTCGCGCAGGAGTTCGGCGAACCCGATGACGGAGTTCAGCGGCGTGCGGATCTCGTGGCTGACGCTGGCGATGAAGAAGCTCTTCGCCTTGTCGGCTGCCTGGGCGCGGCTCAGCGCGTCCATGATGATGGCTTGCGCGCGTTTTCTGGCAAGCACCACTTCGATCATGTGGGCAGTGGCGCTCAGCAGCGCCACATCGTTGTCCGTGAACGTATGGTCAACGCCTTCGAAATTGAACCCGACCGTTCCCCTCACTTCGCCTTCGCAGACGATGTTCGACAGGAAGATCGCCCGGAGGTCGAGCGCGCGGGCCGCCTTGCGCCAGTCTTCCGGGACGAAGTCCCAGTTCATGGAGTCCATGGAGTTGCATACGAACGTGCGCTTGTCGTCCGCCTGTTCCATGATGCCGCGGACGCGGGTGAGCGGGCGTCCGAACATCTTGATGCGGGCGTTCTTGTGGTCCGGGTTGACGTATTCGGCGACGCAGTGCGCTTTCGTCCCTTCCTCTTCGTGGCGGATCAGGCAGCCGCGGCTGGCGCCGAGGATCCTGCTGACGTTTTCCAGCGTGCGCTGGATGCACAGGTCGAAATCCGATTCGCCGAGGATGTCCTCGAGCAGGTCGTTGATGGCCTTCTGGTTCTGGATCAGGCGATGCATATCCGTGACGTCGTTTGCCGCCGACAGGAGCAGACGGTGTCCGCGGGCATCCTTGATCACCCGCATGAAAGTCCTGATGTAACGGAGGTTTCCGCTGCCGTCCGGGACCTCGCCTTCGATCTCCATGAGGCCGTCCGTTCCAGTCGTCGTGGAATTGACCCGGTCGGCAAAGCCGAGGATGCTGTCGTCGTGGAAGATATCGCGGTCCGTCTTGCCGACGATCTCGTCGGGCGAGAATTTGAAGACATTGGCAAACGCCTTGTTGCACAGCAGATAGCGGAAATCGTCGTCGATATCCTTCACCGTGAACATGATCGGGATGGCGTTGATTGCGGCGTCCCACAGCGCCTGCGTATCCTTCAGCTTCAGCATGTTCAGCGTGATTTCGGTCACGTCCTGCACGATGCCGGACACCGCGGGCGCTTTCGCATCGCGCCGGTCGCGCATAAGCATCATGCGGTAGTAGCGGATGTCGTCGGACGAGCCGACCCGGAACGAGAACTGCACGGCATCGCTCTTCTTTTCGAGCAAGGCATGGATGTTCTGCTTGAAGACCGGAATGTCTTCCGGATAAACCCATTGTTCCTCGAGGAGCGCATTGCCGTTCTCGTCCACGGGCCACAATTCGTTGATGAGGTTGGACCCGGTGCGTTTGCGCAAGCTGAAATCGTAGCGGAACGACGCGAGGCGTGCCATTTCGGACGCGTTTTCGAGTTCCTGCATGGTGAGGTGGAGTTCTTCGCGCTTGTTGATCTCCTCCGTGACGTCACGGAACACCAGGATGGCACCCGTGATCTCGCCGGAGCGGGTGCGGATCGGAGCGGCATTGGCCGCGATGTGGTATCTCCGCCCCGAAGCGGAGATCAGGTCGGTCTGGTCTTCGCCGATGGCGACCTCGCCGGACCGCAGGGCGTCCATAAGCGGCGAAGGCATCGGCATCCCGGTCTTCTCGTGCACGATGTGGAAGAAATCGGTGTGGGGCCTGTTGAGCGCATCGGCCTGTTTGCAGCCCAGCATCTTTTCGGCGTTCGGGTTGATCAGCGTGACGATGCCCTGGGAATCCGTCGTGATGATGCCGTCGCCGATGGACCGGAGCGTGAGGAGGAAGCGGCCGGCGCTCTCCTCGGCCTCGCGCTTCGCGTTCTCGATGTCCGTGACGTCGTGGAAAAGCGTGAAGAGGATCCGTCTGTTGTCGGCGGTCCGGATGAGCTTGCGGTAGAATTTGCCGATGCGGAGACGGCCGCGATGGTCGTAGACCTGTCCCGTGGAGTGGTATTCGGGGCGGTGCTCCAGGACCTCGACGGCATGGATGTCGTCCGCATGGACGGCGGTGGCGTCATCCTTCCTGATGTGGGGGATTTCGAAGTCGGTCTTCCCGATGACGGAGGACACAGGCAGGTCGAAGAACTTGAGAAAGGCGTCGTTGCAGGAGATGAAGCGGAAATCGTTGTCGACGTCCTTCGTCATCACGACGGACGGCATGTTGTCGAGCAGGATGGAGTGCTGCTGCAGGAGTTCCTGCAGTTTCGAGTTCAGCTGCTGCATCTGGAGATGCGCCTCCTCCAGCTCCGTGATGTTCACGGCGGTGCCGAGCAGCAGGCGCGTGCCGTCCTCGTCGGTGAAGATGCGCTGGATGCACCGCAGATGCTGGATGCTGCCATCCCAGGTCTTCACGTCCACATTGGTCTCCTGCTGGCTGGACTCCGGGTGCGCGACGAATTCGATGTCGTTTTTGCGGAGCATTTCGGCAAGCTCGCGGGGCAGGAAATCGAAGTCGGTCTTGTCGTTGAGTTCGTTCTCGCCAACGCCGTAGAACATGCAGCGGGTGCGGTTGTTGAAGACGTAGCGGAAATCGTCGTCGATATCCTTGGCGAAGATGTGGATGGGCAGGAAGTTGATGAGGATATCCCACATCCGGGTGTTCTTCTTCAACTGTGCGGAATACTTTTCCGCCTGGCGCCTGGCGTTCTGGAGCTCGGTGTTGTCCAGCGAGAAGCAGATCACGGCGTCCTGCCCGAAGATATCCCGTTCGATCGGGGCAAACGAGATGGCGCGGTGGACATCCTCGTAGTTGTATTCGATCGTAATCTGTTTGCCGTTTTGGAAGACATCGTGAACCGTCCGGGACAGCTTCGGATAGTCGATCCCGAGGAGATGTTCGAGCTTCTTCGGCGACGTCTTTTTCTGTTCGTCCTTCACCCAGGACGCGAAGAGGATGGACTCCGCGCGGTTCAGCACCATCACGCGTCCGGGCAGCGAGTACAGCATGTTGCGGTTCAGGCGGAGACGGCGGCGGATCCAGCTGAAATAGAAGATCTGAAGGACGACCAGGACAAGGATGATGACAAAAGCCGTGAGGAACGTCTGCCAATGGCGCGTCCACATCGTTTCCGGCTTGTTGATCACGGCAGCCCCGAGCGGGATCCTGCCGGAGAACTGCTTGTAGCTTTTGAACTTGGCGTAGTCGACCATTCTTTTGGGCGAGACGCTCTTTTCCGCGATCCTCTGGGCACTGCCGGCGTTCAGGATCTGCGCGGCCATGCGGGCAGCCTCGCGTCCGAGCTTGTGCGTTTCGATCACGTTGCCGGCGACCACGCCGTTGCCGAGGAGCGTGTCATCGAGCGCCAGGCAAGGAAACCGGTCGTCGAACCCGATGTTCTGCACGAATGCCGTCAGGGTCTCGTTGTGTCCATTCGCATAGTCGTGGGACGGGAAGAAGAGGACCATGCTTTCATCCGGAACACTATTGAGGTTGTTCTGGATCTCGCGCTTGCCGTCCAGGGAGTTGATCCATTTGTAGTCCAGCTGCGGATAGTGCAGTTTGCAGCGGGACAGGATATCGTTTCGGGTGCTCTCCGAGATCGTCGTATCGTCCACCACAAGCAGCAGGTTCTGCGCCTCGGGGAAGAGCTTCAGCCCCAGCTCCACCGTCCCGAGCGTGTCGTCGGCGATGCTGATGGCAGTCGAGTTCGGATACAGGCGCTTCAGGTCTTCCGGCACGCGGCCCAGACCGGCGAAAAGGACCGGCACCGACCGAGGGAATCTGTCGTAGTTCCGCATGACCACGTCCGCGGCCTCGTGGTTCAGCGTCACGACGATGGAATACAGCTCTTCGTTGAGCGCCCGTTCCAGGCGGGCGAACGTGGAATCGACACGGTCCTCGTTGCCCTTGTGGGTGGCGTTCAGCTCCACCACGTGGCAGTCGATCGGCAGATTGAGCTCACGGATGCCCTTGCGGAACGAATCGAAAAAATTGCTCGTCACGACGTCCGCGACGGGATAGGATGTCAGCAGGAGAATCGTCTTGACATTGCGCTGGAACGGTCGGGCCGGGTCCAGCGCCGGAACCGCCGGGTCGGGCGCCTGCGAGAATACGGCAGGCAAAACGAAAAGCAAAAAGACTGTCAGGCATCGCGCCAGCAGATTCCGAAATGATCTCATGTGCAGCCAGTCCTCAAAAAATATTTTCCGTGGTGTGAACAGGAAACGCCGCAAGCACGTTCTTCCGTGGAACCGACTGAAAAATCGGCAGAAAAAACATCTTTTGCGCGCGCATTAATATTTGGGTTTAACCATAATCTACCTTTTTTTCACGAAAATACAAGTTTTTTTCCATGTTTCTTTTAAGGTTTCTTTGTTTTTTTTCGTTTTCCCATGTATATTTTAAAAGCTTTACCTCGTTTTTCAACTCACTTTTTCCGTTTCCGGGAAACCATCGTCCGCCATGTCCGACGTCTTTTTCATTCCATTCGATCCGGCTTCCGGGACAGCCGGCCTCTCGCAGGCGGCGGTCCGCCTCCTCCGGACATTGATCGAGCATTCCGGCGCGGTCCTGCCGCCCGATGTGCCGCTGAAGGTGCATTTCGGGGAAAAGGGCAACCGCACGTACCTGAAACCCGAGGTATACGACGGCATCATCGATTTCATCCGGTCGCAGGGCCGCGCCTGCCATTTCGTGGAGACCAGCGTCCTGTACGGCGGAGAGCGTTTCTCCCGCGAAAAACACCTCGCGCTGGCGAAAAAACACGGCTTCACGCGCATCCCGGCGGTCATCGCCGACGGCGCGCACGGCGAGGAATCGGTGTCCGTCCCGGTCAACCTGAAGCATTTCCGGAGCGCGAGCATCGCAAAGGCGCTCGCCGAAGCGGACCAGGTGGTCGTGCTGTCGCATTTCAAGGGCCACGGGCTTGCCGGGTTCGGCGGCGCCATCAAGCAGCTCTCCATGGGCTTCGCCGCCAAGGGCGGAAAGATGGCCATGCACCTGAACGTGAAGCCACGCATCCGCAACTGGAAATGCAAACGCTGCAAACTGTGCCTTACGCGGTGCAACGAAGGCGCGATCACCATCGGGGAACGCTCCTTCATCGACCACGACAAGTGCATCGGCTGCGGCGCATGCTTCTCCATCTGTCCGCACCATGCCGTCTCCATCCTGTCGTTCGCCGGACTCAAGCACGCCCTCTTCGGCGGCCGCCTCTTCCGCGAAAAGCTCGTCGAGTACGCCTACGCCTCCCACCACGGCAAACACCATCTCTACATCACGTTCGCCGTGAACGTCACGCGCGGCTGCGACTGCGAACCGCGCCCCATGACGACCTGCGTCCATGACATCGGCGTCTTCGCCTCGCTCGACCCCGTCGCCATCGACGCCGCCTGCTGGGATGCCGCGGCAGACGCCGGGAAAAAGTTCAAGGGCGCGGAACAGCTCGCCTATGCTGAGAAAATCGGGCTCGGCACGCGGAAATACGACCTCATTCAGCTCGTCTGAGCTTCCCCTTCCCTGTTCCGTCCGCGGACGCGTCGCATCGTTTCGTTTTTTGTTCCTTTTGCGCTTGATTTTTTCCTGTTTTCAGTGTATTATTTGGGACAAAAAATGTATGTTTTCCCTCAAAAGGAGTTTTTCTATGATCAAGCCGGCCGCAAAAGATGGCGACGGTTTCGCAACCGAGCCGGAAGTATCCGTCCCGAATCGGCCGGGCACAACGCCCGAATCCGAATCCGAGGACATGCCGGACGGAACGCACCTCATCCATACACCTGCCTGCGGAGATGAGCGCCGCGAACGATTCCGCAAGGCCGTGGAACAAATCGGAAAACGTTACGGCAAGACGTTCCAGGAGCTGGCATGATGGAACCGGAACCCCTTTTCCTTACGCTCGCCGAAACGTTCGAAATCCATGCCTATCAGATCGGGAGTTTCGGCGGGTCCGACGGTCTGCGCAGCCGGGAGATGCTGGAATCCGCGATCGGGATCCCGTCGTCGACATTCGGCGGAGCCTATTTGCATCCGGGCGTCCCGGACATGGCCGCGGCATACCTTTTTCACCTCGTCGAAAACCATCCGTTCCTGGACGGGAACAAACGTGTCGGTGCGATGTCCGCTCTGGTCTTTCTGGAACTGAACGGATACGACTTCGATGCCACCGACGACGAGCTCACCGACATCGTGCTTCAGGTCGCAAGCGGCAAAATGCCGAAGGATGCCCTTTCCGCGTTCTTCCGGCAGCATACCCGTTCCAGGTGAACCGGGCCGTCTTCCCTGCGCAAAAAACCGCCGGCCGAGCTGATTCGACCGGCGGCTTTGCATTTTCGTCGGCAAGCGAAGCCGAGCCGACTGTATCGGCACCTCTTGCGGTGGCTTATTTCAGCAGGATCGCCTCCAGCCGGTCCAGCGAGGTCTCGAAGAGGCGCATCGCGGCGTTGACGGGTTCCGGCGTGGCGAAATCCGCCCCGGCGTCGCGGAGCAGGTCCAGCACGTCGCGCGTGTCGCCGGACTTGAGGAACCGGAGCGCGGGCGCCGGGTTCCCCGCGATGATGTCGGCGGAGAGCTTGGCGGCGGCGGAAAGCCCGGTGGCGTACTTGTAGACGTAGAAATTGTAGTGGAAATGCGGGATGCGAGCCCACTCGAACCGGATCGGTTCGTTGTTCGCCACATCCGGGCCGAAGTATTCGCCGTTCAGCTCGTAGTAATGGTCGCTGAGGGCCTCGGCGGTCAGGGGCTCGCCCTCCTCGCTCATCGCATAGATGTCGCGCTCGTATTCGGCGAACTGGGTCTGGCGGAACACCGTGCCGCGGATGAGGTCGAGCAGATGCGTCAGCAGGTAGGCGCGGAGATTGTCGTCTTCCGCGTGCTCCAGCAGGTAATGGTTCAGCAGGAGTTCGTTCGTGGTGGAGGCGACCTCGGCGGCGAAGAGGCAGTAGCCCGCGTAGTGGTATTCCTGCGCGCGGTCGGAGAGGTAGGAGTGCATGGAGTGCCCGAGCTCGTGCGCGAGGGTGGAGACGCTGTCCAGCGTGCCGGTGTAGTTCATCAGGACGTACGGAGGCTTGCGGTAGCAGCCGCCGGAATACGCCCCGGAGGTCTTGCCGCGGCACTCGTAGACGTCGATCCAGCGGTCCTTGAAGGCGTGTTCCAGCGCCTCGGAATATTCGGCTCCGTAGGGTTTCACGGCCTGGCGCACCAGGTCGCAGCCTTCCTCCCAGGAGTATATCACCTTCGCCGGGCGGACGAGCGGGGTCACGAGGTCGAAGAGTTCGAGCTTGTCGAGCTTCAGGACGCGGCGGCGAAGCTCGAAATAGCGGTGGAGGAGCGGGAGCTTGGCGCGTACGGCGTCGATCAGCCCGTCGTACATGGACTCCGGCACGTGGTCGGGGAAGAGCGAGGCGGCACGGGCGGACGGGAAATGGCGGAGCTTCGCCTCCAGCACACCCGCCTTCACCGTGCCGTCGAGCAGCGCGGCGATCGTGTTCGCGAACGACGAATACGTCTTGTAGCAGGCGTCGAAAGCGTCCCGGCGCACGCGGCGGTCGGTGTTTTCGAGGTACTTGATGTAGTTGCCGTGCGTGATCTCGACGTCGTTGCCCTTCTCGTCCCTGATGTGCGGGAAGCGCAGGTCGGCGTCGTTGAGCTTGGAAAATGCATGGTTTCCGGTGGAGAAGACGTCGGACGCGAGCCCGAGGATGCGTTCCTCCGGTTCGGAGAGGGTGTGCGGGCGCTGCCGGGCGGTATCCTCGAGGGTGCGGCGGTAGAACGCCAGCACGGGATCGTCCATGAGTTCCCGGAAGCGTTCCTCCGGGATGGCGAGGAGTTCGGGATCGAACCAGGAAGTCTCGCCCTCGATTTCGGCATAGCGTGCGGCGATGCGGTCGCGTCGGCCGGCGTTTTTGCCGTTGGTGAGGTCCTCGTCGGACTTCAGATGCGCGTAGGAATAGAGCGTTTCGAGACGGAGTTCGAGTGCATCGCCGGTCTCCAGCGCATGCTTCAGCGCCCCGGCGGAATCCGCCAGGTGGCCGCGGCAGGCCTGGTAGGCGCCGAGGAGGGCGTCGAGGGAACGGAACGCCTCCTCCCAGTCCGCGTCGGTTTTGTAGATTTGAGTAAGATCCCAGCAGGTTTCCGGGGCGAGCTCGCTGCGGAGTTTCGGGGCGTTCGTCTCTGACATGGATTCCGGTTCCTTTCGCGTCGTTCAAATGGTCCGATTTCAAATAGAACAAAAAAGCCCGCGGCGTTTCGAGGCGCCGCGGACTTGATTACGATCGAACGGTTACTTGCTGAAGCGTTCTTCGAGGGCCTTGCGCTGCGCCTCGAGTTCGGCCGGGAGACGGTCGAACTTGGCATAGTGCTCGGAGATG
>JAFXYP010000023.1 GCA_017541665.1 Lentisphaeria bacterium | reverse complement strand
GGGAGGGACACCGCGATGGAGGCCGGGCCTGTCTTGCCGGTTTCAATTCACTCCCGCGCGTGAGGCGGGAGAGCACCGTAAAAACGCTGGCGCAGGATATAGTGTTTCAATTCACTCCCGCGCGTGAGGCGGGAGAACGGGATCGACGCAGAAACGGCGGCCACGCTGTTTCAATTCACTCCCGCGCGTGAGGCGGGAGGCTGGGGCATCTTCCGTGACGAGCTTCGGCGTGTTTCAATTCACTCCCGCTTTTGGGGCGGGACATCATTCGTCCTATTCGTCCTATTTGTCCTATAATCAGCTCTCCCGCTTTTGAGGCGGGAGGCTCGGTTACGTGAATGTGAACAACGATGTCGGGTTTCAATTCACTCCTGCCTGTGGGGCGGGAGGATCCAGGCGCGGCTTTTTCTCGACGACTGCAAGTTTCAACTCACTCCCGCTTTTGAGGCGGGAGCGATGGTCGTGGGGACGGGCTTTCCGGCCGAGGTGTTTCAATTCACTCCCGCTTGTGCGGCAGGAGACGCTGAAAGACCCGAGCCTCGAATTTGAAATGTTTCAATTCACTCCCGCGCGGGAGGCGATGCTTTCGCACATCATTTGCCCGTAGGCGTTTCAATTCACTTCTGTGTGTATGACGGAAGGGGCAAGATAATCGCCTTTGAAATCTTCTTCGCGTTTCAACTCACTTCTGCATGCAGACGGAAAGAATATACACCTTTTTTCATATTTGTCAAGGCGGGGGTGTCACGTTTTTGCAAGGTGATGAACAAGATCGTCTTTCACATCGTGAAGAGGCGAAACGGCGCTTTCATTGGGTATCATTCCTGGACGCAGACCGACAAAGAGGTACTTTTTGACAGAAAATGCAAGTTTCGGGCTTTAAAACCGTGGGAAGAGGGTTATATTAAAGAGGGCATCTTTCATGATGGCTTCATTCACATCGCACTCGTGGAGGTCTGATTATGCAGGTGGAAACTTGGGAACCGAGCAGACGCGACAAGCTTCGCTCTGAAGCTTTTGCGTCCACACCCTACGGAAAAGCTTGTCGAGAAAGACGCGATGAAGCAACTCATCGCTACATTGAGGAGCAGCTCCAAAAGGGTGTCAAGTTCTGTGCCGAAGATATGGCTGAACATGAGAAGTGGCGCGAAAAACACTACAAGCAGCAGCCGCCTCAGCGCGAAGTCTAAAAGCACCTGACATTTTCTTTGCCATTCCGACTCCGGGACTGTAGATCAGTTCCGGGGTTTTTTGTTGTCGAAAAAAAGGGGGTAAAATGATTTTATCCGTCAGCTGGGACATCCGTGACCTGCTTCAGGCTGCCGACCGAATTGGCATCTTTTCCCTATTTGTCCTGTTTGTCCGATCAGACCTATTAGCTTTTCACTCCCGCGCGTGAGGCGGGAGTGTTTCGGTCGGCTCGCTGTAGGGGAGCAGGGTGTTTCAATTCACTCCCGCGCGTGAGGCGGGAGGCTGTTTCCTGCGGAAGATTCTGTTCAGTCCATGTTTCAATTCACTCCCGCGCGTGAGGCGGGAGTTTTTTTCTCACGCGATAAAAGACTTTTTGAAAGTTTCAATTCACTCCCGCGCGTGAGGCGGGAGCGCAATCGCAGACACAATCAACAAGAGGCTCTGGTTTCAATTCACTCCCGCGCGTGAGGCGGGAGCTCACACGCCTGAATGGCGGTGCAAGCGTGTTGTTTCAATTCACTCCCGCGCGTGAGGCGGGAGCCGTGGGGTCTGCGGGTATGCCCACGCAAACGGTTTCAATTCACTCCCGCGCGTGAGGCGGGAGCCGCCGTGGCCGCGGCCGTGACGGGACAGCCGGTCGACCCGGCCGTCTGGCTCGCCCGGATGCGCGCCAAGTGCCGCACCCAGGACGCCTGGGACACGCAGTACATGCTCAGGCCAAACACGTCGGCGGGAGCTCTGCTGCCATACGATCTGATTATGGGATGTGAGGTCACCCCAAGGGGTGCCGATACAGTGTCCGGCTTGCGCTCGGACACGGCGAATGCGCCCGTATATGCCGGATACGACGTCGGCCGCAAGAAAGACCTCGGCGTCTGGTTCGAGCTGTCCCGCATCGGGGACGTGCTGTGGCAGACCAGGTACCAGGTCTTCGACCGCGCGCCGTTCCGCGCGCAATTTGATTTCATCTCGGACCGCCTCCGCTCAGAGCGCAACCTGGTCCGGCTCTGCATCGATGCAACCGGCATGGGCATGATGCTTTCGGAGTCGCTGCAGGACGCCTACGGCAAATACCGCGTCGAGGCCGTCAACTTCTCCGCACCGGTGAAGGAGGCGCTCGCAATGCCGCTCAAGGCCGCATTCGAGGACCGCAAGCTCCGCATCGCGGCGGACCCGGAGATCCGCGAGGACCTGCACAAGGTCAAAAAGACGACGACCGCGGCCGGAAACATCCGGTTCGAAGGCGAGCGCGACGACGCGGGCCACGCGGACCGCTTCTGGGCGCTTGCCCTGGCCGTCCACGCCGCATCCGGCGACGACACCGGCCCGAGCCGGATCTTCGGCCTGGCCGACAGCGCGGGTGCAGACGTGTGGAAGCCGCGCCGGATCATCGAACCGGAGCGGAATATCCTTCCGTGGTAGTCCGGCTCCGCCCGGACACCCGAAGGGTGCTGATACAGTGTCCGGCTCCGCTCGGACATAAGTGAAGGAATGAACTATGTTTTTCAAGAAACTGCTGACCGCAGCCCGAAGCGGGCATACCTGGCTTTCCGGCCGATGGGTGCAGGAAACGCCGCAGGACCGGAGCCGATACGCGCAGACCGGCGGATACACGCCGGAACGCATCGACGCCCTGCTGCGGGCGGCAGAGGCCGGAGACATCTCCGACCTCTGCGTCGCGTCCCGGGAAATCCGGTCGCGGAACTGGGACGTGCTGCACGCTCTCCAAACGCGCACAGCGGCGCTGTCCGGCTGCGAATGGAACGTTGAGCCGGGGGATGACACGCCCGCCGCAAAGGCGGCCGCGGACGCCCTGGATCGTGAACTGCGCGCGGCCGGGGCAAACGGCGACGGAACGTTCGCCGACCTGGTCGGATGGCTTCAGCTTGCGGTGGTAGATCCGTTTGCCGCCGCGGAAATCATCTGGAAGCCGGACGGCGGGATCGCGGGGTTCCGCAGCATCGGGGCGTGGCATTTTACGCTTCGCGACGGGTTTGCGCCGAAGCTCATCACGGAGGACGCACCGTCCGGGATGGAACTCCCGCCGGACAAGGTGATCTTCCACCGCCGCGGCGGGGAAAACGACCCGGCGAGCGGCGGGCTGATCCACTGTCTGGCCTGGCTGCACGTTTTTCAGAACTACCCGATCAAGGACCTGATGGCCTTCGTCGAGCGATACGGGATGCCGTTCGTCGTGGCGAAGGTGGACCAGGGGACATTCGAGCAGGAGCGCTGGACACTGCGCAATCTGATCCGCAGTTTCGGGCCGAACGGCGGTGGCATCATCAACCGATCGACCGAGCTGGAACTGCTGCAGGCGGCAAATACCGGCGGCGACGTATATTTCAGGCTCCTGGACTACACCGGGCAGGCCATCACGAAAGTCCTGCTCGGACAGCTCGCAAGCTCGTCCGATTCCGCAGGGATGTCAAACGGCGATGCCCAGAGCGCGGTCCGGCAGGACCTGCTTGACTCGGACGCGCGGGCAATGGAAAGCACGCTGCGGTCCGGTCTGATCGCGCCGTGGATGCGGTTCCGCACGGCTGCCGCAGTCCCGGCCCCGTACATCCACTTCTGCACCGAGCGTCCGGAGGACGTTCAGGCACTCGCCCAGACGCTTTCCACGCTGTCCGCGGCGGGGCTGGAAGCGGTCGACCTCGACGAGATCTCCGCCCGCTTCGGTATCAAACTCCAGCGGAAGCCGGTTCAGGAACAGCCTTTCGGGTTCGGCACGGCATCGCCCACATCTCCCGCCGCGGGGAATACGGACATCGATACGCTGAACCTGAAGCAGAAATATGACGCAATGGGCGTGGCGATCCGTGCGGGACTTCTGACCGCGACCCCGGAAATCGAGGAACAGACCCGATCCGAACTCGGTCTCCCGGAAATGACGCCGGAAGTCCGAAAGGCATGGGAAGCGACCGGAGGCATCCGGCAGCCGATCACACTGAAGTCCAGGGAGGCGGATGCCGTCAACGACGCCCTGAACATCGACGAAGACAATGATGGCGGGGTCTCCCTGTCCGCCGGGACGGGGATCGCATATCAAAACAGCGGCATCCCCCTGAGCAGGCGCGTGACACTGCCCGACGCGCTCAACGAGTGGCTCGGGCCGGCCGCGAACGCGGCATCCGAACTGGATGACGACAACTTGACGGACGAGGAATTCGCCGCGAAGCTCAAGGGGTGCAAAGATCTCGCATTCGGCGACTCCGGCGCATTCGAAAAACTTGAAACCGCGGACATGGAGGACGCCTATGAAACTGCAAATCAAGGTCGAAAGCTCTAACGACCTGCAGGAGCTCGCGTCATCCGTCAGCAGCGAGGAATTCGTCGAGCTGTGGGCGGAAGCCGTCATGCGCCTGGCGAAAAAGAACGCCGAACGTGAGGCCGGAACCGGCTTCGGGCGTCGTGTTGTGGCAGAAGGCGTCCGCGCGGAGACCTTTCCCGGACGCGCCGAAGTCACCGCCGACTACATCGGCGAGCATGTCCACACGGGCGGCCCGATCGCATCCCGGAACGGCAAGGACCTGGCGATCCCGCTGGACACGCCCGCGTCCCGGCAATTCAACCCGCAGAGGCTGTTTGCCCGGGAGCTCAACGCAATCCGCCTTTTCCCCGTCAAAACAAAACGAGGAAAGAAACTGCTGTTCCGCGTGCCGGAAAAAGGCGAAAAAAACGCGAAGCAGGAGGGACCGCTTTTCGTGGTGCTGCATCAGACGCGACCCCAAAGGGCGCGTCCCTGGTGGCCGACGCAGGAAGAGGCCGAAAGCGCCTCGGAAAAACTTCTGAAATCCTACCTGGCATACTAAGTGTGCCGGGCAGTACGAATTTAACCCGTGCCGGAGCGTCAGCCCGGCACTGCTACGGGAGGACCTGTCCTCATGCCGACCACGACCGAAAACGCGTTTCTTCGGAACCGCGTGAACATGCCGACCGAAAAGGGGAGCGCCGAGCTCGCGCAACTGCCCGCGCAGATCCGCGCCAGGAGCTTTTTCTCCGCCCGGGTGGCGGAGGCGCACATCCTGGAGAAATTCCGGCAGGTCAGCGACGACTATTCCTCCGGAAAGATCGGCCGCGACGAAGCGCGCGCGATCCTGCGCGTCTTCGCCCGCGAAAACGGGAAGGACGACGGCACGTCCTCGCTGAAAAACCTGGCAAGCACGGCGCGGCTGCACCTGATCCTGGACCAGAACCGGGCGATGGCGAAAGCGGCCGGGGACTATGCCAGGATGTACAAGCCCGCAAACCTGAAGGTCTTCCCGTATGTCCGGTACGTGGCGAGCGTCGGGAGCAAAAACCCGCGCGACAGCCATCGGAAATACGACGGACACATCTTCGACAAGCGCGACCCGTGGCTGAAAACGCACTGGCCGCCGTGGGATTTCGGCTGCAAATGCCAGCTGGAGAACGTAACGGCCGAGGAAGCGGAGGAAGACGAGCACGGCATTACGCCGATGAGCCCGCCGGAAGCCGCGGAAACGATCGACACGGACTCCGGTTTCAGCTTCAACCCGGAACACGCCCTGGAAGAGTTTCCCATGTCCGCGTTCAAGTCCCCGGAGGACAGGGCGAAGACGCACGAGGCAATGGTGCAGCTGTGCCGGAAAGAGAACATGCAGATCACCCTGAAAGGGGCGGAACCGGAGCAACCGTATTCCCAAAGCGATGCGACCTGGCGGGAGCCTGACAACATCGAGGAAATCCGCGAGGTCTTCAGAAAGGTGGAAAACCGGAAGGAAACTCCGCTGGACGAATTCAGCATCCCGGTCGGGAAGTTCCTGCCGGAACACATCCAGGCACTCGGCATGGATGAATCCGATTTCAGGGGAAGCATCCAGTTCAGTTTCAAGAAAAATGTTTCTGTCTATGGCGTCGGGCATTGGAAAAAACATCACGACGACACGCTGAACGAGAAGGCTGCGATCGAACTTTTCCGTGCGACGATATGGAATCCTCTCGCAAGTATCAAGGAAACCGTTAAGGGCGGCAAGCACAGATACAGCATTTACGTCAAAGACGTGAAAAGCGGGAAGCTGACGAACGTCTGGGTCGTGAAGGACACGGACGGAAAGCTGTGGCTCGAAATCATCGACAGCCTGGAGCCGGACATCCGATACATCGAAAGCATCGAAAAAGGCAAAAAATAAAGCATCCTGCCCGGAGTCGAACCGGAAGTTGGATGTTCTTTCGAACGGGGTCCAGTACTGACCGCTGTACTACAAGGATGCTTTAAGCGACAATATACCCCGTCTTTTGAAAAAGTCAAGCGGTTTGCGCAAAAAAAACCGAAAAAAACACAAAGATTTGTGCCGAACAGTGTCCGGCTGCGCTCGGACACGGAAAGGAACACACCTATGACAGAAAAGAAACCGGCCCCGACCGTCGAGCGGGACGCAAACGGCGTGCCGACCGCGTGGCTGCTGGTCCGCGCCGGTCCGATTCCGCTGCGAAAAAACGGCGAGGACTATGTGCTGGAGCTGACATCGAAGGACCTGTCCGGGATCGTCGATTACCAGCGGACCTCCGGCGAGAAGATCCCGATCGATTCCAACCACTACCTGCACATCCTGGCGCAGAAACACGGGATCGAGGAACGCGAGGCTCTGATGCTCATCCCGTCCGGGGTGGTGGCGATGGGCTTCGGGAGCCTGGAATGCCGCGCGGACGGCCAGGAGCTGTGGATCTCCGCGGAATGGACGCCGAGCGCCTACGAGCTCCTGAAAGAAAAGATCTTCCGGTATTTCAGCCCGGTTTTCCGCGGGCTGAAGGAAGGGCCGGTCCGGATCACAAGCGTGGCGATGGAAAACGAGCCCGCGATCAAAAACCTGGACGCCCTCGCGGCAGGTGCAAGCACCTGCACCACCGCAGGCGGTGCTGATGAAGTGCCTTGCTTCGCAACGGCACAAGGGCAAGCCCTTGACGGTGGCAGTGTCCGGCTCCGCTCGGACACGGGAGACATAGCCTGCGGCGCATATCTGAAACTCGAAACCACCAAACCAAATACGAAAGGACGGGCAATGAACATGACCCCGAAACTGCGGGACGCGCTGCAGCGTCTCGCCCCGGGCATCGACACGGCGGCCCTCGCCGCGGAAGATGCGGACGAAACGAAGCAGGACGAGCTTGCGGAAGCCGTGAACGGCGCTGCGGGCCTCCTGAAAGACCTGAAGAAACTGCTGGAGCTGGCGGAAGCCGCGGGCAACGCGGACATCAAGGCCGCGGTGGAAGCGATGCTCGAGAAAGCCAAGCAGGGCGAAGCCGCGAAGGCGGAAGCGGACGAACTGAAGCTTTCCGCGGAGAAGCGCGAGCGCGCAGAGATCTATGCGAAGGCGGAAGCGGAGCGCAAGCTGACGCCCGCCATGAAGCCGTGGGCCGACAGCCTCGACATCGCCGCGCTTTCCGCGTGGTACAAGGTCGCCCCGGCGGCCGTCCCGGGCGAGCTGCCGAAAACGCCGAAGGAAACGCAGGACGCGGTGCCGCTGACCGCGGAAGACGAAAAAGCGATCGCTACGCTGGGTCTGGACCGCGCGGCCTACATCGAGACCAAGAAAAACCACTTTCCCGAAAACTGAGGAGGAATGACAATGAGTGCTCTGACCAGCGAAAGAAACACCGTTCTGATCGCCGCGGGCGGGCTCGAATTCACGCGTGAACTCGAAGTCGCATCCGGCTCCACCATCTACGCGGGGGCGATGGCCGCCGTGAACAGCTCCGGCAAGGCCGTTCCGGCCGTCTCCAGCGGGGCCATCACCGTGGTCGGCCGCGCCGAGAACACGGCGTCCGGCGGGCAGGCCGTGAAGACCCGCAGCGGCGTTTTCCTGTACGACAACAACACCACGAGCTCCGCGGGCGTCACGGACATCGGAAAGAAAGCGTTCGTCGTGGACGACCATACCGTCATGATCGGCGGCGGCTCCACCTCGGTGGTCGCCGGGATCATCCGCGACGTGACATCGGACGGCGTCATTCTCGAAGTCGGGAACGCCCAGCTCAACTGACACCCCGAGGGGTGAAAACACACAAAAAGGACGGAAACAATGAATCCGAACAGTGAAAAATTCAAGGCGATGGTCACGTCCTTCGACCTGTCCTTCAAAAACGCCTTCACCACGGCCCCGAACATCTACCAGAAGTTCTCCATGAAAGTCGGCAGCTCGACCAGCCAGACGGTGGAACTGCCGTTCTTCGAGCTCTTTTCGTTCATGCGGAAGTGGGTGGGTGACCGCCAGGTCAAAAGCCTGATGGGCCAGAAGCTGACCCTGCACGAATCCGGCTACGAAGACACGATCGGCATCCCGGTCCGCGACATCGAGTGCGACACCTGGGACCTGCACGCCAACGCCATCGTGCAGATGGGCGAAAACGCCGCGACCCTGTGGGACCGCCTGGCGACGGAAGCGCTGACGAACGCGGGCAACTGGATCGACGGAAAGGCATTTTTCGCGACCGACCGCAAGTTCGGCAAGAACACGATCAACAACAAAACGACCTCGGCCCTCAGCGCCAGCGCGTTCAACAGCGCATACGCCGCGATGGCGGCCTACGTCGGCCACTCCGGCGAGCCGATGGGCATCATCCCCGATACGCTGATGGTCGGCCCCAAGCTCCGTACCACGGCCTTCGAGATCGTGAACGCCAAGCTCATCGCCTCCGGCAACGCGACCGTCGACAACCCGAACCTCGGCCTCGTCGATGTCATCATCAATCCTCTGCTCGTCGGCGACTACGACGACTACTGGTTCGTCATGAAAGCGAAGGGGGCGATCAAGCCCGTCGCGATCCAGAAGAGCAGAGAACCCAAGCTGACGCACCTCGACAAGCCCGACGACGAAAACGTCTTCATGAAGGATGAGGTCCTGATCGGCTCCTCGGCCTACGGCAGCGCCGCGGCGGCCATGCCGCATCTCGTCTATGGGGGCATCCTGTAATGGCCGCGGAGCCTAACGCATACGCGACCAACGAACAACTGAAGATGAGACTTGGCAACAGGATCTTTGACGAGATCTACCAGTACGTCTACAGCGAGGGCGTCAAGGCGGACCTGGAAGCCGCCGCCGCGGAGATCGACGGATCGGTCTCCGCGCGCTACGTCCTCCCCGTGACGGGGGAACGATCCCGCGCCCTGCTGAACGACTGGAACCTGACGCTGGCCGAGGAGCGTGCGTATGCACGGGCGACCGGATCAGGCTTCAGCGAAAAGGTCAAGGACCGCGTCGCCGTGGTCCGAAAGTCCCTGGAGCTCATCCGGGAAGGCGCTTTCAAACTCCCGGACGCCGAGGAAGTCGGGTCCGGGGGCGGGTCCGGTCCGGGCAGCGCGCTGTTTCAGGCCGACGAACCGGTCTTCACGCGAGACAGAATGCGAGGCTTCTGATGGCCGCTTTCCGCATCGATGCCACGATCTCCGCGATCGAAGGGCTCCTCTCCAGCCAGTACAAGGTGCGTATTTCCGCGATGCAGTCGGGAGTTCAATTCCTCGCCGAGCTCAAGGCAATCAGCCCGGATGCGCTCCCCTGCGTCATCATCGTCTTTGACGGGCTTGACTTCAACCCCGAAACGGTGTGCGCCGAGGCCCGCATCTCGCTCGTCCTGGTCGACCGTTTCCGCGCGGACTCCGACGACCGTGCAAAGAAGCTCTATGAACAGGCCGCCGACCTTATGGCCTACTTCCCCCTGCTCGGGCGCGAGATCGGCGAGGCGTTCATTACGCCGGAAGATGTCCGGGCCGTAAGCGTCGACCCCATGTATGCCGCAATCGTTCTGGGTCTTCGCGTCCAGCAGCGGTCTCGGTAAAAGTTTTTAACCCAATTCCAAAGGATCATTTCACTATGTCCAGATATTTTGGAGTCAATATCTCCGTCTCAGGCACGACCGTAGCCGGGTGCGTGCTCAACGGCGTATCCACCAAAACTTCCGCGCAGGAAACGGAAGCCCGCAACGAAAAAGGCCAGGTCACGGACACATGGCTCTATTCTTCGAAGAAGTCCATTTCCATCACCGGCGTCATGGACGCGGAGTCGCTGACGAACGAGGCCGGGTCCACCATCGTTTTCCGCGGCGGCACGTTCGGCGTCAACAACACGTCCGTCGATGAAAACAACCAGGCCCCGACCGGCTTCAGCCTCGAGGCGTCGCGTTCCGACAACGCGACGATCCACCCGATCTCCTCCAACACCGTTTCCCCCGGGACCGGAACGTAACCGATGGACCGCCACGGTCTCACAGACGCGGACCTGATCGAGCTCGCGAACGACGACGAGTTTCAGAAGATCTTCGCGTCAGACCCCGAGCTCGACAGGCTCGAGGCGGAACAGTATGATGAGCGGAAGGAGTTTTTCGCCCTGAACTGGATGCTGGGTCTCGCTCCCGTCAGCATCGGCCGACTGCCGATCCTGCATCCTCTGACGCCCGCAAAATTGGCGTTCCTCTGGGGCATCAAAAACGCGTATGCGCTCGACGGAACCTGCACGCCGAAGGACGCCGACATCTTCCTGTTCGTCCTCGCCCACGATCTCCGCGATCTCGGCTGCACCGTCCCGGAGCTTCCGGCGAAAGCGGCGGGATACACCGCCGCGACCGGGCTTTCCTTTCAGGCGGTGCATGAGGAGATCTCTTTTCTGATCGCGGTATCCTTCCTGCCTCTGCAGCTGCTTCCGAGGACCACAGACGACAGGCCTCCGCGCTACGATGTCGAATGGCTCGCCGAACTCGTTTCAATCGTCTCGAAGGAGTCCGGGGAAACAGCATCCTACATCATGCACGAAATGTCCCTGACAGCCGCCAGCGCGTATGTCGTCTCGGCCCGCAAGGCCGTGGACTTCAAGCACGAGGTCAGACACCGCGTGCCGAAGGAGATCGCGGCCGAAATCATGGACCGGACCTATGCGCTCGGACGCGCCTATCTTGACAAAAAACGAACCTGACCATCCCGAAAGAACACTATGCCGATCATCTGCAAGATTCAGCTTGACACTGCCGACTTCAAGGCGCAGCTTGACGCCATCGCCAGACATGCCGAACGCGTGCAGGCCGACATCGCCGCCAATGCGGAAGCGACCGCACAGAAAGTCGGTTCAGACGCGGAAGGTGCCGCTCTGAATGTCAAGTCGGCCGCCGCGGACGCTGCGCAAACCGTTTCAACCCTCGCGGAGAATTCCGCACAGGCCGCAAGCTCGGCCGCGGCGAATGCAGCCGAAACGGGAGCCGCCGCAAGGTCAAGCGCGGAGAAAGCCGCGAACGCCGTCAGCACAGCCGCGGACCAGGCCGCCAGTGATGTCGAGGAGGCCGCCGAAAGGGCCGCACAGGCCGCGCGGGACGCATCCTCCGCCACCGGAGATATGGGCGGCACGCTTGACCCTGCCCGTGCGGCGTTGCAGGACGCCGTAAAGGGGATGTCAAAGGATCTTTCGGACGTCCCCGTAGAAGGATTTGTAGACCGGCTGAAACACGCGTTTTCGTCGCTTGGCGGGAGCGCTGCCGGGTCCGTGGAGACCATCAGGGCCGCACTTGGCAAGGCGGTCGGTCTCGGCAGCTCGATTATGATTATTGCCGCCGGGATCGTATCCATCGGCAAGATCATCAAGACGCTGGCCTTCGACAAGCCGATCGAGGCTTTGAAGGACATCGCCGACCGCGCTGCCGCAGAAGGCAAATCCCTTCAGAACGCGGCCGCAGCCGCGGAAAAACACCGTTCCGCCACAGACGCGGCCGCGCAGTCCCTGGCGGCCTTCGCGGAGAAGGACAAGCTGTCCAACCTGGAAAAGGAAAAGGCGGTGCGCCTGATCCGGGAGATGTCGCAGGGATACGGAGACCTCGGGATCCGCATCGACGGAGCCACCGGCAAGCTGACCGGTTACACGGAAGCGCTTGTCCGCAAGATGGCGAAGGACCGCGAGGACCGGATGGCGGAGCTGAAGCGGCAGGAGAGCAATCTCCTGGCGCAGAAGAACGCGCAATATGACGTCATCGACGCCAACTGGACCAACGACCAGAGCGTCACGAACGAGGCATCGGCGCGGATTCAGCAGATCAACGACCAGATCGAAAAGGTCCGGGCGGAATTCTATGATCTCAAGCGATCCGACCCGGTCGGCGACTATCTCGCGGACCGCTTTGCAAAGGCCGGTGAAAAGCAGCGCGACGTCGAAAAGAATGAAAAACAGTTTGCGCAAAACCGCGAATTCATCGGGCTTTCCCGCGAGGAAAAAGGCGACGCCCTCCGCGCCCGGATTGCAGAGGAACAAGGCAAGATCGATTCCCTGGGCGAAACGCTCAAATACAACGAGCACATCGCCTCGCAGAAAAGTTCGACGGATACCGGGAAGGCAAAGATCCTGGAGGCCACCGAAAACGCCATCGCCACGCGCGAGGAAATCCTCAAATCGCGGCAGCGGCTTTACGACCTGCAAAAACAGCTCGACGCGCTCGATGCGGAAGACCGGAGCCGCCGCGACAAGGAGACCGACGAATACGCAGCCGGGCTTGAACCGGTGGAAAAAGCGGAACTGTACCGCAGCCGTCTCGCCGCCGCCCGGAAGGATGAAGCCGACTACCGGAAGGAGCTCGACAAGCTCGACAAGCCGGGGTCGGCACAATATGAGGGCGCGGCCGACGAGGACCGCAAACTCGCGCTTAAAGACAAGATCGTCAAGGCGCAGGAGCGCATCCAGGACCTGACAAAACAGGTCGCCGACGCCGAAGCGGAAGCCATCCGCCAGGAGCAGGAAGCCCAGGACAAGATCAACGGAATCCTGGACGCGAGGGCGCATGCCCTGGAGATCGCAAAGGCCGAAGCGGCCGCCGAGTATGAGAAGGCAGACGCGCTGCGCCTGGAAGGCGAACTCCGGCAGCAGAACCTTTCGCTCTCCGAAGACCAGCTGGCAACGGCGAAAAAGCTCGCCGCGGAGCAGAACGCCGTATCGCTCAAGTCGAACCTCACCGACCAGACGCGCGACCTGCTCGACGCCGCAAAACGGAGCGCCGGGCTGGACAGGGAAGCCGACACGGACAAGGCGATCCGCGAGGCCGAGAAAGCCAAACGCGGCAGGCTCGACGACGACGAACGCGCCTATGTGCTGAAGCTTGTAGAACTCTCCCGGACCGTCTCCGGGCAGGAGGAGGACCCGCTCGCCTGGAAGCCCGACCTGTCAAGCAGGACCAACGAGCTGACCGCCAGGGGCGGCTTTTCAAGCGGCGCGGTCATGCCGTCCGCCGAACAGATCAACCGGTCAATGCTTTCGGAGCTCAAAAGCAGCTCGAAGATGCTGTCCGAAATCCAAGACCTGTTACAGGAGGGACTGCAGACATGAGCGTTTACCAGTCTTTCGAGTCACTGTCCGTCATCGAGCAAAAAAGCCGCGGGACGACAAAAGTCAGTTTCTACTCTTCCGTCGGCCGGGACGAGCTGAAGCAGTTTATTGACCGGAACTATCCCCCTGGATACGGAAGCGAACTCGGCGGATACGTCGACAGCGTCAACTACCGTCAGAAGGGGCCGATCTGGTATGCGGATGTATCGATCTGGTGGGAGCAGTCTTCGCTCTCCCTCAGCGTCGGCCGCAAGCCGTTGCGCCATTCGCTGCGGGCGATCCGCCTGTCCATGCCTCTCTGCAAACGGCCCGGGTACAAGGCGCAGTGGGACCATTTCCTGTGGCAGCGGGTCGCCGTCGCGGAATCCGAGGAGGAGACGGAAAGCAACACGACGACGGTGCTGCCCCCGGAATACGGGACGGCAGTCACGGACGCGCCGTTTCAGGCCTCGGGCATTTATTACCGCTGGACAAAAAGCGGCACCGACCTCAGCGGTGCACCGAAGGGCGGTTATGCCTGGAAATGCATCGCCACGCCGACCAAACCCGGCGTGGAATCCTGGGACTACCACACATACCAGATCACGGAGTCCGGCGAATACCACAACGAGCGCGAAGCGGCGTGGGCGACCGAGGTTCTGTTGGACCGTGTAAGGGACACCCCGCTCCTCGGAGACTTCGGACTTTCCGTGATCCTCGGGAGCGGCCGGAACTGGAAATGCGACGACGCCAACGTCGAATACGACGGCAAGCACTGGATCGCCCAGCTCGTCTGGACGCTCTCCGGCGACGCCGACGGATGGGACGATGACCTCTACGACGCTTCCGACGGCTCAAGCTCCGGCAGCTCCGGAAGTTCGGGCTCCTCCGGCTCCGGTTCCTCAGGTTCTTCCGGCTCCTCCGGCTCCGGTTCCTCCGGCTCAGGGTCTCTGGGCGCGGGCATGAACTGGATCGAAATCACCTAACCCCATCAGCACCCCATGAAAACACTCGAAAAAATCAGACGCGGACTTCCGCTCGTGCGCGCGCTCAAGGACAAGATCAACGAGATCATCGAATACCTGCGCGCCACGCGGATCGTCCAGGGACGCGGAATAAGCGTCAGCGAATCGGCATCCGGCCTCGTGATCTCGGTCAGCGGGCTCGTCCGGGCGGGAGATGACGAGGATGACCCGTATGCTTTCGTAACGGCGGGTCCGGGCGTCTGTATTTCGGGTACATCCGAAGAGCCCGCGGTGGCAGGCGGCACGAATGCCACGGTCCCGCTTGCCGGGGCCACGATTTCGATGCTCCTCGAAGCGGGGTCGGACAACGTGGAGATCACGGACGGCACGAACGGCAGCAAGGTGATCTCCGTCAGCGGCGGGACCTCCGAGTTTTTCGTGCCGAACTATTCCTCCCTGGCAATCGGGGGAATGGCCTTAAGCACATACGGACATGCGATCACCTTTTGTGTTGCGGTCAAGGCCGGAAACATCAATTTCTGGGACGAAGGCAACGGAGCGAAGGGCGTTTATGTCGATCTTACCGGGACAACGGTTCACGGTATGACAAACAAGGTGGATTACCTCGCGCCGCGTGACGGCTTTCTGCGCGTGTCCGTTTATGACGACGGTTCATCGCCGGGCGAATGTCTGTCCTTTTCGTCGCCTACCGGCGGCCTCCCGCTTTACAAATACGGGTTCATGGTAAGCGGCATCACCTCCGTCGTTTCCGGCAGCACCGCATTTATCGGGCTTACCGGGGGCACGGGCTCGGTCCGGCTTGTCGGGGAGAACATAACGATTTCCGGTAATTCCAACGGCGAAATCGTCCTCACCGGCGCGACAACCGGCGCGACCGGCATCACCTCTGCAATTTCCGGCAGCACGATCTCCGTCTCGCTCACCGGGGGCACAGGCTCGGTGCAGTTCGTCGCGGGCAGCAACGTTTCATTTTCAGGCTCGGGGGGCGTTTTTACGATCTCCGCGACCGGAGGCAGCAGCGGCGGGGGAGGAGACGGCTTCGTCCCGGACTGGTGGTATAATGGCATGATCACCGGGACTACCACAGCGAGCGGAAGAGTCATCGGCGGAGCCACGGACGAGGTCATGCAATATGAGGAGGTAAACGGAGAAGGGACCTTCAATCCGAGCACAGACGCTTTTATCGTACCGTCCGGCGGCGGCTACCTGTACGCTTTCGCGAGCATCGAAAAGTACTCCGATAGCAGGGGCGACTTTTCGGGATCCGCACATTTGATGGTAAACGGGGCCGCTTTCAAAGTCGCAGAATTGTCGTGCGAAACGAGGAGCGTGTCCGTGCCAATCAGCGGCAGGACCGTGCCGGTCACGATCGAGTTCGAAGGGACGACGATATCAACGGACGTTGAGATACCGGGTGATACGATTTCAGTCAGCATACCGGCTCCATCGATGGCATGCGGTTCAAGCCTTCCTATCCCCGTCCAAGGCGGGGCAAAAGTCTGGTGGCGGCTCGACTCGACCAACGCATATATTCGCCGGGGCTGTGTCTTTTACGCGAAAAACCAGGCGGGATCCTGACAACATCCCCCGGGTTCCCGACGGGATCAGCAACAATTTTCAAACGGAGTACCCATGAGCGGTTTCATCGAAGAGCTCGCGTCCGATGCCGGACTCGGCGTAACCGAAATCCTCGCGGAATGCAGCAAGGACGATGCATCCTGGGGAAGGAACGATCTGCCGAACACGATCACGCTCCGGCGTATGCTCCTTCTGGCGGACTGGGCCAGCCAGGAGCCGAAGCGATGGCATGCGTACCGGCTGTTTTTTCTGGAGGGGATCACCTCGACCTCGGAGATCGCATTGAAACTCCATGTCTCCGAACGCACCGTTCGCAGGTGGCTTCAGCCGGTCCACCTGAAAATCAAACTAAAACAAGAAAGGATCAAAAATGTCTGATTCAGCGAAAAAAATCCAAATTCAGACCACATCCGGGGTGAATCTCTATCCCCGGACTACGGTCGACAACATCATGATCGCCGCCGGCAGCACGGTTTCCGCCGTTGCGACGACGATTTCCGGCAGCACGGCCGCAAGCGACTCGAAAATCCCGACCGAAAAGGCCGTTTCGACGGCCCTGGCGGGGAAGGCGGCAAGCAACCATACCCACACGATCGCAAACGTGACCGGCCTTCAGACGGCCCTGGACGGCAAACTCTCAAGCCTCCCGGACGCCACCTCATCCTCAAAAGGCGCGGTCAAAGTCAGCACGACGGCAAGCAACGGCGTGGCGCTCGCCATCAGCTCCGGCACGCTCTCCGTCAGCACCACGCAAGCGAGCGGATCCGCCTTCGGGACCGTCAAGGTCGGAACCAACATCAGCGTCTCAAACGGCATCATCAGCGTGGCCGACGCAAGCAGCTCCACCAAGGGCGTCGTCAAGCTCTGCACCGACCTGTCACCCTCGACCATCGACGGGACAAGCGGCGCGGCCGGTGCCGCCGCGGTCAAATCCTATGTCGACGATCAACTCGACAGCAGCTTGGGCAACTATGTCCAAGCATCCAATCTCGTGGCCGACCTTTCCGGCGTGACGGCCTCCTCCGAATCCTGCGGAGCGAATAGCCCGCCGACTTCCTGGGCTGTCAAGCAGGCGCTCTCCGCCTGCCTCACTTACGAAGAGATCACCTGATAAACAAACCGGCCAGACGCCCCGGGCAATCCTGGGGCGTCACCACCTGACAAACCACTATGGCAGACAAAAACGTACGACTCAAAACGCTTTCCGGGGACTATGTGTATCCCGTCACCCCGCTGTCGAATATCACGCTGACGACCGGTCCCGCGATCAGTGTCTCCGGCAATACGATCGGATGCACGATCGCGGCCGCGGGCACCACGGCGACGGCTGTCGCAGGCGTGGTCAAACCTGACAGCACGTATTTCAGCGTAGATCAGAGCGGTTTTATGTCGCCGAAAAAAGCCTCCACAAGCGCGCTTGGCGTGTGCAAATTCAACTCGACATATTTCTCGGTATCCTCCGGCGTCGTATCTCCGAAAGAGGCCGGTACATCCCAGAAAGGGGTCGTGGCACTCGCCACAAGCCAGGAGGCACTGGTCGGGACGAACAACGAAAAGGCCGTCACCCCCGCCGCGCTGCATGCCGCATTTTCCTTGCCCATGCTCGTGGATGTCTCCGCCCCTTCCGCGGGCGAAATAGTGGACTACACCGGTCCGTTTATCCTTGTTTTCGACACGTCGGCCGGGAAATGGCGGGTTTCCAATATCCTCAAGCGCCTGCTCCAGGCGGCGAACATCGGAGATCCATTCGACTCCTCGGACGAGGACTTCGACGGCTTCTATTCGTAAAAACGAAAGGCTAAAATGAAACGATATACAATCGACGGTGTCACCACCGACAAGAAACCGGGAATCCTGCGCCTCGCGGACGGATCGAGCATCAGCCCGGTCACGGATGCGATCTTTGTCCAATTCGGCGGGACCATCGAAGAGGACGATGAACCGACCCACATGGACCTTCTGAATGCGGCCTGCGACGACTTTGTTGATGTCTGCAATGACATCGGGGAGTTTATCGGCGATCCTGACTTCCAGGGCGGAATTGACGAGATTGATGCCCTCTATCAGTGTGATGCCACGCAGCTGAATCCGAATCAGGCCCTGATCCTGGCCGCCCGGTGGGAAGGCGCGGACAAGAAATGCAATCACTGGGCAAACAAGGACGATGTGGGGCTCTCCAGTCCCGCCTGGTGGTGGTACTGCTGGGCACGATACGCGAGCCGCCTGGAAGCCGAAGCAGAAAATACAAACGAATAACCAAAAAAGACTGAAAGGGTAATCAATTATGAGCGAAAAAGCGATCGAAATCAGCGGCGGCAAGATGTTTGTCGGTGGCGTGGAGTTCCAGAAGATCGTCGGCGAGGACGACGTCGTCGGCGAGGACGTCCTCTTCGGCGCGGTCGGCGGTGACAGCTGCATCATCTCCGCAGGCGTCGTCTATGTCAATGACACCTGCGTCGGCAGCATCCCGTACGAAGACTTCAAGGCCTGGCGGGACGGCGCGAATGAAGAGGTGTAAAATCCTGATCATCTGCGGCGGCGGCATTTTCGGATGTATTCCGGCGCGCTTTCTTTCGATGCTGCCGACGGACCGGCAGCATCTGAATGACGTCGACGTTCTGGCAGGATGCTCCATAGGCGGCATCCTGGCGGCCGCATACGCAGTCGGGCAGCCATTCGGGTATGTTGATGCGGTCTTCCAACGACGCGCGCCAGAATGCTTTGTAAAGCGCCTGGCGGCGAAAATAAATCCTCTGGCCTGCCCGACCTACAGGACGGACACTCTTGATCGCGTCATAAACGACATGATCGGCGGTGCCTGGATGTCCGATGTCCGTAAGACCTATCCCGGGCTGTCCCTGGTCATCCCCGCTTTGGACGTGACGGATGACCACTATATCGCCTTCGAAAACATCAGCGGAGCATGGGACAGAACGCCGCTGGCCGACATCGCCGGGTACACCTCCGCGGCTCCCACCTACTACGCGGGGCGCGACATGGACGGGCACTGCCTCGTCGATGGCGGGATCATAGAGGTCGACCCCCTTACCACGGCCACGGACACGATCAAGGAACATCTGCGTGTCCCCTACATGGCGATGGACGTCTTGATGATCGGCACCGGCCGGGATAAAGATAAGAAACCTCTGACGCCGGAAAGGTATAACGCGCTCGGCTACTACGGGATGGCAAAAGACTTCCTGGTTCCCTACGCCACCCTGTCCAACAAGCTTGCAACAGAGCGGCACGCGCGCCAGGTCGGCTTCGGGTGGTTTGAATACTATAATCCGCTGGAGACCGACGGCAAACTTGATGATGTAAAGCAGATCCCCGCTTTGATTGAGGAGACGGACAAATACCGCGAAGCCTTTCTCCAGATTTGGAATGAATGGTTGCGCCGTTAGAAAGGTTTACACATGAAAATCCGAACAATCCTGAAAAATGGTTTGCTCATCGTCGTTATGGTGTTCTGCGGCCTGCTCGGCCCCAATATGCAGACCTCGTCCATTCTGAGCATATACAGGTCCCTGCTGCTCGGCATCGGGATCCTCTGCTGCGTCCTGGGAGTCTGGGGCAGCACCGTATGCCCGGACGCCTTGAAAAGGGCCGGAGACGAGGAGCAATACAAGGGATCAGCCGCCCAGGCGGCAAACGTCCTCACCCCGCTCTTTCTCTCTCTGGTTTTGTTTCTGCTGACGCTCGGTGTTTCATTCGTCGCCCCCTTTCTTCAGGGGGCAGACATTCCAGGATCTTTCCGTGTTATCCTAAAAGCCTTAGCGTCAGGGGTATCCGCAGGGATCTTCTTTGTTTTAGGGGCGACTCTTCTCGCCCTTGCCGGGCTTGTGGATACAATGCAACATATTGTAAATCAAGAGGAAACAAAGACGGATATGCGCGCCCGCTTCATGATGGGCACCCGCATCCGGGATGACAGACCGGAAGACTAACAAAACTATCTAATCCAGACGCAGAAAAAGCGCTCGGAGACAGCCTTTTTACAGGGCCGCCTTCGGGCGCTTTTTTTTGCCCGGTTTGCACAAATCTGCACAAACCTTTTTATAAATTGTTCAAACCTTTCTTCACGCCGCGGCAGGCGCTTTGCATAAACCTTTCTTCACGCCGCGGGCAAACCGGCTTTCACAATACAACTCCCGCGCGTGAGGCGGGAGGTGGGCTTTTCTTCGTGGGTCGCCTGAATGATGTTTCAATTCACTCCCGCGCGTGAGGCGGGAGGCACGGTTTTTTAAAAAGTCAAGCGAAAAACCGTTTCAATTCACTCCCGCGCGTGAGGCGGGAGGTCGCCGCGGTCGGATTTTTCGCCAAGCAAACAGTTTCAATTCACTCCCGCGCGTGAGGCGGGAGGAATCCGCACTTCCGGTACGTTACGCCGACCGGAGTTTCAATTCACTCCCGCGCGTGAG
>JAFXYP010000022.1 GCA_017541665.1 Lentisphaeria bacterium | reverse complement strand
GTGTCCATGGCGGGCTTGCAACTCACGTTCCCATCCCGAACACGATCGATAAGGGGCCCAGCGACGATGGTACTGCATATTTGACTGTGGGAGAGTAGTTCGATGCCGGATTTCTTTTCTGGAGCTTGATTCTTATGAGTCAGGCTCCTTTTTTTTCTCGTAAAGCCTTCCGTGCGCGAGCGTAGCCGCGCACTTCTGCCGTGCAGGCCTCGCCTGCCCGGATTCCTTTTCCAGGAGCTTAACTCATCACGAGTTAGGCTCCCTTTTTTTGTTTGTTTTCCTTTTCGGGAGTTTAACAAGGTCAATCCCTCGTTAGGCTCCCTTTTTTTGCTCCGATCCCCCGTGCGCGAGCGTAGCCGCGCACTTCTGCCGTGCAGACCTCGCCTGCCCGGATTCCTTTTCCAGGAGCTTAACTCATCACGAGTTAGGCTCCCTTTTTTTTGGATGTTTCCCTGCCCAGGAGCTTGTTGAGCTAATACTCATCAGGCTCCTCTTTTTTTCGCCACACATGCCGGAAATAGGACAGATAGGACAAATAGGACCGACCTGTTCGACCTGTTCGACCTCTTTACCTCGGATTTTTGCGGAAATGTTCTTGCATTTCGGGAAGTCGGGAAAGGAATCATTACGTTCTTTTACCGCGTGGCGCGAATATCAAGGCCGAAGAGTGAAATAATACTGAAACTATTTATAGTATTGTTGCTGAAAAAAACAAAGACAAGACTGAAAAGTGAAACAAGCTTGAAATTTCTTGTAAGGTATTTGCAGAGGGAGAACCTGTGTTGTGGCCGCATAAGCTGCCCTGGACGGTACGAAATGATCGACATTTTGCCTGTTTTTGCGGGATGCGAGTTTTTCAGGCTGATGTTTTTTTGTCCGAAAAGTCCATTTTTTCCCGGATGTTGTCCGAAATCGTGTTTGAAAAGCTGCTGAGGCGGTGCTATATTATTTTTTATACCCAGATAAATAGAGGATAAGCCCACATGCTGCGTTTCGCCTGCCCGTTCTGCCATTTCCAGATCTCCGTCGAGGAGTCCGACGCCGGAGGGCGCATCATGTGCCCGGCATGCAGCAAGACGGTGGCGATCCCCGCCACGCGGTTCGACAACGGCTGCATCATCGGCGACTTCATCATCCAGAGCCGGATCGGTGCGGGCGCCGCGGGCACGGTCTACCTGGCGCAGCAGATCTCGCTGGAACGCGAGGTCGCGCTGAAGGTGCTGTCCCACAAGAAAATGACCGAAAAGGGTGTGACGACGTTCCTGAACGAGGCGCGCGCCGCTGCGAAGCTCAGCCACGTAAACCTGGTGCAATCCTACGCGGTCGGCGAGGAAGACGGCTACAGCTACATGGCGATGACCTACATCAAGGGCGAAACGCTGAAATCGCGCCTGAAACGCGAGAAGAGGATCCCGATCGACGAAGCGCTTCACATCGTCCAGCAGGTGGCCGAGGCGCTGTGCTATGCCTGGAACGAAAGCCGCCTGATCCACCGCGACGTGAAGCCGGACAACATCATGCTGACCGACGACGGGATCGCGAAACTGACCGACCTCGGCCTCGCCATGAACCAGAAGGACTGGTCGGAGGACATGGACATCTCCGGCAGCCCGTCGTACATGAGCCCGGAGCAGTTCGCCGGCGAGCCGCTCGACACGCGCAGCGACATCTACAGCCTCGGCGTGACACTTTACCAGATGATCACCGGTTCCCTGCCGTTCCGTGCGATCTCCATCAGCACGCTCGCCAGACAGCATTTCAACCAGAAGCCGGAGCCGCCGGAGCATTTCGTGCCGGGGCTGCCGTCGACCGTGTCCGTGCTCATTAAGAAGATGATGGCGAAGAAACCGTCGAAACGCTATGCCGACATGGAGGAGCTGCTGGATGCGATCTGGCGGCTGCGTCAGATCACGGCTCCGAACCGCAATCTCGTGCCGGACGTCCACACGATCTCCATCCGCCGCCTGAACTACGGCATCCAGACGGAATACGTGAACAACAAACGCCGGCAGGAGCGCATCCAGCGGAAACAGCGGGACACGAACAAGCCGTCCATGCTTTCCCGCGTGATGCTCGTCGTATTCCCGATCGCTCTGATCGCGGTCGTCGCATTGTACCTGTTTTCCGACATTCGGCGGCGTTCGCTCGAACGCTCCATGTTCAGCGGCATCGACGCGTTCGAACGTCTCGCCGCCAACCCGGACATCCCGATGGAACGCCTGAACGCCGAGGCTGCCGTGCGCATCGCCGAATTTACGGGGAAGGACGGCGTCCGCAGCGACCGGATCAGCCGCTATGTGCTGTCCCACATCAACTACCTGCTGTCCCTGCGAACGGACCGGGAGAAGCCCGCGGACGGCAGCGGATCCGCCTCCGCCGAGTCTACAGCCGTGCTTGAGAACCAGATCAGCCTCCTGAACGACGAGATCGCCAACCTGAAGACCATCGTGGTGCCGCGGCTCAAGGAGGAGATCGACGCCGCGATCAAGGACGGCGAATCCTACCATTCCGACCTCATTTCCGCGCAGCACGACCTCGTGAAGAGCCGCGCGGACTACAATGCCCTGAGCAAGACCCGCGAGGAGGAGCTCGCCGTGTCCGACGAACAGAAGATCAACAACCTGCGCCAGCGCCTGCACCAGCTCGTCGTGACGCAGCGGTTCTCCCTCGCGCGGCAGATGCTCACGACCGAACAACTCCGTTCGCCGCGCCTCGAGGAGTGGAGCACGGAGATGATGAAGCGCATCGATTTCCTGGACCGCGTGTATGCGGTGTTTGCCGCCGACGACACGGACCTGGAGACGGTCACGGAGGACGAGGCGAAGGCCGCCTATGCCGCGCTTTACGGCGACGACGGGCGGAGCGCCGAGACGATTCTCTGCGCGTTCGAGGTCCTGCGCGGCGACTACGACAAGGCTGCCAAGCTGAGGCCGGAGGATCCCGAGATCACCGCCACCGCGGATGCCGTTGCGGAAGAGCTGGTCGCTGCCGCGCGCATCCTGCACACGATGGGCGAGAAGAAGCTCCCGGCCATGTTCGCGAACACCATGGCGCGCCTGCCGAAGACGCCTCAGACGACCGCTGCCGCCAGCACAATCAACATCCTCTTCGCCGGGTTCCCGCAGAAGAACTGATTTCCGGCACCGGTGTCGAAACCGGCTATCCTGCGGGCCGGGGATGTGCCGGTCAATCTATGCGGATATATATTATCCACGCTTTTGGGTTCATGGCTTTCAGGCGATCCACGGTTTCCCGATCCAGCGCCTTGCAACCGTCAAAGGCTCTGTCTTCGATGGTTTTCAGACTGTCCGGGAGCGTAACGCGTTTCAGGCCGAGACACCAGGCGAAAGCCGATTCGCCGATCTCCGTGATGCCTTCCGGGATCACGATCTTCTCCAGCCCCGTGCAGTGTGCGAACATGTCCGGCGGGATCGTCTTCATTTCTCCCGGAAGCGTGACGCGCTTCAGCCCTCTGCACTGGGCAAACGCGGAGTTCCCGACTTCCGTTACGCCCGGCGGGATCGTAAGCTCCGTCAGAGCAGTGCATTCCTTAAATGCACTGTACCCGATGCTGGTGACGTTCGACGGGATCGTGAGCTCCGCCAGGGCGGTGCAGCCGGAAAAAGCACTGGATTCAATAGTCTGCAGGGACTCCGGCAGTTCGATATGCCGTAACCCGGTACAATCATGAAACGCAAGGAGACGAATCTCCGTCACGCCTTCCGGCAGACGGACATCCGTCAATCCGGCACGTCCGGGAAATGCGTACTCCTCGATGATCTTCACGCCCGGCGCGATCTCGCATGTCCCCTGCAGGTCCGAGACGCAGCAAATGAGCCGGGAGCGGTCCTTCGAATAAAGGATCCCGTCCTCAAGTCGGAAGAAGGGATGATCGTCCGGCACTGTGAGGCGGCCGGTCCCGGTGAACGCGCCGCCGTAGATGTACTGGACCTTCCTGCCGAGCGTGGTGGGCGGCAGATCGCGGCAGCCGAAGAACGCGCGTTCTCCGATGCTGACCACGCTGTCCGGGATGCGGATCTCGGACAGGCTGGCGCAGCCCTGGAACGCACCGTTTGCGATCGCTTCAATGCCATCCGGGATCGTCACTTTTTTCAGGTTGGTGCATCCGTTGAAGAGTTCCCTGCTGATGAGTGAGTCCGGCGCGGGCGGCCGTACATGCCGCGGCTCGGCCTTGACTGCGGCGTTGGGATCCGCGTCAACGTCATCGACCTCGACAACGTCATCCTCATCGACTACGTCATCGTCATCGAGCGGGAGGAAGAATTGGTCCGAAGCGTACATCTGCCATTTCCGCTCCCGCTCCTGATCCGCTTTGATTCGCGGCCGTGACGCCATCCCCGCGGGAAGCCGGATCTCCTCCAGCGCGGTGCATCCCTGGAACGCACCGCTCCAGATCATTTCCACGTTGTCGGGAATCTCCACGCCGCGCAGGGCGGTGCAGCAGCTGAATGCCCCCCCACCGATCACGATCATGCTGTCGGGGATGCGGATGCGGGTCAATGACGTGCAATCTGCAAACACACCGCCTTCCATCTCCTCCACGCCGTCCTGAATGATGACTTCCCTCAGTTTCGCACACCTCATGAACATATTACCGCGGATGTTTTTCACGCTGCCCGGGAACACGATACTCGTCAGGGCTGAACAATCCATGAACGCGCCGTTTCCGATTTCTTCCACGCCGTCCGGGATAAAGACGGATTTCAATTTGCCGCAGCCGGAGAACGCTCTTGTGCCGATCCGCTTTACGCTGCCGGGGATGGAGATGCTGCGGACATTCACCCTCCAAAACGCATCGGTGCCGATTTCGACCGTTCCGTCGGGGATGATGTAGTGCCGGTAGTCCAGATACGGCTTGATCCACGGAGGGGTCCAGGCAAGATTGTCAAGGTATTCCCCCAGACGCGAATGCGTCCTGACCATGGACTGGTCGATGACTTTCGTCCCCGACGGAAGCCGGCACACATACATGTGAAGTAGGAGCGCCTGAATCAGCGCGAGGGGAAGGATCACCAGCAGGAAGGTCAGGATGAACGGCTTCATGCGGCGGACGAACGGTTTGCGCGGCGCGCCGTTGTTCGGTGCGCTGTCCTTCGCCGGAGCCTCTTTTCCCGCCAAATCATCAGACTTGTTTTTCACGACCATAATATTGCCTTCCCGATCGTTCGTTGCTGCTTGCATCCGGAATATACAACACATTTCCTTGTTTTACAAGTCGGCGGTTCTCATTTCCGAAAAGAAAAACTCCGGCGCCGACTTGCGGAACCGGAGTCCAAATGATTTTTGAGGTCGAATTGCCGTCAGGCGACGGACTTGCGGAAGCGTCTCAGCGAGATCGCGAAGAGCGCCGCGCCGATGAGGAGGAGCTTCAGGAACGGCTTCCACATGGCTTCGATCCCCGCGCCGCGGAACAGGATGCCCTGCGTGATGTCCACGAAGTGGGTCGTGGGGGCGAACTGCATGACCTTCTGCACCCAGACTGGCATGCTCTCCTGGGGTGTGGAACTGCCGGAGAGCATCTCCAGCGGCATCAGGACGAGGATGATCAGGAGTCCGAGCTGGGGCATGTTCTGGGACATGCACGCCAGGAAGATGCCGAGGGATGTCAGCGCGAAGAGATAGAGCGCCATTCCGGCCGCGAAGAGCGTGTAGGAGCCCGCGAGCGGGATCTTGAGGTAGAACCTGACGACCAGGAAGAGGCCGGCGAGGGCGGCGACCATGACGACCGCCATCATGGACCAGATCTTCGACGCCATGATCTGGAACGGCGTGACGGGCATCACGAGCAGGTGCTCCAGCGTGCCTTTTTCGCGTTCCGAGATGAGCGCCGAGCCCGTGAGGATGATGGCGAGCATGGCGATGTTGTTCGCGAGCTGCATCAGCGCCATGAACCACGAGCCGTAGAGGTTCGGGTTGTAGCGGTTGCGGATGACCACGTTCGCGGCGGGCGAGACGGAGGCGCCCGAATTGTCCTTCACGAATTTCTGCGTCTCGGCGGCCAGGATCTGCTGGACATATCCCGAGCCGGTGAACGCCTGCGACATGCGCGTGGCGTCGACGTTGACCTGGACATCCGGCGTCATGTTCGCCATTACGTCCTTTTCGAGATTGACGGGGAAGACGACGACGAACGTGTATCTGCCTTCATCCATCAAGCGGTCGATGTCGGCGCGCTGGATGTGCTCGACGGGAAGGAAGAGCGGAGGCTGGAACGCGTCGGTCAGGCGCTGGGAGAGCTGGGACTGGTCCTCGTCGACGACCGCGATGGCGGCGTCGGCGAAGTCCGTCGAGGCGTTGGAGGCGACGATGATGGCGGCGGAGAAGGAGTAGAGGATCAGCGCCATGAGGAGCCAGTCGCGGCAGAGACTGAGGATCTCCTTTTTCCCGAGCTGGAAGATGTTTTTGATCGCTTGCATCATGGTCAGGACTCCTGTTTCTTCAGGCAGAGTACGCCGAGGCTGAGAATGATCGGGACCGTGATGATCAGGATCATGAACTCATGGTGCAGGTCCGCGAAGCCGAGCGCCTTGTTGAAGACGCCGCGGCTGATCAGGAGCATGTGCGTGGTCGGGTAGATCTTGCCGATGAGGAGCGCGGCGCCCTTCTGCGTTTCGACCGGGTTGGTCAGGCCGCAGAGCTGGACCGCGGGGAGCATCGTGGCGAGCATGGTCAGGAAGATGACGGCGATCTGGCTTCGCGTCACGGAGGACGCCAGCAGGCCGAAGCCCGTGGAAACCACGCAGTAGACGAGCAGCGAGACGATCAGCGTCAGGAAACTCCCTTTGATCGGGACGTCGAAGATGGTAACCGCCATCACGATCAGCAGGAACGCGCTGACCATGGAGAAGATCAGGTACGGGAACTGCTTGCCGAGCAGGAACTCCGTCCGGGTTAGCGGCGTCACGTACAGGTTGGTGATGGAGCCCATCTCCTTCTCGCGGACGACGGACAGCGCGGCGAGGATGGCGGGGATCATCATCAGCAGGATCGGGATGGTCGCGGGGACCATGGCGGGCAGGCTCGCCACGTCCGGGTTGTAGCGGTAGCGCGTCTGGACGGAGATCTGGTCGACGCCGGAACCGTCGGGCGAATACTGCGCGAGACTGTTCAGCCAGTCATTGTGGACCAGCGACGCATAGCCGTTGATGGTCGACGCGCGGGTCGGGTTTGCGCCGTCGATCCAGAAGGCGACTTCGGGCGAATTGCCGTCATCGACGTCCTTGCCGAACTTGGGCGGGAATTCGACCACGACGCTGAGTTCGCCGTTCGCCATGCGTCTGTCCAGCTCCGCATGGCTTTTCACGTCCGGATGCTGGTCGAAGTACCGCGAGCCGGAGAGGTTCAGCCCGTAGTTCGTGCTTTTTTCGGACTGGTCGTTGTCGAGGATGGCGTACGACAGGTTTTCCACGTCCATATTGATGCCGTACCCGATGACGACCATCAGGATCAGGGCGCCGAAGAGCGCGAGCGTGGCGCGGATCGGGTCGCGCATGAGCTCGAGCTGTTCGCGCCAGTAGCAGGTGTACCAGCGCTGGAAGCTGAACTTGGAGTTGAGCCAGCCGAGGAAGCCGGTC
>JAFXYP010000021.1 GCA_017541665.1 Lentisphaeria bacterium | reverse complement strand
GTTCGTCAGACCGGGATTTTGCTACGGGCTTCTTTCAGATTCCACCTCGCGATGGACACCCTTGCCTTTCGCTAACAGTTCCTACTGACAAGCCTGTATCGGTCTTGCACCGATTAGCCAATGAGCATGCCGCGCATACAACAGTCAGGGCGGCGCGGATCCTCTCCGCACCGCCCGTCCTTTTGCCGGAAACGTGCTTGTTCCGCCCCGCTTACTTATGGAATTTCACAGCCTCGAAGAAAAGGCCGGACGCCCGGATCAGGAAATCGTCGTCGATATCCTTTTCGTAGGCGGTGCGCCCCGCCCCGACGTCGAAGATGTAGCCGGGGTTCTTCGGGTCGAACATGCAGAATCCGTGCACGGCAATGACCTTGCCGGTTTCGGGCAGGCGCGCCACGATGTCGTACTCGACGCAGTTGAAGCCGTCGTGCTGCGTGACGCACGTGTCGAGGCTGATAGTGTATTTGTCGGGGGTGTACTTCGCCTTGTAGAATGCCTGGATGTCGGCAAGGCTCTTCCAGCCCTCCGTCACCTGCGTGTACAGGGCGCGTCCGAAGAAATCGGTCTCGGGAGGCAGGTTCCGCACAAAGAGCTCGGCGTGGTTGGAGGAATTGTCAAGCGCCGGGGCGTAATACTTGACCACATCGTCCTTCGGGATGGCGATATCGAACATCTCGTATTCGAGCGTCTCGTATTTTTCGAGCGGGATGACGTACATGTTCAGCGACGTATCGTAGGTCAGGAGCTTTTTATGGTCCTCGAAGCGCGTGCCGATCTTCGGCACCTCGAACGTCGTCGTGGCACAGGAAGTCAGCAGGACCAGGCCGAGCGCGGCCGCAGGCAGGAAACGGAATGGAATCTTCATATCGGGAAACCCTTTCTGAGTGGCGTTTAGATGACCGGGCGGAACTGCGCCTGTCCGCGCACCAGGTCGATGCTGTCAAGCGCGATGTAGATGAAGTCGCCCGGGCGGTATCCTGTATGGCCGCTCTCCATGCGCGAGGAAAAGCGGGAGTTGCGGCGCGTGACATGCGTACGGAAGCGCGAGGACGGCACGAACCCGAGCATGCCGAGTTCGGGTATCTCGCACATAAGCCCGGACGAGGTGGCTTTCTGGATGATTGCCTCGTACATGGTGGTGTTCTCCAGTGCGCCGCTGTTCTTCAGGAAATGCAGCTTCAGGCGGTCGTTCGCGGCATAGAATGCGTTGTCGTTTCGCTCCTCCTTCTTCGAGCAGAGCACGGCGATCTCCGCGAGCATGCGCTTGGAACGGAGCCGCTTGTTCATGTCGAGGGCGAGGAGCTGCTGGTGAAGCGCCAGATCGGGATAGCGCCGGATGGGGCTGGTGAAATGCGAATAGCGCGTCTTGCCGAGGCCGAAGTGGAGTTCCGGGTTCTCGCTGTAGGAGGCGCGCGCCATCGCCCGCAGGAACCGCGACAGGATCACGGGCTTGCGGTGGTCGTCCGGAATGTTTTCGAGAAAGTGCATGCAGGCGGCACGGCCGGAGGAGAGGTCGCCGGCGGAAATGCCGAACGCCTCGGACACGAACCCTTCGAACTCGCCCAGTTTCTCCGGATCGGGTTCGGGGTGGATGCGGAAGAGCCCGCCGACGCCGCGTTCGATCAGCTCGTTCGCGACGGCGGAATTCGCGGCGAGCATGCACTCCTCCACGATGCCGTCCGCGGCGCACGGGATGCGGCGCAGGAGGCCCCTGATCTCGTGCGTGGTCTCGTCACAGAGGACGCGGATCTCCGGCGCGTCGATCCACAGGAACTGCTCGTGTTTCGCGCGCCAGCCGCGCATCTTCTTTACGAGCTTGTGCAGGAGCTGGATGTTCTCCATGTCCTGCTTGTTCCAGCCTTTCGGGCGTTTCGTCGGATCATCCAGAAACGCCTGAACGGTATCGTAGTCGAGACGGCGGTTCACCTTCACCAGAGAATGCACGCGACGCGAGGAAAGGATCTTGCCGTCGCGAAGCCGCACGGTAAAGATCACGCTGTGGGCGGGCGAGAGGACTTTTTCGCGGAGGCTGATCTTCGCGGTGAGCGGTTTCGGAAGCATCGGCAGGAATTTGCCGGGGAGGTACGAGGAGAAGGAACGGTACGCGGCGGCCTTGTCGAACCTGGAACCGGGGCGGACCCAGACGGCGACATCGGCGATATGGACGCCGAGCGTGATCTCGCCGGCCTTCGCCGAGGGCATGACGGAGATGGCGTCGTCGAAATCGTGCGCGTCCGCCGGGTCGATCGTAAGCGTGTACAGGGAAGAAAGGTCTTCCCGTTCGATCTCCAGCGGCTCGATCTTCAATGCCGCGGCCTCGTCTTCGGAAGTGTAGGCCGGAGGCAGGCCGAACTCGGCTGCGATGGCGTCCAAATCGTGCGCCACTTCGCCCGCCGCTCCAAGCGAACGTTCCACATGGCCGCGGAGCTGTTCCGTATGGTTCGCGCCGTCGTCGAGGAGCCGCACCTGCACCCAGTCGCCCTTCCTGGCGTTGCGGGGTGCCGAGTTCACGCGGATGGTCTCCGGCAGGTGCTTGTCAAGCGGCCGGATCTCGTGAAGGGAATCCAGACGCCCCACGACGAACTCGCGGTTGCGGCCGGTGACGGAGACGATGCGGCCGACGGGCCCGGTTTTCCGTTTGGAATACGAGCAGTCGCGTTCGTCCGGGATCTGTTCGACCTCGACCGTATCGCCATCCAGGGCGTGGCCGGTATGCTTGCGCGGGATGAAGAATTCGATGGTCGGATCGCCGGGGACCTTCACGAAGCCGAATCCGGCGGCCGCGGCGGAGAAGACGCCGCTGTAGAGAATCCTGCGCGGAGCACGGGATTGCCTGGTTTGTTTTTTCGTTTTCGATTTCGCCATGATAGAAAAGCCTTTCCTCTTGATAACCTACTCCCAAAAGAGAGAAAATCAAATCTTTTTCCGCATTCCCGCCTTTTTTTATTGTACTTTTTTGTTTTTCGTGTTATATTTTCTAAACCGGAGCTGCCCGCAACCGGTCTGTACAGTCATGGACGCGGGCGCATAAACGGGTCACCCGGCAGGCCGCCGGGACCGCCCGTGCAGGGAAATGCCCCGGAAATCAGGCAAAACACGGCTTTTCAGTTCAGATATGGAGGTGCCGCATGGCAGACAGCATCGTGAAGAAAACAGTCCGGTCATTCCGGAAGATGAAGCAGGACGGCGAGAAAATCGTGATGATCACCGCCTATGACGCCCCGACCGCGGCGTTTGCGGAGGCCGCCGGGATCGACTTCATACTCGTGGGCGACTCGCTCTCCATGAACACCCTCGGATATGCCGACACCATCCCTGCCACCATGGACGTGATGGTCCACCACGCGCAATGCGTCCGCCGCGGCGCACCGAACACCTTCATCGTCGGCGACATGCCGTTCATGACCTGCCACCTCGGCCTGGAAAACACGCTCCGCGAGGCGGCGCGGTTCATGCAGGAGGCCGGATGCGATGCCATCAAGCTCGAATGCACCCCGTCCACCCTGCCCTCCGTCCGGGCGCTCGTCGAGGCCGGGATTCCCGTCCAGGGACACATCGGCCTGCTGCCGCAATCCGTGAAGACCTCGGGCGGCTATCGGGTGCAGGGACGCGGCGAGGAAGAGGCCGCCGAGCTCGTCGCCCGCGCAAAAGCGCTGGAGGACGCCGGCGTCTTCTCCATGGTGCTGGAATGTGTCCCCGCCGCGCTGGCCGCGAAGATCACCGCCGCCGTCGGCGTGCCGACCATCGGCATCGGCGCCGGACCGGACTGCGACGGACAGGTGCAGGTCATCAGCGACCTGCTCGGCTATACCGAAGGCTTTCTCCCGAAGCACGCCAGGCGGTTCTGCCACGTCGGGACCATGGCGCAGCAGGCCATCGCGGAATACATCGCCGAGGTCAAGGGAAAGACCTTCCCCGCCCCGGAAAACACGTTCTGAACCAGTATCGACAACCAAAACTCCCAGCAAGAAAGGAGCCTGTCCGATGAAACACATCGCCATCTTCGCCGCCGCCTCGCTCGCGGCCCTCGCCGCCTTCACCAGCTTCGCCCAGGACGCCGCATCCGCGAAGATCGACCCGAAGGCCGAAACGGTCGCACTCCCCGCGCCCGCCAAGACCGGCGGAATGCCCCTGATGCAGGCGCTCGCGGAACGCAAGACCATCCGCGACTACAAGCCCGCCGAACTCGACGCCGCCACGATCTCCGAGATCCTCTACGCCGCAAACGGCGTGAACCGTCCCGACGGCAAGCGCACAATCCCGACCGCGATGAACAGGCAGGACCTCGAAGTCTACATCGCCCTGCCGGGCGCGGCCTACCACTACGACGCGAAGGAAAACAAGCTCGTGCGCATCGACGCGGGCGATTTCCGCGCGGACCTCATCATGAACAAAAACATGGCGAAAAACGCCGGCGCGATCCTCGTCTACGTCAGCGATTCCACCAAATTCCCGAACGACATCAAATACCCCGCCATCCACGTCGGCGAAGCCTCGCAGGACGTCTATCTGTACTGCGCTTCGAAGGGGCTCGGCACCGTCTCCCTCGGCATGTACGATGAAAAGGGCGTCCGCAAAGTCTTCAAGCTCGAAGACAAGATGACCGTAATCCTCGCTCAGGCCGTCGGCGTCCCTGCGAAATAACCTGATTCCAACCTCCGGAGACACGCCCCGTGGCGGACGAACTCAAACACACCTCAGACGAAACGGATGGAAACTCTTCTTCCGGCGCACAGCCCGCCGGGACGTCCACCGAGCCCGAACGCACCATGGTCATGAATACGGACCAGGTCGACCGCACTATGGTCATGAACGACGATTCGCCCGACCGCACCATGGTCATGAGCGACGAACCGCCCGACCGCACGATCGTTCTGAACGCGGAGAACGGCGTCACGAAAGTCTCCCCAGGGGAAACGCAGTCCGTTTTGAGCGAGACCCGCACACGGATTCAGAACATCTTCCATAAGCCATCCTCGATTCTGTCCGCACTGACCGGATCCGGCACAGGCAAACGCGACATCGGCGCGGAAATCGAAGGCATGGACCACCACCGGAAGCGCGACGAGGTCGGGCACCGTGACGAAAAACAGGCGCGCCTGACCGACCTCGAGGACCGGTTCGAGATCGAACGCAAGCTGACGGAGGGGGGGCGTTACGTGGTCTCCATCGGGGAGGACATCGGCCTTGAACGCCAGGTGGCAGTGTACTCCCTCCGCGATGAAAAGCTCCTGGACCCGGACGAACGCGCAAGCTTCATCCTCGAAGCGGAAATCTCCGCCCAGCTGGACCACCCGTCCGTCCTGCCCGTCTACAGCATCAACCGCGACTACCGCGGCGGGCTGCATTCCGCCGTGAAGCTGACCGACGGCACGGACCTCCGGAAATACCTGGAAAAGATCACCTCGCACTACCGCAACGCCGGATTCCGTGCCGCGGAGGAGACCGCCTCCCTGAGCTTCCGCCTTGAGCTCATACTCGGCATTTCCGACGGGCTGGTCTACGCCCACAGCCGAGGCGTAGCGCATGCGAACCTGAATCCGCAGAACGTCATGATCGGCGAATACCACGAAGTCTACATCAAGGGCTGGGGCTTCGCGTGTTTCCTGTCCGGCGGGGACGGCGCCGCACAGCCCAGGCGCAGGCCGCCGGAGATCAACGACCCGCGCTTCATCGCACCCGAGATCATTTCCGGCGCCGAGCCGACTGTCCGTTCCGACGTCTATGCGCTCGGCATGATCCTGTATGAACTCGTCACGCTCCATCCGCCGTTCCCGGACGCCCCTGCCCCCGAAATCCTGGAGGATCTCCGAAACGGCGTCCAGCCGACGATCGAACACCGTTTCGGCGGCGGCATCGACCCCGATATGCGGGCGATCATTCAGAAAGCTATCGCCTCCGACCCGGAAAAACGTTATCCGTCCGTGGCCGAACTGGCGGAAGATATCCGCCGGTTCCTTCATTCGGACGAAGTCTCCGTGCGGAAGATCAGCCTGTCGAAACGCTTCGCGAAGCTCATCCGGGCACGCCACCGGGAGATGTTCTTTTTTTTCCTGACGCTGATTTGCCTGGTCGGCGCGCTCGTCGCTTACAACATTATCAACGACGTCCGCCTCGCACAACTCTCGTATCTCGATGACCATGTGCTCGGCAAGGCACAGGCTTCGTGCAGGAAGACCGCTCACCAGTTCAACCTCCAGTCCGAAAAATTCAACGCCATGCTCGAATCCATCAAGTTCGAGACCGAGTTCCTGCTGTCCGGCCATATCAGGAACGGCGCGGCCGGGGCAAACTATCTGGCGCTGCCGGACGATGAGGCCATCGCCGGAAACGACGGATTGCGAACCGATTACTCCCCGGCATACGGGGACTCCGTCAGCTTCCGCAAGATGGAGATCGGACGCAAGGCAGACCTGAACGATCCCGGATTCACGTGTCTCGGCATGATCCAGCCGACCCTCTTCCGCTACATGCTCCAGGCTCCGCTGAACGCCTTCGTCTCGAAGGATTCTTTGGACAAGCTGATCAACAGGCTCACCCAGAACGTCAACCCGATCTACCGCATCCAGATCCTACTGAAAGACGGTGCGGCCCTGTATTATCCGTACACCGTGAAAGCCGAACCCCAACTCGCCGGCGGAAACGTCTGGTACGACCAGACCGTTTCCCTGCACCGCGACCAGGCACTTTGGAATATCCCGGCGGAACTGAAAAACGCCGCCCCGGGAACGGAACGAGTCGTCCTGCCGGTCTCGATCCCCTTGGGATCGCCGGACGATCCGGTCGGTGCTGTGGCGCTCCTCGTATCCGGGCGATACTTCGACCAAATCCTGCAGGAAGCCGACAATTTCCGGCTCGGCCTCATCTCGCAGTATTTCATCTCGAAGGACTTCAACATCAAACTCGAGCGCGTGAACAAAGGCCCGGACAAGCCCCCGGCCGTTAGCCTGGAGAAAGGCCTCTACCCCGACCCGTGGCTCCCGGAATGGCTGGAGGAGGGCAAAGAATACGGCGCCATCATCCGCAAGGAGCCGGGCGGCCCGTTCGTCTACTGCTTCGCGTTCGTCCCCGCCATGGAGGAATGGTATGTTGAAAAGATCCGCCTGCGGGAATTCCTGCGCAGCGTTGACACCGACCCGAAAGGAGGCCTCCAATGAGCCGCGGAGCGACATCAGGCAAAGTCCATACCGTGACCTCGATCGCGGTCGGTCTGAAAAAACTCAACCGTGAACAGGATACCACGGTCACCTTCACACACGTGGACCACGCAGACGTCCGGTTCGACGACCGGCTGGACGTGAAGCTGGAAAATATCGACGCGGAATACAGCCGGGGCAAGGTCTTCGCGGAGGGAGGCCAGGGCATCATCCGCGAGGGGGTCGACCTCAATCTCCGCCGCCCCGTGGCAATCAAGACGCTGAAGACGCAACCCGAGGACCAGTTCACGCGCGGACAGTTCCTCCAGGAGGCGCGCGTCACCGCCCAGCTCAGCCATCCGGCGATCATCCCGATCTACTCGCTGAACTCGGACGAAGAAGACGGACTTCACCTCGTGATGAAGCTGGTCGACGGCAAAACGCTGAAAAACTATCTGGAACAGCTCGACCACGAGTACCGCACGTCCGGCATCGAACAGTTCGACGAACGCAAGTCCCTGATGTTCCGGCTGGAGATCATCCTGCGCGTCTGCGACGCGCTCGACTACGCCAACAGCCGCAACATCATGCACTGCGACCTCAAACCCGAAAACATCCTCATCGGCGAATTCCGCGAGACCTACATCATGGACTGGGGCATCGCACGCCAGATCATGGAGCCCGGATACGATCCCGCCAAATGGGTAAAACCCAGCACCATCTCCGGCACACCGCGCTTCCTCTCGCCCGAAGCCATCCACGGCGAGCACACCGACCAGCGGGCGGACATCTACGCGCTCGGACTGATCCTCTTCGAGGTCGTCACGCTCCGCGAGGCCTACATGGCGCGCACCAGCGCCGAGGTCGTTTCCATGATTCGCGAGGGCAGGATCGCCGAAACCCGCCATAAATACGGATTCAAGATCGACCCCGACCTGAAGGCGATCATCGCGAAGGCGACCGCATACGACCGGGAAAAACGTTACCAGACCGTGCGCGAACTCGCCTCCGACATCCGCCGCTACATGGCAGGCGAGGAGACCACCGCGAACCCGTACCATTTCTTCGGGCGCCTGACCGCGTTCGCCGTGCACCACAAGCGGACATCCCTGGCGTTCACCCTGGCCTGCATCCTCACGCTGCTCCTGACGGCAGGCGTGACCTGCTACCGCCATGTCAGCATGATCGACGCCCGGCACGCCTACGGCCGCGAGCTCGCGAATGCCCAGCTCCAGTCCACCGCTTCCGCCGACTACATCGAGACGAACATCGCACGTACCGCGCAGTTCCTGTCCGCCATCACCTCGGAGTTCGTCTTCCTGTACGAGACCGACCTGGACGACGAGGAGGGCATCCCGGACAGCATGATGCCCGTCTCCGCCCTGCGGACCGACGCGAAGGACCCGCCCGCCTCGCTCCTCTATTCCTCCGTGTACCACCGCAAGATCGACTTCTCGCATTTCGCCCACAAGACCGTCCATGGCGAAACCCTCACCGATCTCGAGAGACGCCGCCTGCACATTCTGGACCACCTGCGCGATTCCATCATGGACGTCTTCCGCGAACGCCTGCCGCAGAAAGTCCGGAATGCCTCGCCCGCCGAACAGAACGAATATCTCCGACTCTCCGGCATCCCGCTCCACCTGATGCTCTTCGGATTCCCCGACGGCCAGTACATCGTCTACCCGGGAAGCGGCACCTATGCGGCAAGCTACGACCCGCGCGGACGCCACTGGTACAAGACCGGGCAGGAAGGAAACGGCGAGCTGGTCTGGAGCAAGCCGTACCCGGGCAACACCGCGGCCGCCGGCTATCTGCTCTCCTGCAACAGCCCGATGCTGGACACCAACGGGAATTTCCTCGGCGTCGCCGGGTTCGACCTGCATCTGAACACGATCATCCGCGACCTGAATTCGTACGGCAACGTCGGAAACAACGTCCTGGAGAAGACCCTGCTGGACGACGAGGGCATAATCCTGCTCTCCACCGGAGCCAGATTCCAGGGCGCCATGGAGACGAACAAGGAGGACTCCCTCTCCATCCGGTTCGACGACGATGACCTCTTCCGGCAGCTCTCCGAAACGAAGTACGGCACGATCTCCCGCATGGAAAACGGCCGCCGCATCCTCTACTGCGTGAACTACCTCCCCAGCCAGGACTGGTACTACTTCGAGAAGATCGACGTCACCGCCTCCATCCCCGAGACCTTCTTCTGAGTCCGGGACCGCAAAAGAGCCCGCCGACCGGGCTCTTTTCCCTGTCACAAGGCTTTGGTCCCGGCATCTTTTGGGTCTTTTTTTCCTGTTTTCCCATGAAAACATGTTTGTATTCTCATTTTTGCAAGTTATATTGATGGAAAAACCGAATTGATTCAATATAGATAATGGAGAACAAATATGTTTCAGTGCCTTAAAGTGCTCGCCCGTCTTTCCCGTGAAGACAACATCATTGAAAAAATGGAAACGCGCTATGCCCAGCTGGCGGACCAATTGCAGGAAACGGAAACGAAGCTGAAAGAAGTCAAAGAGCTGAACCGTACGCTGGAGGAAATGGCCTCAGGACTGAGGGATAAGATATCGGAAGACAAGGCATCTCTTGAAAAGCTCGAATCGCAAATGGAAAACTGCGGCAAACAGATCCAGGAAAAATTCCTCGAAATCAAAGCATCCGCAGACAAGTACCTGGACGAAATGAACGCAAAAGTCCAGTCCTACGATTCAAATATTTCCGCAGTTGAAAAAAGCCTGAAGGATTTGCGCGAAGCCGTAGCAGAATTCCAGAGATGACAGGAGACAGGAAATGAATCAGGTTTTAACGGCGCTGCAGGACCTTGAGACATTTATCGGGGGTCTGCGGTTCGAGAAGAAAGCCGACGGGACCGGGATCCTGCCGGAACTCGGGATCATCCCGATGATAGAGGAATATGCCAGTTTCCTGAGATCGCTGTCTTTTTGCAAAAAAGTCGCCGCGTCCGAATATCAGTATGTGCAGGGGGAAATCGGGCGAGTCCTGGAAATAGGAAAAGGAATTCGGACAATTCAGGAAAAAACGCAGCAGATCAGCATTGATCCGGCCATCATAATAGATTCGGATCAGAATGCTCCGGACCAGGAAAAAACTGCCGAAGCACTCCGGAAAACCATCCGGGCATTCTCCTGCTCCCTGGAAAAATCCATAAACGACATCCAAAAGAAGACGGAACAGCTGAAAGACGATCTATCCGTTTTCAAGATCGTGCTTTTCGGGAAAACGAAATCCGGGAAAAGCACGGTCCGGGAGGCATTGACAAAAGGAAACGGAGCAAGCATCGGCAAAGGCGGACAAAGCACAACGACCGAGATTCATGAATACGACTGGTATAACCTGAAGGTCTATGACACGCCCGGCAGTCTGTCCGTCCGAGACACGGAGAAAAAACAGGGGGGGATCGGAAAAGAGGAGCACATGGCTTACGAACTCCTCCTGAAATCGGACATCGCTATCTTCATGTTCATTTCCGACAACATCGAAAAGGCCGAACTCGACTATCTCCGGGAAATCCTTGAAAGAGGAAAAGACGTCCTCATCCTGTTGAACGTGAAATCCGACCTGTCTGACTATAGGAAATTTAAATTGCGGAAGAAGGAAAAGGAGATTTCCGAGGAGTTCCAGCAGGGCAATTTCGAACGCATCCGGGAAGCCGTGGGAAAACGGAACCCGAAGATTCTTCCGTTCCATGCCCAGGCGGCATTTTTCAGCCGGGGCAACAGCGGGGAGCTGAAACAGTTTTACCGCGACAACGACGTGACAAGATCCGAGCTTTACGATCTTTCTAAATTCAGCGAGATCAGAAACTACCTCGTGGAAAACATCATCGAGCGAGGCGCAGCCATTCGGTCCGAAACGATCCGGGAATGCTTCATTTCCCATGTCAGGCATTTCTCCGAGGAAAACAGAAGGCCGATCGAACAATGCCGGAAAAACGTCGAAGATGTGCTCGGCCTGATCCGCAAAACGAAAAAGAAAATTGACGGCATCATCAACTCCTTCGGCAGGAAACTTGAATCCGAACTCAGAAGCGAATTCCGGGCAAGGATCGACACCCATGATATTGCGGAAACTTGTATTGACTGCAAATACAGCAAAGAGGAGATCAAACGGTTCTGGGAATCACAGTTTTCGGACGAACTTGTCAAAGAGGTTTCTACCGGGATTCTCCAAACATTAATACAAAAAATCTCTGCCGAGATGGAGGAAATGTCTCGCCAGCTTTCTTTTATTATGGAAACAGATGCGGAATTCGACGGATTCGAGGCAAACACCCTGCCCTGGGAAGACATTCTGAGAGTCGGAGGGATCCTGGCCGGGATCGGGAGCATGGTAGCATTTTTTTTCTTCTCCGGTCCGGTGGGATGGGTTCTTGGCGGCATCTCTATTGTTCTCTCCCTTTTGGCAGGCATCTTCAAAAGAAGAGAAACGAAAATCCGCGAGCTGAAGGAAAAATTAGATGACTCTTTCGACGAGAATATCAAGTCCTTAGCGGAACATCTTCGGGAGCATTGCAAAAAGAATGTATATCCGATCATCCGGGGAAACCTCAACCATGCGATCTCCGCGCAAGAGGAACTCCTGAAAATCTGCGACGACTTTTTGGTGCTTAATCAGGAACTCGACAAAATCGCCAAAGAGAACCAGAAGAAACTGGCGCCGCATATCAAGCAGCTCATATCGGAGCAGAAGGCGTTGCTCGCCCGGAACAAATGAAAACGATCAATTACCCCAGTCAAACACACACTCAGATGCTTTACAAACAGATAAAGGAAAGAAAAAATGGCACAATTTGACTATCCGAAAAAAAGTGAAGAGTTTCATTCGATCTGCAATGAAATTCTCCGGCTGAAAGATGACCCGATGCTCCGCGACAATATCGCGAAGCTGAAGAGCACTCTGGATGAAAAAGAAAAGGAAAGCAAACTCAAAATAGCCGTCTGCGGTCAGTATTCCTCCGGGAAATCCAGCCTTCTTCATGCTTTGACGGGAGACGGCAGCATCGTGATCGGCCAGGGGGTCACCACGGATTCCGTCAAGGTCTATCCGTGGAAAGATGTTCTTTTCGCCGACACGCCGGGCATCTATGCCGGACGCCCCGAACACGACGCCATCTCCCTCGACTATATCCGCAAGGCGGATCTCCTGATCTACATGATCACGATACAGGGGTTCACCAGGGTAATCGGCGAAAACTTCAAGAAGCTGATCCAGGGAAAGTATTTCGAAAAGACCATGCTCCTGATGAACAAGCGCAACATGGAGGCGGCCGAAAATGAAGTGAACTGGAGAAAGGACACGTTGGACTTCGTCGGCGGAGCAGATGTACTCGCGAAACTTCATTTCACGATCGTCGATATCGAAGACTACATGACCGGCGAACCGGAACTGGTGAAGGAAAGCCATTTCGACGAGTTTCTCCAAAACCTCAACCTCTTTATCAAAGAACGTGCCCTTACGGGAAAGATCCTTTCCCGCATCAATATCGTCGACGCATTTCTTTCCGCCCACATCGAACTCTTCTCCCAGAACCAAAGGGAGGATGAGTTCACAAGACGCCAGATGCAGATCATCACAAAAGCCATTCAGAGGTATAATCAGGCGGAGCACAATGCGATCAGACGTATCCGGCAGAACATCAAAGAACTCAAATATCATCTTCTCGGTTACTTTTCGGATGACAAATTGCGGCAGCTTCAGGAAGAACTGGACAAGGCGGAGCTGGAACTCGACAAAAGCATGGACGACCGGGAATTCAAAGAGGATCTCGAAAGTATTCTCAATGAATTGAACGAGGAATTCATGTCGGTCGAACAGGCTGCCCTTGAATATGATAACCGTCTCAAAGAGTTCTCTCAGAGATTCAATGACATGTCTGCCTCCAATCAAATCGATCTGAGCTTATTCAAGTCAGGTGCGGCCGGGCTTGCCCAACTGACGGCATCCGTCACGAAAGAAGGCGTTCTCCAGGTCGCGCATTTCTTCGGACACACGTTCAAACCGTGGGGTGCGACGAAGCTGACGGAATTCATAAAGGGGATGGGATCATGGCTGGCTGTGATCGGCTCGATCCTCGACGTCGCAACCTTCTTCATGGACAAAAAACACCAGGAGGACCTCAGGAATGCCAGGAGTGAAGTCTCCGAATCTTTCGATGAAATCGAAAACGGCGTGGATGACCAGTTCAAGGCAATGAGAGAGTCGAAAGAATCCTTCTATCATAAACTCATCGAAATCCGGGATAACCTGCAAAAAAGAAAAGAACAGCAGGAAAAGGATAAACAGAGGAAAGTCGAACTGAACGGTCTTTTTGTTGAATTCAGCAAGAAACTGACCGCCCTGAGATCCGACCTGTAATCATCCTCCTTTCTCTCCCTCCGGAGAACATAATCCCCCGAATACGAAAAGCCCTCCGATGTCGTTCGACCGGCATCAGAGGGCGGTGTTTTTTCGAGGAAGAAGCGGCTCAGTCGGCATCCTCGTAGAAGGCTTTCAGGAGGGGACGCATCTTGACCGAAGGCTCAGTCGGCGTCCTCGTAGAAGGCTTTCAGGAGGGTGCGGAGGGAGCGCGCCATGACCTCGCGGTCCTGCTCGGGGATCTTCGCCATGGCCTTCGCCACACGGTCGTGCAGGTATTTGGAGATCACGTCGAGGCTCTTCTTCGCGGTCTCGGAGATCGACAGGTAGACGACGCGGCGGTCGTCCTTCGATGCGGTCCGGCAGACCATGTCGCTCTTCACGAGGCTGTCGACCATCTGGGAGACGCCGCCGGAGGTCACGCCGAGCTCTTCGGCAAGGTCGCGGATGCTGACCTGTTCGCCCTGCGCCTGCGCCAGGTAGGTGAGCACGCGGATGCGGGAGAACGTGATCTTCTGCCCCGGGGCGATCTCCGGGCATTCCTGCAGGAGCAGGTTCAGCATCTTGGCGTTGCTGCGGATGATGAGGCGCCACACGTCGGACGCGGTGTCGCCGGATTCCGGCAGCGGGAACAGCAGTTTCGGTTCGTTCGCATTACTATCTTTCTTGCTCATGTCGATCTCCTTAATCTCTCGGACGGTCGAGGTGCAGAATCTTCTTGCCGCCCTCGCGGATGTGCTGGAAGAACGCGTACAGGGCCGGCGTGAACATGATGCCGACCAGCGTGGCCATGATCATGCCGGAGAACGTGGTGATGCCGATGGCACGGCGGCTGCCGGAACCGGCGCCCGTCGCCACGACCAGCGGGAACACGCCGAAGATGAAGCTCCAGGCGGTCATCAGGATGGCGCGGTAACGGAGGGATGCACCGCTCAATGCGGACTCCACGATGCTCTTGCCGTGCTCGCGTTCCTGCTTGGCGAATTCGACCATGAGGATGGCGTTCTTGGCGGACAGGCCGATGAGCATGACCATGCCGAGCTGGGCGTAGATGCTCAGGTCGAGATGAGCGATCTTCAGGCCGATCAGCGCGCCGCAGACGGCGAACGACACGGTCAGCATCACGGGCACGGGGATCGTCCAGCTTTCGTACTGGGCGACGAGGAAGAGGTAGGCGAACATCAGGGCGAGCGCCATGAGGTAGACGATCTGGCCTTCGTTCTGGCGCTCCTGATAGCTCAGCGCGGTCCATTCCAGGTGGTACTGCTCAGGCAGGTTCGCCCGCTCCATCGCGTCCATGATGAGGCGCGAGCTGGCGCCCGGGAGGCCGCTCACGGTCAATTCGGCGCTGGTCATCTTGTTGAAACGGGATATCTGGCGCGGGCCGACGGTGTATTTCAGCGTACCGAACGAGGTCAGCGGGACCATTTCGCCGACATCGTTGACCACCTGGATCTCGCGGATATCGTCAAGGGTGGCGCGGTAGTCGGCGGACGCCTGCATCTTCACCTTGAAGTTGCGGCTGAGCATGGTAAAGTCGTTGATATAGAGGGATGCGAGCTTGCTCTGGAGGGTATTGTAGATGCTGACCGGGGAGACGCCGAGGATCTGCGCCTTCTCGAAGTCGATATCCAGATACAGCTGCGGCGTATCGGCATTGTACGGCGTCATGGCGAACGCGATTTTGTCGCGGCTGCCCGCCATCAGCTCACGCGTGAAGCTCTTCATCACGTTCGAGAGTTCGATCGGGTCGATGTCGCCGATGCCGCATACCTGCGCGCTCACGCCGTTGACTGCGCCGAGGCCCATGATGGCGGGCGGAGCGAACACCGTGATGTTGGCGTCCGGGATGGATGCAAGACGCCCCTGGATCTGGTTTTTGAGCGAGTTCAGCTGGAGATCCGGTGTCTTGCGCTTGTCCCAGTGGTCCAGCGCGACGATCGCGATGCCGACGCTTTCACCGGAACCGGACATCATGCTGAAGCCGGACACATCCAGGATCGAACGGATGCCCTTCATGCCGGTGAGCTTCTCTCGGATGTCGCGCAGGACGGCATCCGTGCGTTCGACGGACGCACCGCTCGGCAATTCCACGTTGCAGAAGAGCACGCCCTTGTCCTCGTCCGGCAGGAACGAGCTCAGTGTGTGCGTGAACATGTAGTAGACGGCAAACACCACGCCGGCAAAGAGGATCACGGCCAGGACGCACCAGTGCACGAGGAAGCCGGTGAAGAACAGATAGATCTTGCGGCTGAAATCCAGAACGGCGTTGAACGGGCGGAAAAGCAGAGGCGCCTTTTCGTTCGGTTTGCGCAGCAGCAGGGCGCAGAGCGCGGGGCTGAGCGTCATGGCGATGGTCGTGGAGAGGCACAGCGAGATGCACATGGTCACGGCGAACTGGACGTAGATCACGCCGACCATGCCGCCGTAGAAAGCCAGCGGCACGTAGCAGGACACGGTCACGAGCGTGGTGGAGATGATGGCGCCTGTGATCTGGCGCATGGTCTTCTCGGCGGCGGCCTTCGGGCCGATGCCTTCGCGTTCCATCAGGCCCTGGCAGTTTTCGACCACCACGATGGCGTCGTCGCACAGCGAACCGACGACCAGGATCAGGCCGAACATCGTCAGGGTATTGATGCTGTAGCCGAGGGCATACAGGAACGTCATGGTGCCGACCAGGGCGACCGGGATCGCGACGGACGGGATCAGGGTGGCGCGCCAGTCCTGCAGGAAGATCCAGGTAATGAGCACGACCAGCCCGAGAGCCAGCACGATGGTCGTCACGATCTCCTTCATCGACACTTCGATGAACTCGGTCGGGTCATAGGCGCTTTCCACGCTCACGCCGGCAGGGAAACGTTTCTTCCACTGTTCCAGTTCGGCTTTCACACGCCCGACGGTGCCCATGGCGTTCGCCTCCGGGGTGCGGTTCACCATCAGCGCCACGCACGGGTGTCCGTTGAATACGCTTCGACCGGCGTAGGAGCTGGAGCCGACCTCGACCTTCGCCACATCGGAGAGGCGCACGATGCTGCCGTCCGAATCATGGCGCAGGATGATGTTTCCGAATTCCTCGGCGGTCACGAGACGGCCCTTCACGTTCAGTTTGAACGACATGAAGCTGTTGCTCTTCTCCGTGCCGATGCTGCCCGCGGCAGCCTGGATGTTCTGCGACTGCACCGCGGCGGAGATGTCGGAGGTGGAGATGCCGAGGCCCGCCATGCGGAGGGGATCGAGCCAGATGCGCATGGAGTATTCTTCCAGCGACATCACTTCGGCGGAGGACACACCGTCCAGACGCGTGATGGCGTCCTTCACGTTCACGTTGACGTAGTTGTTCAGCTCCATCATGCTCAGCGTCGTTTCATCCGTGGTAAAGGCGTAGGCGGCGAGGATGTCGTTGCCGCGCTTCTCGACGGTGATGCCGAGCTTCGTCACGTCGGACGGCAGCATAGGCTCCGCGCGCTTGATGGCGTTCTGCAGGTTCACCATCGCGATGTCGGTGTCGGTGCCGCTCTTGAACGTCACGGTACAGGAATAGGAGCCGGCGTTGCTGCATGTCGAGGAGAAATACAGCAGGTCGTCCACGCCGTTGATCTGGTCTTCGATCGGCATTGCCACGGTCTGCGCGATCACCTCGCCGCTGGCGCCGGGGTAGCTCGCCATCACATACAGGGACGGCGGCGCGATCTCGGGATATTCCGCCACGGGCAGTTTGAAAAGGCTGATCACGCCCGCCAGGACCAGGATCAGGCTGATGACGATCGCGAAACGCGGCCGGTCAATAAAGATTTTCGAAAACATCTTGCGCTGCTCCCGGGATCACTTCTTCTCTTCGTTCGCGGCAGGGATGATTTCGTCGCCGGGCATGACCTTGTGCGTGCCCTGGTACACGACCTTCTCGCCGGTCTTCAGGCCGGACTTGATCAGCTGGTGCGTCTTCGTCATGTCGCCGAGCTCGACCTCGCGGCGTTCGAGCTTATTGCCTTCGCCGACCACGTACACGAAAGAGGTCTGCGCGTCGTGCATGACGGCGGACGGCGGGACGGCGGGCATCTTGGCCGCGGACTTTTTCGACAGCGTCACGGTAACCGTGCTGCCGGGGATGAGCTTCATATCGGCGTTCGGGAACGACGCGTACACCTGAATGGCGTCCGTCTTCACGTTCGCCTCATTGTTCAGGAACTCGATCTTGCCGTCGGTCGCGTATTCCGAGCCGTCGGCGAGCTTCAGGGAGACCTGACCGTCCTTCTTCAGCGCGGTCAGGCTGCCGTAGCCGGACAGGAAATCGCCCGTGCTCATGGAGAACCGCACGCGGATGGGCTGCATCTGGATGATCGTAACCAGCGGACCGGAGGACGGTGTGATGTAGTTTCCCTCGGTATATTTGGTGACGCCGGCCAGACCGTCGATGGCGGCGGTGATCGTGGTGTACTTCAGATTGTCGTTCGCGGTCACGAGCGCGGCTTCCGCGGCGGCCTGGGCGGCCTTGAGGGCGCCGAGCGCGGACTTCGTATTCTCCATCGCGTCCTTACTGGCGGCGTTCACTTCGTACAGCCTCTCGTTACGGTCGTAACTGCTCTGGGCGTATTCCAGATTCGCCTTGATTTCTGCAATCGAGGCCTCGGCCTGCTTCACGGCCGCCTCGTACTGCGTCTTCTCGATCGTGTACAGCATCTGGCCTTTCTTCACATAGTCGCCGTCGTTGAACCCGAGCTTCAGAATCTCGCCGGACACGCGCGGCGTCACGTTCACGACCGCCTGCGCGACGACCTGTCCCGTATAACGGCGGCTCTGGACGTTGGCGACATCCTCGACCTCGGCGATGCCGACGACCTGTTTCATGGCACCGGGCATCTGGGCGAACATGGAAGCGGAAAGAGCGGCGAACGCCGCCACGGACAAGCTCATTACGAACTTTTTATTCATGAAAAAGGAACCTCCGGTTCTGTTTTTTTCTTGATGATAACATCCTATTAATATATCACACACTAATCATTTTTTCAAGTCAAATTTATTAATGAATATCAAAAAAGAGGAAAAAACATCCGGCGGAAGAAAAACAGCCGAATAAAAGGGAAAACTGTTGGGAAGATTCCTGCAAAGCATGCCGCCGCAACCATCATGGCAGCGGATTCATGCGGATTATGCGAATGGAATCAGGGGACAAGAAGCCCCAGCAGAGAATCAAGCTCCAGCCCGGCGACATAACGCCCGATGTCCGCCCCGGACAACGCCGCGCGGAGGGCGTCGGCGCGGTGGGGGCAGCCGGTCAGGAGGGCGGCCAGTCCGTCGACCGGGGCGGAACCGAAGAAATCGCCGCGGAACGAGGCTTGCCGGATGATGCCGGACTGCACGTTAAGAAGCACCGTCACGGTCCCGCTCGGGAAACGCCGCGTACGCTCGAACGTGAAATCCGGCGACTCGCCGAAGGTCCATTCCCAGGACCTGTAGCGTTCGTCGGCGATCCGCTCCGCCTCCCGAATCCAGTTGTCCGGGATCGGAAGCGCCCCGCTCAAACCGAACCGGCGGAGCAATTCGTGTTCCAGCGCAGGCCGGAACGTTTCGCGGTCCAGGCCGGGCAGGAATTCACTCAGGTTCGCTACGCGCGCCCGGACGGACGCCACGCCCTTCGCCGCGATCTTCGCCTGCGGGGGCGTCAGCACCGCCGCCATCGCTTCGGGATCGACGTCGAACAGGAGCGTGCCGTGGAACAGGATTCGCCCGTTGTGGACGCTCTTCGCGCTGCCGGAGACCTTGCGCCCGCCGACGAGGATGTCGTTGCGCCCGGAAAACTCCGCCTCCACGCCCAGCGACCGCAGGGCGGACAGCACGGGTTCCGCAAACGGCGCGAAATCGAGGTAACGCCGGTTCGCGTCCTTCTCGAACGCAAAGATGCTGTAATTGAGATTGCCGAGGTCGTGGTAGACCGCGCCGCCGCCCGTCATGCGGCGCACCACGGCGATGCCGTGTTCGCGGGCATAGGCGGAGTCGAATTCGCGGCAGGCGTTCTGGTTGCGGCCGATGATCACGGCGGGACGGTTCCGCCAGAGCATCACGAACGGCGCGTCCGCCTGCGCGACCATGACCTCCTCCAGCGCCAGGTTGTACGCCGGGTCCGTGCGTCCGTTCCAGTAATAGTCCATGGCGTGCTCCGGCGGCGGATCCTCAGACGTCCTGCGCGGGATCTTCCGGTCCGCAGGAAGCATCGTCCGCGGCGCCCTGCGCGGCTTCGCGTTCGCGGTCCTCCCGGTCGAGTTCGGCCAGGATCTCGTCGACCGGCATGGTATACTTCTTGCCGTTGTTGCATTCCTTGCAGCAGGGCACGATATTGCCCTTTGTGCTGCGCCCGCCGCGGGAAAGCGGCACCACATGGTCCATGGTCAGCTCGGACGGCGGAAACTTCCTGCCGCAGTAATGGCAGATGCCTTTCTGGACCAGCGCCTGCCACCAGTTGGTGCGGCGGAGTTCGCGCGCCTTCGCGCGCTCCTTCGCGATCTGCGCGGGGTCCACCCGCATGTCATACCAGTCTTCCATCGTCCGTGATTCGGCTCAGGAACAGGAATACTTCTCCGCGAGGGCGGAACCCGCCAGGCAGAGGAGAAGGATCACCGGCAGGACGACCAGTCCGCAGGACGCGGCCGCGGCGGCCTGCACCAGGAAGGCGGCGCGGAACGACACATGCACGGCCATCTGGACGCGCGCAGGCGAGGCGCCGGTCCGGGAGACCTGGTACACCCAGAGCGCGATCAGCAGATACACGGCGCAGATCAGGATTGCCAGCAGTCCGAAGAGAACCGGCCGGAGCTCCGTCGAATCCCGAAGCAGTTTGATGACGAATACCAGCGGCACGATGGCGCAGCAGCATGCCCCGGCCAGCATTTTGCCGCCGCCGGGCCGTACCATTTTCGAAAGCGTCTCGGAACGCGTGATTTCGTTCAGGCCGCAGTAGTACAGGAAAAGACCGACGCCGTACAGCACCAGCAGCAGGATGCGCGGGATGGAGATGCCCGGCACGAGCAGGATGCCGAGTCCGAACATCAGATCGCGCATGACGGCCATCATCATGGAGGCGCGTTTCGGGCGGTATTTCACGTAGAAATTGTAGGAGTAGATGCTGATGAGCGCCACCAGCGTAATGAATGTGAAACGCCACGCCAGGCATATCGCCGGGATGACAGCCGCCAGGAAACAGAGCTGCGCCGCATAGGACGCCGCCCGCGGGCTGACCACGCCGCGCGGCAGGGGACGGTCGGGATGCTGCGTCATGTCGATCTGGATGTCCGCCAGGTCGTTCGTGATGATGCCGAACAGCGACATGGCGAACGAAATGAAGCAGACCGCCGCAATGGGAAACCAGCCGTCGCCGGCGCATTGCGCCAGGCCGCCTGCGATCAGAAATCCGATCAGGGGGTCGCCGGGGACGGTAAAGAGATGGGGCAGACGGATCAGCTGAAACCAGCCGCGACGCCCTTCATGTTTATTCATGTTTTTCATCTTCGGGGGGTATCCTGAAAAAACGTTTGGCGTTGGATGTCGTCAGGGAAACGGTCTTCTGCATGCTCCAGCCGCGGAGCGCCGCCAGAGCATGGGCTGTCCACGGAAGGTATTCGGGGTGGTTCTCCTTCCCGCGGAACGGGACGGGCGCCAGGTAGGGGGAATCCGTTTCGAGGAGGAGCCGGTCTTCGGAATAACGGAGGGCGAGCGCGCGGATGTTGTCCGCTTTCCGGAACGTCACCATGCCGCCGCATCCGAAGTACGCGCCGAGCGCGGCGAACCGTTCGAACTCTACGATGCTCCCGGCGAAGGAGTGGAGGACGAACTGCCCGCCGGCATGGGCGAAATCCGAAAGGAGCGCGTAGGCGTCGTCGTAGGCAAGCGTGCTGCCGTCGACGTCGCGGGTGTGCACGATGGCGGGACGGTCCAGACGGAGCGCCAGCTCCAAGGAAGCGCGGAAGACCTCGATCTGCTGCGGTCGCGTGTCGCGTTCGTAGTAGTAATCCAGTCCGATCTCGCCGACCGCGGCGAACCGCGGCGCGTCCGCAAACGGTTCAAAAGAATTCACCTCGCACGGATGTTTCACCACGTCCAGAGGATGCAGTCCGGCCGCAAAGAAGACCCGGTCGAAATGCGAGGCGAACTCCGCGGCGCGGCGGCTGGAATCGAAATCCGAGCCGCACAGCAGGATCCACGGCACCCCGGCCTCCTCCGCGCGCCGGTAGAACTCCGCTTCGTCGGGGCATCCGTCGTCGCCGAGATGGGCATGAGTGTCAAACAGCTCGAAGCCCTGTGGCATCCACTCCGGCATCATTTGTTCTTGTTGCGGTTCTTGGCCTCGTCGCGTTCGCGCTTTTCTTCTTCCTCGAGGAACTCGTCGAATTCATCGAACTCCTCGTCGTAATCCCTGGAACGCTCTCCGAAGGCGGAGTAGTCGTCGTCATCGTCGTAATCGTCGTACCCGTCGCCGTCCTCGTCGTCGGCGTCGCTGAGGATGTTGGACTGCGTCAGGACGGCGCCGCATTCGGGGCAGCACCCGTCTTCGGCTTCCATCTGCTTTTCGTTGATCTCCGTGTCGCAGTAGGGGCAGATCATGACCATGTTACAGTCTCCTTATAAAAAGAATTGAAAAAGATGGGGTCCGGAAAAAACGCCCGTAATTTATATGCGGGAATCCGTTTTGTCAAACCATTTTTCTCGTTTTTCCTGTTTTTTTCGTTTTTTCAGCGTTTCGCCACGAAATCCGCCCAATACGGGGAGATCGCGCGGATCTTCTCGATGATGCCGGGCAGGACCTCCACGACCGTATCCACGTCCTCCTGCGTATTGTAGCGGGAGAAGCTGAAGCGGATCGCGCCGTGCGCCGCGGTGTACGGCACGCCCATCGCACGCATCACGTGGGAAGGCTCCAGGCTGCCGGTCGTGCAGGCGCTGCCGCTGGAGGCGCAGATGCCGTGGATGTCCATGTGCATCAGGATGGATTCGCCTTCGATGTATTCGAACGAGAGGTTCGTGGTGTTCGGCAGGCGGTGCTCCATGTCGCCGTTCACGCGGACGCTCGGGATAGCCGCGACAAGGCGGTTGTGCAGGTCGTCGCGGAGCTTGCGGACGTAGGTATTTTCCGTTTCGAAATTCGCCATGGCAAGTTCGGCTGCCACGCCCATGCCCACGATGTACGGCACGTTCTCCGTCCCGGCACGGCGTCCGCGTTCCTGGTGGCCGCCGATGACGAACGGACGGAACCGCACGCCGCGGCGCACGTAGAGGGCACCGATACCCTTCGGGGCATGGAACTTGTGGCCGGAGACGCTGAGCATGTCGATGTTCATGTCGCGGAGCTTGAACGGCACCTTGCCGGCGGCCTGGACGGCGTCGGTGTGGAAGAGCGCGCCGGCGCGGTGCGCCAGTTCGGCGAGGGCTTCCACGGGGTACAGGTTGCCGGTCTCGTTGTTCGCCCACATCACGGAGACGACCGCGGTGTCCACGTCGATCATTTCGCGGGCGCGGTCCATGTCGAGGCGGCCGAGGCTGTCGACCGGGATCTTCACCACGGTATAGCCGCGGCGTTCGAGGTCCTTGCCCAGGTTGAGCACGGCGGGGTGCTCCACCGTGGAGACCACGATCTTGCGGCGTTTCGGGCAGACGTCCAGCGCGCTCAGGATAGCGGCGTTGTCGCTCTCGGTCCCGCAGGACGTGAAGATGATCTCGCTCGGATCGGCGCCGAGGAATCCGGCGACTTTCGCGCGCCCTTCCTCGACCACCTTGGCAAGACGGCCGCCGAACTTGTGGATGCTGGATGCGTTGCCGTAGTATTCGGAGAAATACGGCAGCATGGCGGCGACGGCCTCCGGCGCGGTGCGCGTGGTGGCGTTGTTGTCCAGATAAATGACACGTTCTTCGCCTTTCATGATGTCATGCCTCCTCGACCACGAGCCGGTCGGACAGAAATTCGTGAAGCTTGCCCTGCACGAGCTTCCGCAGGGTCAGCTTGGAGTTCGGGCAGGTCGCGCAGACGCCGCGGAGAGCGACCTTCACGACGTCGCCGTCGAGGTCGATCAGCTCGATGCTGCCGCCGTCGCGCTCGAGCGCCGGCTTGATCTCCTTGTCGATCACCTCCTGCACCTTGAGCGCCTTCTTGACGGGCGACAGGGCGTCGAAGGAACCGGCCTGCGGCTTTTCGATTTCGGCGGGCGCGTGGGCGGTATGGTTGATCTCGTCGAGGATCTGCTGGATCTGGTCGAGGCATGTACCGCAGGCGCCGCCGGCCTTGGTGTACTCGGTGACCTGGGCGACGGTGGTAAGGCGGTTCAGGCGGACGACCTTGCGGATCTTCGCGTCGGTCACGCCGAAGCACTTGCAGACGATGCGGCCTTCGTGGTCGTCCGGGTCGTCGTTCTTCACTTCGGGGAGCACGAGCCCGTGCCTCTTCGCATATTCGCCGAGGGCGGCCTGAAGCGCCTCCATGCCCATCACGGAGCAGTGCATCTTCTCTTCGGGGAGCTCGCCGAGGCGGTCCACGATGTCGCGGTTGGTGACGCGCGCGGCCTCCTCGACCGTCATGCCGATCACGATCTCGGTCAGGATGGACGAACTGGCAATGGCGCTGGCGCAGCCGAAGGTCTTGAATTTGGCGTCGGTGATCTTATGGGTGGCCTCGTCGATCTTGAGGAAGATTCTGAGGGCATCGCCGCAGGTCATGTTGCCGACCTCGGCCTCGGCATCGGCGTCGGCGATTTCGCCCACGTTCCGCGGGTTCAGGAAATAGTCCATGACTTTGTTGTTATAATCCCACATCGGTAGTCTCCTTTATCGTTAAGCGGTGCGGCTGGACAGATGTTTGACAGCGGCTCCCGCGGTTTGTTCCGTTGCGATCCGGAGGGGAAGGTCTAAGGTCCCGGGCATCAGCGGAGGCCGACCGCCCGGCGGATTTCCGCCATCGAGGCCTCGGCAAGTTCGGCGGCACGTTCGGCGCCGCGTTTCAGGACGGAGTCGACATAGCCCGGATCGGCGAGCAGCTCCTCGCGGCGTTTCCGCATCGGCGCGAAAAAATCCATGTACGCGTCGAAGAGCGCGAGCTTGGCGTGCCCGTAGCCGTAGTTTCCGGCGCGGTAGCGCGCGGCCATCTCCGCCTGCTGTTCGGGCGTGGCGAAAAGCTTGTACAGCGCGAAGATCGTGCAGGTGTCCGGGTCCTTCGGCTCCTCCAGCCCCTTGGAATCGGTCTGGATGCCCATGATCTTCTTCCTGATCGCCTTCGGTTCGCCGAAGATCTCGATGGTGTTGTTGTAGCTCTTGGACATCTTCTGCCCGTCCGTGCCGGGCACCACGGCCACGTCGCCGCTGATGTACGGTTCCGGGATGGTCAGCACGTCGCCGTACTGCTGGTTGAACCGGATGGCGATGTCGCGCGTCATTTCAAGATGCTGCTTCTGGTCCTTCCCGACCGGGACCAGGTCGGCGTGGTAGAGCAGGATGTCGGCGGCCATGAGGACGGGATAGGAGAAAAGGCCGTTGTTGGGCGAGAAGCCCTTCGCGATCTTGTCCTTGTAGCTGTGGGCGCGTTCGAGGAGGCCGACGCCGGTCTGGCAGTTCAGGATCCACATCAGTTCGCATACCAGGTTCACATCCGACTGCCGGAAGAAGATGACTTTCTCCGGGTCCAGGCCGCACGCCAGGAAATCGACCGCCACGCCGCGGACGCGTTCGCGCAGCTCCTCGGGCTTCGGTTGCACGGTCAGGGAGTGAAGGTCGGCGATGAAGACGACCGCGTCGTCGCATTCCTCCTGGAGCCGCACGGTCGAACGGATCGCGCCGAAATAGTTTCCGATATGAAGGACCCCGGAGGGCTGGATCCCGGTCAAAACTCGTTTCATGTTCGTTGTCTTTCTTTCTGTGCCTTCCGGCACGATATGGTCATAAGCCGCCGCCGGATATGTCGGATTCCGGCGCGGGAAGGTTTTCAGGGGTTAGGGCATCCGCGGACGGCGCAGCGGTTTCCGTACGGACGGATTCCGGGGTCTGCTCCGGCACGGCGCGGGCGCGCCTCAGCTCGGACTCCTTCAGGAAGAGGAGCACGACCAGGATCGCGGCGAGGATGCCGAGACAGATCACGATGCGGTTCAGGATGCGCACGGTGCGCATCAGGTTGTTGTTCTGGCGGAAGAGCTTCGCGCTGTACGGGATGGAGACGGACGACGAAGACCCGTCTGCTATGGGCTGTTCGCCGGTAATAGACGTGTCGAGCTCGCGCTTGAGTTCCTCCAGCGAGGCGCGCGTCTTGCCGAGCGCCTCGCTCTTCCGGTCGATCTCCGCGGCGCGCGCATCGAGCGCGGCCTTGCGGGCGGCCATTTCCTTCTCCATGGCGGTCCGCTGGGTCTCCAGGGCGTCCTTCTGCTTCAGGTAGGAGGCTCGCTCCATGTCGCTTTTCTCAAGTCCGGTCCGCAGGAATTCCTTTTCGGAGATGATCTCCTCGAGCTTTTTGTTCAGGTGCTTTTCCCGTGCGTCAAGTTCGGCGGCGCGCGCGTCGAGCGCGGCTTTGCGGGCGTCGAGGTCCGCCTGGATCCGGGCGTATTCGTCGTCCTCGTCGTAAACGTCGAGCGGCGTCAGCACATCATCGTCGTCGGGCGCGGCCACGTTCAGCGTCGAAGACGAGGCCGTCCGGGTGCGTTCCAGGTCGCGGTTCGTATCCGTCGACACGATCTTGCTGGCATCCGTGGCGGCAAGCACGGAGGCGAAATCGCCGAAGCCGACGTTCACGGTTTTTGCGATCTTCAGGTGCGTGGCGGTCCCGGTCGCGTCCGCGGCGGACGCCTTTCCGTCACCGGAGGAATCCGGCTTGCCTTTCCGCATGGTCCAGCCGCAGTTCGGGCAAAGGTATTCCCCCCCGCCTTCCGGCAGGGAATCCACGAGGAATCCGCATTGTTCGCACTTCATGGTTGATGCCTTTGCTGAAAACAGAGCCGGGGAGTTATGCCTTCCGGACCTCGACTCCGCAGGGTTTTCCGTTCAGGTCGCCGTCGAGGCTTTCGCTCCCGGCGGGGACGAATTCGAGGTTCGCGGCGAGCGTTTCCGCGCAGACGCGGTCGCGGCCGGACTCCAGGGCATCGAGCAGGTCCTGAGCGGCAGTCACGCGCACGCAGATGCGGTCGGAGACCTGCAGGCCCATTTCCTTGCGGAGGTTCTGGATGCGGCTCACGAGCTCGCGGGCATAGCCTTCGGCGAGGAGCTCGGGGGTCAGCTCGGTGTCGAGCGCGATCGTGAGGGAGGCGTCGGCCGCCACGCAGAATCCGGGACGCTCGGCGCGGTTGACCACGATGTCGGAAGCGCCGAGCAGGCAGGTCGCACCGTCTTCGAGCTTCATTTCGTACGGGGTCCCCGCCATGATGGAGGAGATCACGTGCGAGGAGAGCTTCGCGATCTCGGCGGCGAACGCCTTCATCTTCGGGCCGAGGCGGGAGCCGAGGCTCTTGAAATTCGCCTTGGCGGAGAGATGCACCAGGGACTCCTCGTCTCCGAAGATCTCGACCTTCTTCACGTTCAGCTCGTCGGCGATCACGCCTTCGCTCAGGGCGAGCAGTTCGCGCACCTCCGGGTCGATGGAGACCAGCACGGCGCGCGCCAGCGGCTGGCGCACCTTCAGCGAACGCTGCGTGCGAAGGAAGCGTCCGAGCGAGACTGCCTTCTGCGCGAGGGCGTTCTGGCGTTCCAGCTTCTCGTCGCGGCGGAAGAGTTCCGGCTCGGGGAAGTCGCAGAGGTGGACGGATTCGGGCATGTCTTCGGTGCGGAGCGAACGGTAGATCTCTTCGGTGATGAACGGGATGAACGGCGCGGCGGCCTTCGCGAAGGTCACCAGCACGTAATAAAGCGTGGCGTATGCCTCGGCCTTGTCCCGGTCGTCCTGGCTCTTCCAGAAACGGCGGCGGCTGAGGCGGATGTACCAGTTCGTCAG
>JAFXYP010000001.1 GCA_017541665.1 Lentisphaeria bacterium | reverse complement strand
TTGTCCCAGCTGGACATCTGGAAGCCCATGGACTGCTTTTCCAGCGTTTCCTTGTAGTCGGCGTAGAAACGGATCATCGTGTCCATGACCGTGCGGTGGTCCGCGCGGGTCTTGCCGTTGACGTTCTGCTTGAGGCGGGAGAGGGAGCCGAAGGGCTCGATGCGGCCGCCGCGGAGATAGAACTGGCCTTCGGTGATGTATCCGGTGTTGTCGGGGATCGGGTGGGTCACGTCGTCGCCGGGCATGGTGGTGACGGCGAGGATGGTGATGGAGCCCGCGCCGTCGAAGTCGACCGCCTTTTCATAGCGGGAGGCGAGCTGGCTGTAGAGGTCGCCGGGGTAGCCGCGGTTGGAGGGGACCTGTTCCATGGTGATGGCGATTTCCTTCATGGCGTCGGCGAAATTGGTCATATCGGTGAGGAGGACGAGCACGCGCTTGCCTTCGAGGGCGAAGCTCTCGGCGACCGCCAGGGACATGTCCGGGACGAGGAGGCATTCCACGGTCGGGTCAGCGGCGGTGTGGACGAACATCACGGAACGGGAAAGCGCGCCGTGTTCGTCGAGGGTGTTGCGGAAGGTGAGGTAGTCGTCGTATTTGAGGCCCATGCCGCCGAGGACGATCACGTCGACTTCGGCCTGCATGGCGATGCGGGCGAGCAGTTCGTTGTAGGGTTCGCCTGCGATGGAGAAGATCGGGAGCTTCTGGGATTCGACGAGCGTGTTGAAGACGTCGATCATGGGGATGCCGGTGCGGATCATCTTGCGGGGGATGATGCGCTTTGCCGGGTTCACGGAGGGGCCGCCGATCTCGATCATGTTGTCATGGATTTCGGGGCGGCCATCGCGCGGGACGCCTGCGCCGGTGAAGATGCGGCCGAGGAGGGCGTCGGATGCGGAGACGCGCATCGGGTGGCCGAGGAATCGGACCTCGTCGCCGGTGTTGATGCCGCGCGTGCCGTTGAAGACCTGGAGGAAGACCTTGTTGTCGAGGAGGCGGATGACCTGCGCGAGGGAGGTGCCGCGGGCGCTGGTGACCTCGGCGAGGTCGTTGTTTGCGACGTTGTCGGCCTCGACGGTGATGACGTTGCCCGCGATCTGGATGATTTTATGGTAAACTTTACGCATTTGCGATTCTCTCCTTGATTTTGGCGTCGATGACTTCTTCCTGGTGCTTGAACTTGTCGGAACCGAACGCGATGTAGTTCCAGTCGATGAAGGTGAGCTGGAGTTCCTGGAAGAAGCGGCGGGCCTGGTCCTTGTCGTCGAACTTGAACTCGGCTTTCAGGACGCCGATGACCTTGGCGAAGCAGTACTGCTGGCGCTTGTCGTCGCTGGCGGCGTCGACCGCGTCGAAGGTGTTCTGCTGGAGGTAGACGAAGTCGAGGAATTCGCTCTTGAGGTAGGTCACGAAGTCGTCCGTGTTGGTGCCTTCCTCGCCGACGACCTTCATCATCTGGTTGACCTCCTGGCCGCGGCGGAGCGTGGCGCGTGCGAACGCGAGGTCCTCGGCGGGCACAATGCTGCGGTAGTGGCTCCAGCTGTCGAGCGGGTGGATGGAGGGGAAGCGGCGGGCGTCGGAACGTTCGCGGGAGAGGCCGAGGAAGGCGCCGACGACCTTCAGCGTGGCCTGGGTGACGGGCTCTTCGAAGTTGCCGCCGGCGGGACTGACGGAACCGCCGATGGTGACGGAGCCGGTGCGCTTGCCGTCGTTCAGCAGCACGAGGCCGGCGCGCTCGTAGAAGCCTGCGATCAGGGATTCGAGGTAGGCCGGGAAGGCTTCTTCGCCGGGGATCTCCTCAAGTCGGCCGGACATTTCGCGGAGGGCCTGCGCCCAGCGGGACGTGGAGTCGGCGAGCAGGAGGACGTTCAGTCCCTGCTGACGGTAGTATTCGGCGATGGTGACGGCTGTGTAGACGGAGGCTTCACGGGCGGCCACCGGCATGGAGCTGGTGTTGCAGATGATGACCGAGCGGTCCATGAGGGTCTTGCCGGTACGCGGGTCTTCCAGCGTGGGATACTCGCGGAGGATTTCCACGACTTCGCCGGCGCGTTCGCCGCAGGCCGCGATCACCACGACGTCGGTCTCGGCGTAGCGGCTGATGGAGTGCTGGAGCACGGTCTTGCCCGCGCCGAAGGGGCCGGGGGTGCAGAAGGTGCCGCCGGTCGCGACGGGGAAGAAGGTGTCGATGGTGCGCTGCTGGGTGATGAGCGTCTTGGTGGGGAGGAGCTTTTCCTTGTAGCAGGAGATCGGGAGCTTGACGGGCCAGTACTGGACCATGGTCACGTCGCGTTCCTCGCCGTCGGCGTTGCGGACGTGTGCGACGGTGTCGGTGAGCTTGCGGGAGCCTGCGGGCGCGACGGAGACGACCTCCCAGGTCCCGGCGAAGCGGAAGGGCAGCATGATGTAGTGCGTGAAGATGCCTTCGGGAACGCTGCCGATGTAGTCGCCGGCTGTGAGCTTGTCGCCGGGCTTGGCGATCGGGGTGAAGTCCCAGACGGACTCCATGTCGAGCGCGTCAAGGTAGAGTCCGCGCTGGAGGAAGAATCCGGCCTTTTCGGCGAGGAGGTTCAGGGGGTTCTGGAGTCCGTCGTAGACCTTGGTCAGCAGGCCGGGTCCGAGTGCGACGCACAGCATGTCGCCGGAGAATTCGACGGGGTCGTCGATTTTGAGGCCGGCGGTGCTTTCGTAGATCTGGAGGTCGGCGCGGTTGCCGCGCACGCGGATGACCTCGCCTTTGAGGCGTTTGTCGCCGATGATGGCGTAGGCGACTTCATTCTGCATGACCGCGGTGTCGAATTCCACCGTGACCAGGTTTCCGTTTACGCCTTTGATGCGTCCTTTCTGAGTTTCAGGCATGTGAGTTCACGCTCCTGCGTTCGTATGGTTGATATGTCGTTTTTGTGTGAATCAGTTTTGTGCGCCGGGATCGCTTGCCAGGACGGTCGAGACGGTTCTGTCGAGTCCCGCGGCGGAGTCTCCGGCGGATCTGGCGGCCCATTTCTCCGCGATCTGGATGCGGATGCTGTAGGCGCAGACGGTGTCGAAATTGAACGGGGTGAGGTTCTTTACCTCGAGTTCGTCGAGCTTGTTCCAGCGAGCTGTGTCGAGGATGCGTTCGCGTTCGACCGGGTTCGGAGCGGCGAATGCCGCGCGGACCATGCGATCGGCTTCGGAATCGAAGAACGTGTGGCCGGGCTTCGGAGCGGTGAAGGCGGCGCCGAGCTTGGCGGCGCGGATCTTCATGGCGCTGTGGCGGAGAGCGGTCTCAAAGCAGAGGTATTCCCGAGCCAGGGATTTTTTCGGGAACTCCGCGATGAAGGATTCGAGCGCGTCCGGGTCGTCCGGCACGCCGTCCTGCGTCGTCTGCCCGGGACGGAGACCCGGCACGAGCGAGAACCGGCGGAGCATCTCCATGTGCTTGTCGTCAAGCATGCCCGAGCAGTCCGACATGAATTTCCCGTAACCCATGAGCGGCGCCTCCGTCATGCGGAGGAGCGGCAGGGAGGAAACGAGCGAGGCATAAAGATTAATCACGATGGATCCTTTATGGTGCTGGATGTTGGAGAGATGCCGGGATGTCAGGCCTTGATGACGGCGGCGAGCTTCGGACCGACGAATTCGCAGATGACGTCCGCGAGCGCCTCGTCGCTGAAATCCAGGAAGACTTCGGTGTCGTTGAACCCGATCTTGAATCCAGCGGCGAAACCGCGTCCGAGCTGGACGGAGGCGTTCTTCCTGAGGATGTCGGGGAGGCATCCGATGAGCTTCTGTGCGGCGTCTTCGCGTTCGCGCACGGAGAGGATGACCTCTGCGCCGGAGGCGTTCTTCGCGAACTGGCCTGCGATCTGCGCGATGAGTCCGGCCATGGCCTCGGGTGTCATGGCCTGTGCGGCGGCTTCGCGGACGACCGCGCGGAGTTTTTCCTGGAGATCGTCCTTCAGAGAGATGATGACGTCACGGGCAGCCTGCCTGACGGCTGCGTCGGCTTTTTTCCGGGAGGCTTCGGCGTCTGCTTCGGCGTCCTTGCGGATCTTGTCGGCCTGGGCCTTTGCGTCGGCGATGATCTTGTCGGCCTGGGCTTTCGCCTCGGCGACGAGCCGTGCGCGTTCGGTTTCGGCCTTTTCCAGGCCCTCGGCCTGGATCTTGTTCAAAAGTCCCTGAAGTTCTTCGGACATGTGCGGTTTCTCCTGTTGTTGTTCCGTATGTTTGAATTGACGTTGAAAACTGGTTCGGATGCCGGGTTTTCAGCGGGAATCCAAATCCGCACAGGCCCGGCCTTTCCGTGGATCACTTCCAGAATTCCCACCATTTCTTTGCCGGGGCCGGGGCGGATTTCACGCCGGACGATATCGTGCGGCGGTGCCCGGAAGAGGCGTTGCTCTGGGCAAGTTCCTTCTGGATCGCGTCCTGGTTGACGTGGACGCCGGACGCCGCCTGCTGGTTCTGCACGGCGGCGAGTTTCTCGTTGTTTTCCTCCGCGCCGGCCTTGAACCGGGCGAGCTTCACGGTATTCGTGGAAGGACGGGAGGGCGCCTTCGGAGCGCCTTTCAGCGGGATGTGCACGGAGCTGGTTTCGGCGTTGGCTGCCTCTTCCTTGGCGCGCATGGCACGGGCCTTCAATTCGCGGCCGGCCGGTCCCGGCGGCGGTTCCATGGCGAATTTCGCCCCGCAACCCGGGCACTGGGCTTTTTTCTCAAGAAGAAGGATCGGGACATTGAACGTGTCGCCGCAGCGCGGGCAGGCAACTTGGAAGGTATCTTCGTCAGGCATAATGAAAATCTCCAAATAAAAATAAAAATCAGCTAAACAAAAAAATAATATACTGCATAAAAGCACTTTTGACAAGTAAAATCCCAAAAAAAGGAGAAAAAAAGAAAAAAACGGCAAATGTCAATTGGATTTTCGGAAAAACGTGGTAACTTATATGGATACCTGTTTTCTTTACATCTTTTTCCCAGCATCTTATCCTTGCAACAGGAGTTTGACCGGTTATGAAATCCTTTATCCGCAGGACTTGTGCGAAACTCTTTCTTTTCGTGACCGCGGCGTCCGCCGTGGTCTTCCCGTTTGTCCCGGCATTCTCCGCACAGGATGACGCATCCGGCACGGCATCCGCGCCGACTCCGGTCTTCCTGAAGGCGCCCGACCGGAAAATGGGGTTGATCTCGTATCTGGTCATGCAGCTTCTGGCGAAGGAGCATTACACGAAACGCCGGATGGACGCCGCTTATTCCGGCGAGGTCTTCGACGAGTATCTGCGTTTCCTGGACCCGACGCACATCTTCTTCCAGCAGGAGGACATTGATTTGTTCGCGCAGTCGAAGGGCGAACTGGCGCGGAGGGCTGCCTCCGGCGACGTCCAGTTTGCGTTCGATGTCTTCAATCTGCGTTCCATCCGTCTTGCCGAATACCGCGATTTCGCACGCGATTTCCTCTCCAGGCCGATCCAGTACGATCCGGACGAGACCTACCATATCGACCGGGAAGACGCCCCGTGGCCGAAGACCGTCGAGGAGCAGCATGAACTCTGGGCGAAACGCATCAAGAACGAACTGATCGTCACCCGCATGAGCGACAAGGCCGCCGAAGAAGAGGCGAAAGAGACTGCCGGCAACGCGGAAAAAGAGAAGGCGGAAGACGCCGCGGAAGGGAAAACCGAGTCGAAGGACGCCGCGGAAGGGAAAACCGAGTCGAAGGACGCCGCGGAAGGGAAGGAAGCCGAGGCGCCCGCGTCTGCCGCACCCCTGCTCACCCCGGAACAGCGCGTCCAGAAACGCGTCGACCTGCTCTGCACCACGGTCGCCGGAATGGATCCGATCGATGTGCTGGAGGGCTATCTGACGGCGTTCGCGAACGTCTGCGATCCGCATTCCACCTACATGTCGCCCGCCACCGGCGAGGATTTCGACATCCATATCTCCCTCAATCTCTCCGGCATCGGCGCCGTGCTGTCCTCCGAAGACGGCTATACGAAGGTCGTCGAAGTCGTGCAGAACGGCCCTGCCGACAAGGAGGGTACGCTGCGCGAAAACGACCGTATCATCGCCGTCGCCCAGGAAGGCGGCGAGCCCGTTGACGTGATGGATATGCCTCTTTCGAAGGTCGTCACGCTGATCCGCGGCAAGGAAGGATCGCGCGTGACCTTGACCATTCTTCCCGCGCGCAAAGGCGCGCAGGCGGCCCCCGAAAAAGTCACGATCACGCGCGGCAATGTCCCGATGAACGAGTCGCATGCCCAGGGCCGCGTCATCGAGGCGAAGGATGAAGACGGCCAGACGAAAAAGATCGGCCTGATCGAACTGCCGTCCTTCTATATCGACTTCAACGCCGTCCGCCGCGGCGACGAGGATTACAACAGTTCCGGGCACGACGTCCTCAGGATTCTGAACGAATTCAGCGACCAGAAGATCGACGGGCTGATCGTGGACCTGCGTTCCAACGGCGGCGGCAGCCTGACCGAGGCTGTAGACCTCTCCGGGTTCTTCGTCCCGGACGGACCGATCGTCCAGGTGAAGGACAAGGCTTCCACCTCGGTCCTGCGCGACAATGACCGCGGCCAGGTGGCTTACGGCGGCCCGATGCTCGTGCTCGTGAACCGTTACAGCGCGTCCGCCACGGAGATTTTTTCCGCCGCGCTGAAGGATTACCACCGCGCCCTCGTGGTCGGAGATCCCCATACGCACGGCAAGGGGTCCGTGCAGGTCGTGACCGACCTCAACAATTACATGCTTTATATCGCGTCCGAGAAGATCGACGCCGGTCAGCTCAAGCTCACGAACGCGAAGTTCTACCGCATCAATGGCGAGTCCACCCAGATCAAGGGCGTCGAAGCCGATATCCCGCTGCCCGGGTTTTCCGAAACCGAAGAGACCGGCGAACGTGCGCTCCGTCACGCGCTCCCGTACGACACGATCCGCCCTGCGCGCTATACCATATATGATGGCAAATACGCCGTAACGCCCGAACTGATCCGGAAGCTGAAGACGAAATCGGAGGCGCGCGTAGCCGAGGACCCGCTCTTCAAGCGCCTTTTGGCCGACATCGCCCTGTACGAGGATACCAGAAACAACAAGGACGTCGCGCTTGATTTCGACAAGCGTTGGGCGGAATACGAACGGGAAAAGGCGATCCAGAAGGAACAGGACAAGATTTACAAGACCGAACGCATGGGGTCGTCTTCGTCCAAAAAGAGCAAAAAGGACAACGATCCCGATCCCTACCTCGACGAGTCCGTCAACATCATGCTCGACATGATCCGGGAATTCGACAAGGAACCCTGATTCGAGTCTGAATGGAGTTCGGACTGAACTCGATCCGATTTGATTGAAACTTGGCCGGGGCGGCATCGGGCGGTGCTGGGCCCGGCCAGCCTTTTCCTTTCGGGCCGGCCGAGGGTGAATGAGCAGGATTCGAGCAGTCGGACGGATGATCGCCGTCGCGGTCCGAATCCGAGCTGGACTTGAGGCGAAACGAGGAGAAAATCCATGTCTGCAAAACGAGGCGGAATGAGCTCGGCCCGAGTCCGGACGGGTCATTCGGCAAAGGATGCCGGACGGATCGGATGTCCGCTTTTGCCGTTCCCGGGCTGTTTCCGTGCGCATCTTTTGTGTCGAAACACCATGATTTCAGGCGGGAAAAGGTCGAAGATGCTCGGAAAAGACAGAAAAACCGGAACTTTTTTGAAATTTTTTCTTGTTCATAATGAATGAGAAACAACTTTTTTTCAAAAAAACGCAAAAAAAGGGCTTGCATTTTCTGTGAACGTGAGGTATAATATTATCGGTTTTTGAAGCATACCGGGATTCATCCCTCCGGTTCGGCCTGTACGATCGGAACCTGGTTCGGATGTCACGATTTTTGCTTTTCGTCCCCAAGACACAAAAACAAAAAACAAACAAACCTACATAAGGAACTACCAAAATGGCAGACAAAAAAGAAATCTTCGCAGACGGCATCGGTCAGATCCACTTCGCCGGCAACATGGTCCGTTTCGACTTCGTCACCCTCCAGCCCGCTGGTGAGGGCGAGGCCCCGACCCCGGTCGCGAACATCCGCGTCATCATGCCTCCGCAGGGCTTCCTCGGCGCCATGAACTCCATGCAGCAGCTCATCGACAAGATGGTCGAAGCTGGCGTTCTCCAGAAGAACGAGCAGAAGTAATTCGATCCAAAGGTAAAGGATAAAAACTGTGAGCCCGGAATTCAAATTCAGTCTTTCCGACTGCGTGCGTGAGTACGCCATTTCCTTCTGCGGTATGATCCCGCAACGGGAAGGCGGCTTCGCGTGCGGACTTCCGGGCATGCAGAGTTTCTCCGGAGCCTGTTTCGGTTTCCCGGTCAGACTGGAGGCGGGGACGCTCGCCTTCTCTCTGCCGATGCCGGAATACTCCTTTGGTTTTATTCATTCGGTCGGCGCCAGCCTGCGTGCGGGCGCCTACCGGCTCATTGAAGCGGCAAGTGATTTCTACTGCACGGTGTCGAACCTCGTCAAAACGGGGACGAAGCGGGTGAAGCATCAGTGCATCCGGGTGATGAAAGACATCCCGAAAGCGTTTGCACACGTGAGCCGAACAGTTTTAGGATGGCGACTATGACTCAGAGAGACGTTGAAAACTGAACCTGGTTCTGCAGCAGGATGGCTCCGATACAGAACCGGGTTTTTTTATGCCCTGACGGTTGAACCGCGTGCGAAATACATTAGCGGAGAAATTTGTCGGTTTTTTTGTCGCCGGGAGACTGTCGGAATGAAAGGTGCAGGAGGGGATCATCCGAGCGTGGAATGCCGCGTCTGAGGTGTGCGGCGCACCCGGGAACGATCGTTTTTTTCTGCCGTGGAGTCTCCTCGGTTTCGGTCGGAGGAGGGATCCTGTGTCTGGATTTATTTGTACAAGTGCGAATCGGAGGAGAAAAACGCGAAGAAACATTGTAAGGTATTTGAAATGAAATGATTATGAAATCAGAACGGGAACGGATGCCGACATTGTTTTGAAGCTGAATATTTTTATTTTTAACTTTTTTTTTGTACAGGGCTTTTTTTTTCGTGTTTGCGGTGTATATTATATCTCGAATCGACACGCCTGCGTATTGTTTGAACCTTCATCTATAAGGACACCCCCCGACATGACGCCCATTGCCCGCCGCACTTTTCTTACGTTCCTTGCCCTGGCCGCTATTTCCGGCACCTCGATCCATGCCGACGAACCGATTGTCGGCATCGACGCCACCGAAGTCGTCGTGAAGACGCCCGAATCCATTGAGGAGGGCAAGCGCAATGTGGTTTCCGTGGCGCAGCAGCTGCGGGAGATGTTCCAGCCGATCCGAAAGCGTTCGCGTCAGGCGGAGGAAGAGCCGCCGTACCTGAAGATCATTCCTTCGACGAACGACACGAGCATCCTGATCTACCGCTGCCGCTATGTGACGGCATCGAAACTGCGGAACAGCGTGGACGCAATGATCTCCGACACGGGCTACGTGGAATATGCCGTGGAGGAAAACCTGCTGACGATCCGCGACACGGTGGAGAACGTAGAGGCGATTGCGAAGACGCTTCCGCTGATCGACGTGGCGACGCCGCAGGTGCTGATCGAGGCGAAAATCGTGGAAGTCCTGATCTCCGACAACACGCAGCGCAATCTGTCGTTCATGTTCAACAGTCCGACCACGATCTCCATGATCGACGGCTTGGACCAGCGGTACGACGGCGACGTGATGAGCTATGGCGGAATCCAGACCTCGCCGCAGGGCGGCAGCAGTTCGGACGGATCCGTGACCAACTGGACATTCGCCGCCGGGCACAACAACTTCAACATCGCGCTCCAGTGGCTTCTGACTGCACTGGACGCCAAGGTCCTGTCCTCGCCCGTGATCGTGGTCGGCCGCAATGAAGAAGCCGAGATCTCCAACGGCCAGGACGTGCCGATCCAGTCCCAGACCATCACCAACGGCAGCATCAGCACCAGCACCACGTTCAAACGCGTCGGCGTGACGCTGACCGTGGAGCCGCTGATGATCAACAACGACAATGTGACGCTTCGCGTGAAGCCGGAAGTCTCCAACATCCAGAGCTACCAGACCATTTCGAACGGCAGCGGATATTACCAGGTGCCCGTGATCTCCATCCGCAGCATCTCCTCCTATCTCCGCCTCGCCGACGGCCAGATCGTCATCATGGGCGGCCTCTACACCAACCGCAATTCCCTTCAGCAGGAACGCATCCCGTTCCTGAGCGACATCCCGTATCTCGGCGAACTCTTCACCTCGAAATACACCGAGAAGGAGATCCTTCAGCTGCTCTTCTTCCTCCGCGTCCGCATCCTGACTCCGAACGACATGGCCGATGGCGTGCTCTTCGATCCGGAAGAAATGATTCGCACGACCAACGAATTCGGCGAGGTCATGCGCAACTCCGAGGAACTCCCGAACCTCGAAACAACCGTCGAGAGAGTGAACGACGAATTCATCAAGAACCCGCTCGTCTCCTGGGAGACGCTGTTCGGTTCCGATGACGACGGGGAAAAGAAGGCGGGAAATGACGTGAAGGAAGGAAAAGACGCTGAAACTTCTTCCGGAGCCGGCGGTGAATCCGCCGTCTCCGGATCCTCCTCGCCCGCCGCGGTTCCCGCAAGCTCTCAGCCCGGAGAATAAGCCATGAAGAAACCCGCGAAATTTTTTATCTTTGTGCTCCTGCCGGCGCTCCTGCTGGCAGGCGGGCTGTACTACGGCGTCCGGGTCTACAAGCACAAGTCCGTGTCCGCCGACCGTGCCGTGAGCAAGGATCCGGACCGCACATTCCGCGTCGTGAAAGGCGACATGACCCTCGGGCTGCGCCTGAACGGCACCATCGTGGCGAACAAGAAGCACAAGCTCGGCCTGGAGGCCAACTTCCCCACGCAGATCCTGAGCGTGGTGGACGAGAATACTCCCGTGAAGGAAGGCGACATCCTGATCGAATTCGAGGACAGCGACCTGATCGAGCGCATCGAGGAAATGCGCACGACCCTGTCCAACACGGAAGAGGAACTCGTGATCGCCATCGAAAACGAGAAGATCCAGGAACGTAAAAACGAGGTCACGCTCCGCGAGGCGGAGGACCGCGTACGCCAGGCGGAATCCGACCAGCGCAAGTATCTGCGCCTCACGCGTACGCAGAAGCGCGACAGCAACGACCTGGCGATCGCGAATGCGGAGGCTGCGCTTGCCACCGCAAAGAAAAACTATTCGGAGAAGAAGTACGACATCGCTCACTCGGGCGTAACGGACGATGCGGCGCGGAAAGCGAACGAAAACGAGCTGAAGAACCTTCAGAACAAGATCGAATCAAGCGAGAATTCGCTGAACCAGGCGGAGATCGACGGAAAAAGCTTCAAGCACTACGACGATCCGATCAAGCTCATGTCCCTGAACAACTCCCTGGAGCAGGCCCGCCTCAATCTCGAACAGGCCCGCATCTCCACTTCTTCTGCCCTTGTCCAGGCCAAGAAGCGCGTCGACAACCTCCGCGCGAACTCGCGCCGCCAGGCCGCCAATCTCGAAAGATACGAGTCCTACCTGCCCATGATGAAGCTCACCGCGCCGACGGACGGCATCGTGATCTACGGTGACCCGGACCGTCGCTGGGGCGGAGAGGACATCAAGCCCGGCCTCGAAGCCCGCAAGGGCGAAATCCTCCTCACGATCCCCGAAATGACCAACCTCATGGTGAATTTCGACCTGCCGGAGGCGTTCCGCTCGAAAGTCTCGGTCGGCAACCAGGCGATCATCACGCCGGAGGCCATCACCACGCTCAAGATCAAGGGGCAGATCACCGAGATCGCCACGCTCCCCGTCAACCAGATGTACTGGGACGAGACTTCGCCGAAGATCTATCCTTCGCGCATCGCGCTGGAGGTGCAGGACCCGCAGCTGGTGAACGGCATGTCCGTGATCGTGGAGATCGTCTCCAGCATCCTGCACGACGTGATCTCCGTGCCGATGGAGGCTGTCTTCGAGAACGACAAGGGGTTCTTCGTCTTCGTCAACCGCGACGGCTCGCCCGAGGAAGTTCCCGTCATCGTCGGGGATTCCAATGATACGGCGGTCTGCATCACCGAAGGCCTGGAAGAAGGCGACGTGGTATACCTGTACCGTCCGTACCAGAAGAAGCAGTCCGACCAGTAAGCTCCCGGAGTCCGCATGAACGACGACGTGGTAGTGCAGCTGCGGGACATCCGCAAGACCTACAATCCGGGCGGCCTGGCCGTGCCTGTGCTGAAGGGGATCTCGTTCTCCATCCAGCGCGGGCAGTTCGTCGGCATCGTGGGTACGTCCGGCAGCGGAAAATCGACGATGCTGAACATCCTCGGCATGCTCGACGTGCCGACCTCGGGCGATTATTTCCTGGAGAAAGTGAACGTGGCGACGCTGTCGGACAGCGCCCAGGCCACGGTCCGCAACATCCGCATCGGATTCATCTTCCAGAGTTTCAACCTGTTCCCGTACCTCACCATCGAGCAGAATATCGAGGTGCCGATGATCTACAAGCGCGTTTCGCCGCGCATCCGCCGGGCGCGCGCCCTGGAGCTCGCCAAGGTGGTCGGGCTCGGACACCGCCTCGGACACCGCCCCACGCAGCTCTCCGGCGGCGAATGCCAGCGCGTGGCCGTGGCGCGGTCGCTCTGCAACGACCCGGCATTCCTGCTGGCCGACGAGCCGACCGGCAACCTCGACGAGAAGACCGGCAACGAGATCATGGCGCTCTTCCACCGCATCAACAGGGAACAGAACGTGACGATCATCATGGTCACGCACAATCCGATGTTCGAGCCGCATTATGACAAGGTCATTCGGCTCCGCGACGGCCGCATCGTGCAGACCAAGCCGACCGACGCCGTGGATGAGCTGACCGGCCCGCTGTCCGGGTTCGGCGAACTCCCGCAGGACCGCATGGCCGCCGATGCGAAGGCATCGCTGAAGACCACGGCGGAAGCGGAAGGGGAGGGTGCGTCCAGATGATGCGTTTTACCGACATCGTGTCGCTGTCGTTCCTGAACCTGCGGCTGCACAAGACGCGTTCCATGCTGACCTCGCTCGGCGTGATCTTCGGCGTCGGGAGCGTGATCTCCATGATGGCGATCTCGAAGGGCGCCGAACGTTCCGCCCTGTCCCAGATCGAGTCCATGGGCATCGACAAGATCATCATCTACACCAAGAAGCCGCACTTCGACTCGTCCGGCGGCAGCTCCTCCGGGCGCGGCGCCGCCACCAGCTCCGTGGAAGACTACGGCCTTGACATCCGCGACTACCAGTTCATCCGGACGATGGAGAACGTCCATCACATCACCACCATACGGAACACGCGCCAGCCGATCACGAAGGGCGAGACGCGTCTCGACCTGAAGCTCTGCGGCGTTTCCCCCGGATTCATGAAAGACACGTCCTGCCATCTTACCTCGGGGCGCTGGTTCAATGAGATCGATTTCCGGTCGCCCGCGACCATCTGCGTGATCGGGCAGAACGTGAAGCACAGGCTCTTCCCGCTGGGCGCGACGGACGTGGTCGGGTCGAACATCCGCACCCCGTACGCGTCCTACCGCATCGTCGGCGTGATCTCCAACGACAACGGCACCAGCCTGCCGGAGGTCGGCAGCCCGAACGACCTGATCCTGATCCCGTCGAACACCGACCTGGCAATCTACGGCAACTACGCGAGCGAGAGTCAGGGACGGAACCGCAACAAGGCGATCCTGGTCGACTACGACGTGATGCTGGTGAACGTCGCCAACCTCGAATACATCGACAACACGTCCAAACGACTCCAGAACTACCTGGAGAAGGCGCACGCGAAGACCAAGGACTGGGATATGATCGTCCCGCTCGACCTGCTCAAGCAGCGCGAACGCACCCAGAAGATCTTCACCATCGTCATGGGCGCCATCGCCAGCATCTCCCTGCTCGTCGGCGGCATCGGCATCATGAACATCATGCTCGCGAGCGTGTCCGAACGCAAGAAGGAGATCGGCACGCGCCGTGCCCTGGGCGCGCAGAAACTCGACATCCTGTTCCAGTTCCTCATCGAGACCGTGATCCTGAC
>JAFXYP010000020.1 GCA_017541665.1 Lentisphaeria bacterium | reverse complement strand
CGACATGGCGAAGGAGGAGGACGGCTTCATCTACCTCGTCGACCGCAAGAAGGACGTCATCATCACCGGCGGCGAAAACCTCTATCCCGTCCAGATCGAGGACTTCCTCCGCCGCAACAACGCCATCAAGGACGTCGCCGTCATCGGCCTTCCCGATCCGCGCCTCGGCGAAATCGCCGCCGCCATCATCGAGGTCAAGCCCGACTTCACCCTCACAGAGGAGCAGGTCAACGACTTCTGCCTCGACCTGCCGCGCTACCAGCGCCCGCGCAAGATCATCTTCGCCGAGGTCCCGCGCAACCCGACCGGCAAGATCGAAAAGCCGAAACTCCGCAAGATCTACGGCGCCGACAAGCTCGTCGCCATGCAGAACGAGATCAAATAAGGCGTTTTGCCGCTTTTTTCTGACATCTGAAAAAACGAATCGATAGGCCCCGGACCTTTGTGTATGCCGCAATCCTCCGGGGCTTTTTCGTCTCCGGTCGGTGAAACTTCGCAGAAAATACTGAAAAAACGGTAATCCGGCTTGTTTTTTCATCTGACGGAATGTAAGTTATGGAAAAGTTCGAACGACGGACAGTCCCACCCCCTCGCAATAAGGAGTTTTTGCCATGGTTTTCCGTACGATCTTCACCCGGTTTGCTGTTTGCGCCGCGGCGGCCTGTGCCGCATCCGTCGCCGCGTTCGCGCAGAATGCCGTCCCCGCCCTGACCGAGTTCACGAACCATGCCTCGGTCTGGCCGGACAACAACGGCGCGCACATCAGCGCACACGGCGGCTGCATGCTGAAAGTCGGCGACACCTATTACTGGTACGGCGAACACCGCAAGCGCGACCGGAGGACCGGTGTGCATGTGTACAGCTCGAAGGACCTGTACAACTGGAAGGACGAGGGGCTGGCGTTCAATGCTGCCGACATGCAGCTGGTCGGGCAGCAGGCCGGCGGGCGGCGCGGATTCGCGTTCGGGGTGAACATCGAGCGTCCGAAGGTGGTCTACAACGCCAAAACGAAAAAATATGTGCTGTGGTTCCATCAGGAATCCGGCGGCAACTACAACTCCGCGTACGTCGGCTGCGGGATCTCCGACAAGCCGACCGGACCGTTCAAGCACGTCTACAGCGGCCGTACCGCGCCCGCCACCTGGCCGGTCAACATGCCGGACGGACTGAAGGATTACGCCGAGGGGAAATCGCAAACCTATGACCGGCAGTTCGCGCGCCTCGTCGAGAACTACCAGCCCGGGCAGGAGAGCCGCGACATGACCGTCTTCGTGGACGACGACGGCAAGGCGTACCTCTTCTGTGCCTCGGAGAACAACCAGACCATGCACGTGGTGGAGCTGGACGACGCATACACGGGATTCACCGGGCGCTGGTGGCGCATCCTCGAGGGGAAATCCTACGAAGCGCCGGTCGTGTTCCGGCACGACGGCAAGTATTATCTGCTCGGATCGCACTGCACCGGCTGGAATCCGAACCCCGGCCGCGCCGCGGTCGCCGACAAGGTCACCGGCCCCTGGCGCGAACTCGGCAATTTTGCCGTCGGGCAGGGCGCGGACCGCACCTACGAGGGGCAGACGGCACACAGTTTCACCGTGCCGGGCGCGGACGGCAAGGAGCAGCGCGTCGTGATGCTGGATAGCTGGAAGCCGCAGGACCTCCCGAGCAGCCAGTACATCTGGCTTCCTCTCGAGTGGGACGGCGAACAGCCGGTCGCGAAGTATCAAAAGACCTGGAAACTGTCCGCCCAGCTCGCGCCGCAGCCCGCAGCCACCTCAAATGAAAAGTCCGCCGCCGCGAAGCCCGCGGGCGACGGCAAAACGGCCGGCTACCTCTTCGCCCATTTCCGGGGCGAACGTTCGAACGAATGGGAACAGATCTTCTTCGCGATCAGCAAAGACGGCGCGGATTGGCAGCCGCTGAACGACGGTCGATCCGTGCTTCAGAGCAACGTGGGCGAGGGCGGCGTGCGCGACCCCTTCCTGGTGCGGGATCCCGACACCGGCACGGTCTACCTGATCGCCACCGACCTGTGCATCGGACGCAACGGCGACTGGGGACGCGCCCAGCGCGCCGGCAGCAAGGCGGTCATCGTGTGGGAATCGAAGGACATGGTGAACTGGAGCGAACCGCGCCGCGTGGAAGTGGCCGTGCCGGGCGCGGGCTGCACGTGGGCGCCGGAGGCGGTCTGGGACGCCGCAAACAGGGAGTTCTTCGTCTTCTGGGCGTCGCGCGAGACGATCGACGGCATCAACCGCCAGCGCATCTATTCCGCCCGCACGAAGGACTTCAGGACGTTTACCCCGGCGAAACTCTACATCGAACGCCCGCACGACGTGATCGACACCGACATCGTCTCCGACGGCGGCAAGTTCTACCGTTTCTCCAAGAACGAGACGGACAAGAGCATCTTCATGGAGGTCTCCGATTCGCTGGAAGGCGAATGGAAGGCCGTGCCGGGGTTCCCGCAGGCTGCGTTCCGCGGCTACGAGGGGCCGGAATGCTTCCGCATGGCAGACGGCCGCTGGTGCCTCATCGTGGACTACTATTCGCGCGGGCAGGGCTACAAGGCGTTCTTCTGCGACGACCTCGCCAAGGGCAACTTCGTCCCGTCCGACAGGGACCTCAAGTTCCCGTACCGGTTCCGCCACGGCGGCATCATCACGCTCCCCCAGTCCGAATACGACGCCCTGATGGCAAAGTGGTCACCGCAAGCGGTGACGAAGTAGTGTCCGGCTCCGCTCGTACACACCGCAAGCTGTGACGAAGTAGTGTCCGGCTCCGCTCGGACACACCGCAAGCGGTGACGAAGTAGTGTCCGGCTCCGCTCGTACACACCGCAAGCTGTGACGAAGTAGTGTCCGGCTCCGCTCGTACACACCACAAGTGGTGACGAAGTAGTGTCCGGCTCCGCTCGTACACACCGCAAGCGGTGACGAAGTAGTGTCCGGCTCCGCTCGTACACACCGCAAGCGGTGACGAAGTAGTGTCCGGCTCCGCTCGTACACAATATCCATTTTCTTCATTTGCCCCTTGTAAATAATGAAAAATATGCTATAGTGAATGGAGCGAAAAATCGGGCAGATCGAAAGGAAACGCGATGGCGATCCCGTACAGGCAGGAAGTTCTCCGGAAAATGGTGCATCTGAGCTCCATCTGGATGCCCGTCTCCCTGTTTTACCTCCCGAGCCTCTTCAACGTGATCATGTTCGGCACGTTCGCCGTGCTGAACGTCCTGATCGAGATCGCGGTGTTCCGGCAGGTCCCGTACGTGACGCCGCTCTACAAGGCGCTGTTCGGCAAAATGGCGCGCGAGAGCGAGCCCGGCAAATTCCGGTTCAGCGGCGCGCCCCCGATGTACGCCTCCGCGTGCCTGACCGCGCTGTGTTTCTCCCCCCGCGTGGCGTCGTGCGCGTTCACGATCCTGATCCTGAGCGACACGTCGGCGGCGCTGATCGGGCGGAAATGGGGGCGGCACCGGTTCTCCAACGGCAAATCGCTCGAGGGATCGCTGGCGTTCCTGCTGACCGGCTGGATCATCGCGGCGTGTTTCGGCTTCGCCGCCGGTCTGCCGGGTGTGACGCTGGCGGTCTGGCTGTTCGGCGTGGCGGTTTCCTGCATCGCCGAATTCTTCAACGAACAAATCCACCTGGACGACAATTTCACGATCCCGCTGCTGTTCGGCGCGGTCGCGGAATTCCTGCCCGCGTTGCTGCGATAAAAAGGAGCTGTTTCCACTATGGACGAACCAAGACTTTTCCGCTACGACACGCATGTCCACACCTCCGAAGGGAGCAAATGCGCCAAATCCTCAGGCCGCGAGGTCGCCGAAGCATATCATGCGCGCGGCTACGACGGCATCATCATCTCGGACCATTTCTTCAACGGGAACTGCACCATCCCGCGCGATTTGCCGTGGCGGGAGCGCGTCGAGCTGTTCACGGCGGGCTACCGTGCGGCGAAGGAATACGGCGACAAGGTCGGATTGCAGGTGTTTTTCGCCTGGGAGGACTCGTCCGAAGGCAACGACTTCCTGACCTACGGCCTCGACGAGAACTGGCTCGCCGACCATCCCTTCATCGACCGCCTCCCGCTCGTCGATTACCTGAAACTCGTCCGCGCCGAGGGCGGCACGGTCGTCCACGCGCATCCTTTCCGGCAGGATTACTACATCCCGATGATCCGTCTGCTCCCCGATCTGGTCGATGCCGTGGAGATCATGAACGGACACCGCAAGGACGAGGAGAACCGCCGCGCGAAATGGTACGCCGACAGCTACGGGCTGCCCTGGACCGCTGGTTCGGACAACCACGACGTCGTGAACGGGTTTGCCGAGGCGGGCGTGCTGCTGGACGAACGCCTCACCGGGACGGCGCATTATGCGCAGCTGGTCCGCGACCGGAAGATCCGCGGCTGCTTCCCTCACCTTGAAGGCTGTTGCTGAGCGGTCCGGTCATTTTCTTTCCCGAAAACGAAAAAGCCGTGTGCTGCAATCGGATGCGGCGCACGGCTGAATCGTTTTGTCTTTTCAGCTTCCGCGTGTCTTTTATCCGGCTTTCTTCAGCAGATAGATGCCGTATGCGCCGAAGACGACGGTGGGGGTGATCCCGGCCAGGACCGGCGGGATATAGCCGTTTTTGCCCGCGACCATGAAGACTTCGTTCAGCACCTGGTAGAGCACGGCGATGCCGACAGCGGTTGCGATGGCGGTGAAGATGCCGGACCGTTCGTTTTTCGTGGCGAGCGGGAATGCGAAGAACGCGCAGAGGAAGCACGCCCAGGGGCACGCCAGCCGGTTGAACAGGATCGATGCGTAGATGCGGCGGAGGTTTGCCGCCATGTTCGGATTGTCGCGCAGGATCGAGACGATCTCGAGGGAGGAAAGCGCATCCGGTTCGATGACGGACTTGACGATGACTTCCGGTTTGTCCGGGATGATCTCTTCGGAGATCAGCACGGTCGTGAAACAATAGCGCCGCCGGTCCTGCTTGCCGATGCTGTTGTTGTTGATGCTGATTCTCAACTTGTGCAGTTCATCCGGGGCGAACGGAACGTTCCCCCCCTGTTCCGCGATGCTCTGTTCGTCTTTTTCGGACGGGATCAGGATCAACTCAAGCTCGGTGACCTGTTCCGGGTTGTCTTCCGTCCGGGCATCGTCCTGCGATACGGCAGGCCGGGGGACGGCTTTTACGATGCCGTCGACTTTCCTGCCATAATCTGCGAAGGAATCTATGATTTCACGCAAAGAGAGGATTCGCGGCTCCTTGATTCCTATCACATACTCATAGATATTGGGATTGTTGAATTCCCAGAAACCGGTGTTGCCATCCTCCTTCTGAATGAAACGGGTCGTTTCCGCCTGAAGTGCGAATAGCGGCCAGGGGGTATCCTTCTTTTTCCCGTTGACATCCTCTTTCCGGATGGTATAGAATTTGAGCATGACGTTATCCTGATATCCGTCGTCGTCGAACTGGCCGAAATACCATTGCCGGCGACGGTCGCCGCTGTGGAACTGAAGCCGGGCGTTGCTCTGTTCCACATAATCCTTGTTTTCGACCGTCCGCCTGACGATCTCCGCCTGGCGGGTGGTTTCCGGGACGAGCTCCTCGTTGAAATAGTAGTTGACCATCATGACGAGGAATCCGACGATGAAGATCGGCAGGCCGCAGCGGACGAGCGAAATGCCCGACGCGCGAATGGCCGTGAGCTCGCGGTTGCGTCCGAGGTTGGCGAGCGCATACATGCAGGCGAGCAGGACCGTCATGGGCAGGATGAATCCGATGTTTCCCGGGATTTTCAGGAGGAAATACCGGGCGGAAACGAGGAGCCCTGCCTTGTTGTCGAGGAAATCGCCCACGTCGTTGTACATGTCCATGATGATGAACAGGAGCGTGAAGGCGAAGAGCAGGATGCCGAACGGGAGCATGAAAGCCCGCAGGATATACCCGTCGAGCTTGGGCATCCAGTAGAATCTGCGTTTGGTCTCGGAAGAGGGATTGGAATAAGAGGGGTCGGACATGAAAAACGATGAAATGGATTCGTCCGCTCCGGCATCGTCCGGGTGGAGGATCCCGGAGCGGGGTTGTGGTTGGAAAGGATTGCCGTCAGCCTCTGCGGCGCTGCGTGCGGCGTTTCTTCTCGCTCGGCTTTTCGTAGTGCCTCCGGTTGCGGAGTTCCTTGAGCGTGCCTTCCTTGTCGAGTTTCTTTTTCAGACGGCGGAGTGCGCGTTCGATCGAGTCGCCTTTCTTGAGTTTGACTTCCGTTGCTTCCATGTTAGTTCACCCCCTTTCCTGAACATTTGTCATCGTATTTCATCGGTAAAGACCTCATGAATTCGGTTGAATGGTTATTCGTTTCGGAATGCTGCCTCGTCGGCGAGCATGGCGCGGAGCTTCGCGAGGGCCTGGTTCTGGATCTGGCGGACGCGTTCGCGCGTGCGGCGGATCTCCTGGCTGACCTCTTCCAGCGTCTTCGGACGCTTGCCGTCGAGGCCGAACCGGAGCTGGAGAATCAGGCGTTCGCGGTCGTCGAGCTCGGAGAGCAGGGAGAGGAGACGGTGGACGGATTCCTCGTCGCCGAGGATGCGATCGGGCGTCTGGGCCCCGCGGTCGGGGATGATGTCCTGGAATTCGCCGTCCTCGCCCTGCTGGATGGGGTCGTGCAGGGAGAACGTGCGGAGGTCGGCGAGCCGGAGGCCGGTCACGGTGCGTTCGCTGAAGCCGAGGTTTTCGGCGATCTCGTCGTCCGTGGGTTCGCGGCCGAGCTGCTCCGTCAGCTTCATCTTGACGGATTTGATCTTGTTGATCTTGCCCGCGGACTGCACGGGGATGCGGATCACGCGTGCCTGGTTTGCCAGGGCGCGGCGCATGGACTGCTTGATCCACCAGGCGGCATAGGAGCTGAACTTCGCGCCTTTGGCGGGATCGAATTTCTCCACGGCGCGCATCAGACCGATGTTGCCCTCGGAAATGAGGTCAAGCAGAGGCAGGCCGAGTCCCTTGAAATCGTGGGCGATCTTCACGACCAGGCGGAGGTTCGCCTCGATGAGCGTGGCGCGCGCCTCGTCGTGCGAATCGTGGTCCCTGCCGTGGATCTGCGCCGCCAGCGAGACTTCCTGGTCCTTGGAGACCAGCGAGATCTGGCCGATGTCGTGCATGTAGACCTTCATCGTGTCGTTCTTCGTGACGGGGCCGTGTTTCGCTGCGACTTTCGCGTTTTTCCTGTCCGCCCTGGGATCCTTCGATCCCTCCATGAACTTGGAAAGATCGATTTCGGAGGCATCTTCGACGTCTTCCAGAACGACGGGTACGCCGTCTTCGGTCAAATTGATCGCGGCGGGCGAGGGCGTTTTCTTTCCGGTCTTCTTCGAAGGGATGCCGCCGACTGCGGAATCATCGGCGGGAACAGGAGCCGCTTCGATCTTGACCTTGAGCGGAGCTTTTTTCTTCTGCCCGGAAGCGAAAACGGATTTTTTCGCAGACGGCTTCTTTGCGGACTTCGTATCAGCGGCTTTTGCCTCGACTTTTGCCGGAGTCTTTGCTTCGGCTTTTGCCGGAGCGGCTTTCGCTGTTGCACTTTTTTTCGCGGTTTTGGGAGATGCGGCGGTCTTGAGCGCGACCTTGACGGCGGGCTTTTTGACTGAGATCCCGACCGGACTTTTTTTCGCCGGAGCCTTCTTCGGTTCCGCTTTGGCCTCGGACTTCGCCGGAGCCTTCTTCGGTTCCGCTTTGGCCTCGGACTTCGCAGCAGTCTTCTTCGCCGTCGCGGGTGCTTTGACCTCGGCCTTAGCCGGAGCCTTTTTTGCGGATTCGAGCTTGACGGCAGGTTTGAATTCTGTCCTGACGGAAGATTTCTTTTCCTTCGGTTCCTCGTCGAAGAAGACCTCGGGCTTAAATGCTTTTTTCTTCACAGCTTCGGATTGCTTCACGGGCGCAGGTTTCTTCGCGGAAGCGGTCTTTTTAACAGGAACAGGGGGCTGTTGCTTTTCCGCGGATTCTGAGGTCTTTTTTCCGGATGCGGATGCTGTGCGGATCGGAGTGCCCGTTCGGGCAGGCTTCGCGTTTTTCGCCTTGCCGGGAGTGCGTTTTTCCTGATGTCCGGAGACAGAAACGGCCTTCGCGACTTTCCCTGTGGCGGGAACCGCAGTCCGTTTTGTTTTCGCATCATTTTTCATCGAAAAAAAGGCTCCGAAGATTTGTTTTCCTGCATTGAGCTGTTATATTGTTAGTCATGAGAGATTTGTCAGATCCGCCTTCGTGACCGCAGGGAGATTACCCGATTCGTAAAGAAATAATCCCCGGATAAAAAACAGTTCCTATAAGATACTCCATAAATAGAAAAAAAGCAAGAGAAAAATGAAAAAAAGAACATGGAAAAGCACGTTTTTTAATTTAATAAATAAACCGTCCGGGGCGTCGGGACGCATCGGGCCGGTCGAATCCGACATGATGCCGATCGCCCTGCTTTGCCTCGCCGCGAATGATACCGGGTCATCCGCGGCGAAGCGGTCGTCCGCCGCCCGGACAAAGACGGAAAACCGTGCAAAAAAATCCGCGGCCGTGGAAAATGCTCGGAAGGACGCGTCCTGTGCGCAGGACGGGAAACGGGGGCCGCTTTTTTACGTGACGGCGTCGCAGTCCCGCGCGGAACAGTGCCGGGACGATTTGACCGCCTGGGCTGAAGTCGCGGGGAAAGAGCTCACCGTGCATACTTTGCCGGATGGTTCGACGCGCCGCCAGAACCTGCTTCAGTCGGATTCGCCCCGCGCCGAGGCGTTGCACCGCCTCCTGCTGGAGCCGCCGGACGTGTTTTTCGGCTCCGTCACGAGCCTGACCTCGCCGGCCCCGGTCCCGCGCCTGATGAGGGAAAGCGAACTGGAGCTGAAGGTCGGTGCCGAGATCGACCTGAAGGCGCTGGCGGAGCGCCTGGTCGAAATGGGATACGATGACGAACTCGAGGTCGGGATGCGCGGCGAATTCGCGCGGCGCGGCGGCCTGATCGACATCTTCTCCTCCTCGGAGCCGATGCCTGCGCGCGTGGAGTTTTTCGGCGATACGGTCGAAAGCATCCGGCTCTTTCGCCCGGACACGCAGATGTCGACCGGGAAAGTGGATTCCTACCGCGTGATCCTGCGGTCCGGTTCGGGCTGCGACGGGACTGTTTTGAACGGGAAGGAATGCGCTTCCGCTCCGGCGTTCGCATACCTGCAGGAAGCCGGGTTCACGCTGGTCGAAGAGGCACCCGGCGAGATCAGGACGCACCTGGCGCGCTACGGCACGCCGGAGGAAGCGGAGCAGTGGGCGGAATTCGAGGAGAAAATGCGTGCGGAAGGCCGTCTCGTGGCGCTGGAGGACGCCGCGGGCGCGGCTGCTCCTGACGGCGGTCCCTGCGTAGCGTTTCCGTGCTATTCGACCGGACGCGATGCGATGGCTGCCGCCGCCGGGCATGGCGGTGCGGCGCCGGGTTCCGGTCCCGATGCGGACGGCAGGGTGCTTGACCATGCATTTTCCGTGCTGGCGCAGCAGCTGACCGCGAACCGGATCCGCCAGTGGATCGAGTCGAAAACGCATGTGGCTTTGCTCGTCGGACCGGATTCCGATCCGCACCAGGTGCGCCGCTGGCTCCTGGATCACGACCTGTGCGAAAACGAATTCCTGACCGTGGAGGACGGCGCCGTTCCGTGCGGGTTCTACCTGCCGAAAGAGAAGCTCGCCGTCCTGACGATCCGCGACCTTTTCGCCCTGCCGTACCGCCGCCGGAGCATGTCGCACGAACTCCGGATCGAGGCCGATACACCCCGGACCGAACCTCCGCCGCGCGAGGACGAGGCGGGCGTGATCTCCGCCGGCGACCTGGAGGAGGGCGACTATGCCGTGCATCTGAACTACGGCATTTGCAGGTATCTCGGGCTGGACGTGACCGAGGCCGCGGGCGCCCGCTCGGAAATGATTCTGCTGGAGTTCGGCGACGAACAGCTGCTGCGGATCCCGGTGCGGCAGGCCCACCTCGTCACGCGCTACGTGGGGTCGAAAAACACCCGCATTACGCTCAACCGGATTAATTCCGCCCGCTGGGGCAAGGCGTGCGACGAGGCGCGTCACTCCGTGCAGAACCTGGCGTTCGAAATGCTCAAGATCCAGGCGATGCGCATGAAGCAGTCCGGCACGGCGTTTCCCGCGGACGAGCCCGAACAGACGCTTTTCGAACAGGCGTTCCCGTTCAAGGAGACCCCGGACCAGCTGCGGGCTGCCGCCGAGATCAAGGCGGATATGGAGTCTGCACGGCCGATGGACCGCCTGCTGTGCGGCGACGTGGGATACGGCAAGACCGAACTGGCGATGCGAGCGGCATGCAAATGCGCGCTCGCAGGCCGTCAGACCGCCCTGCTGGTGCCGACGACCGTGCTGGCGCAGCAGCATTATTACACGTTCCAGGAGCGGTTCGCCGGGACGGGCATCGTGATCGAACAGCTGTCCCGGTTCAAGACGAAGCAGGAGCAGCAGAAGATCCTGGAGCGCCTCAGGGACGGCCGGATCGACATCGTGATCGGCACGCACCGGCTGGTTCAGAACGACGTCGCGTTCAAGGACCTCGGGCTCGTGGTCATCGACGAGGAACAGCGGTTCGGCGTGCTGCACAAGGACCGCCTGAAGCATCTCCGCGCGACCGTGGACGTCCTGACCATGACCGCCACGCCCATCCCGCGCACGCTCCATATGTCTCTGTCCGGCATCCGCGACCTCAGCACGCTGATGAACGCGCCGGTGAACCGCCTCCCGATCCGGACGGTGTTCGCGCAATACGACCCGCACCTGGTGCGCGTGGCGATCGAGCGCGAGCTGAACCGCGGCGGGCAGGTGTACTATCTGCACAACCGCGTGAAGTCGATCGAAAAGGTCGCGACCGAGATCGCGGCGATGTTCCCCGACGTCCCGCTCGGCGTTGCGCACGGCCAGATGGACAAGGGCGAGCTCGAGGATGTGATGTCGTCATTCATCGAGGGCCGGACGAAGATCCTGGTCTGCACCTCGATCATCGAATCCGGCATCGACATCCCGAACGCGAACACCATCATCATCGAACGTGCGGACCGGTTCGGGCTCGCCGAACTCTACCAGCTCCGCGGCCGCGTGGGGCGCTGGGTGCGGCAGGCGTACGCGTACCTTTTCCTGCCGAAGGACGGCATCCTGACCGGGGACGCCCGCAAGCGCATCGCGGCGATCCGCCGCTACACGCACCTCGGCTCCGGGTTCCAGCTTGCCATGAGCGACCTGGAGATCCGCGGCGCGGGCAACATCCTGGGCGAGGAGCAGAGCGGCCAGATCAACGCCGTCGGGTTCCACCTGTACTGCACGCTCCTGCGCGACTGCGTGGCGCTGTTCAAGGGCGAGAAGCTCCCGACCGCGCCGGACTGCGAGCTCTTCCTCGACTTCCTGAGTTTCGCCGTCGAGCCGCCGCCTGGCATGATCGCCGCGGGCATCCCGCTCGACTACATCGAGTCGCCACGCATGCGCCTGCACTGCTACCGCAGGCTTGCGATGTTCACCTCGGAACACGACCTCGACGCGTTTGCTGCCGAGCTCCGGGACCGGTTCGGACCGGTTCCCGAGCAGGTCGACCATTTCCTGATGACATGCCGGATCCGCCTGGCCGCCGCGTCCGCCGGCATCACGGGCGTGACCTGTCGCGACAATCTGGTGTATCTGGAAAAAAACAAGCGCATGCTCCGTCGCGACGGCCTGATCCCGGCGATCCTGCCCAGCCTGAAGCCCGCGCAAAAACTGAAACTGGTCCTGCGCACCGTCCGGGAATTCATCCCGAAGGCGAATCAGGATTGATCTTTTCGTGCAAACCGGAGGAGGCCGCACCATGAAAATGACCGCAGTTTTGAACGACATCACGAGGCTCGGCGTCGATGCGATCGTCAACGCCGCGAACTGTTCCCTGCTTGGAGGCGGAGGCGTCGACGGCGCCATCCACCGTGCCGCCGGACGCCAGCTTTACGAGGCGTGCCTGAAATTCGGCGGATGCCGCACCGGCGAAGCACGCATTACGCCGGGGTTCAATCTGCCCGCCCGGTTCGTGATCCATACGCCGGGGCCGGTCTGGCGGGGCGGCGGACATGGCGAACCGGACCTGCTGCGTTCGTGCTATCTGAACTCGCTGGCGCTGGCGGAGGAGAATTCCTGCCGCACGGTGGCGTTCCCGGGCATCAGCATCGGGGTGTACCGCTATCCGCTGGGGGAGGCGGTGAAGATCGCCGTGGACGCGGTCGGCACATGGACGGGTGCGCTGCCGGAGGAAGTCATCTTCTGCGCGTTTTCCGAAAACGTGCTGGAGGCGTACCGCCGGGCGCTGGACGGATTTCAGGCGTGAGCGAACGGCGTTCGTCCGGGGGACGGATGCGAGAATAAACAGGGACGGGAGTGCGCCGGGGATTAGAACATACGGCGGACGTATTCGAACAGGATGACCGTAGCGGCCTGCGCAACGTTCAGGGATTCGGCGTCGCCGGGCATCGGGATGTTCAGCCCGCGCGAGTTCTCGAGCTCGGCCACGCCCGTGGCTTCGCATCCGAGGATGATCGCGCTCCGGTCGAAGAGGTCCGGCTCCAGGAAGACGTTGCCGCCGGCGGCCGGAAGCGTGCGGTAGCAGGTCTTCACGCCCAGCTTGCGGAGGTCCGCGGCGAGCTCCGGCAGGTCGCCTCCGAAACGGATTTTGAGGGAGAACTGTGCGCCTGACGCGGACCGGACGACCTTGTCGGAGAACGGGTCCGCGGTGCCCCGGGTGAGCCAGACTTCATGCAGGCCGACGGCGCGTGCCGTGCGCAGGATGGTCCCGAAATTGCCGGGGTCGCCCACGCGGTCGAGCACGAGCGCGAAGGGGTCGACCATGGGTGCGTCCATCGGGACGGGCGCCGGGCGGCGGGACAGCACGAGGATGCCCTGGGAATGCACCGTTGGGGCGATGCGGTCGAATTCGGACTGCGGGAGGACTACCGGTTCGACCGGGGAGGGGAAGGGGAGCGATTCGCCTTCCCTGAGGATGACGAGCTCGACGAGGTCCGGGGCGAGGGAGACGACTTCACGCGAGGCGCGGAGGCCGTCGCAGAAACAGTATTCGGAATCGCGGCGGCCATGGCGCGTACGGAGCGCGCGGAGCAGCGATTCGGTGCGTCTGGTGAGGGCGCCGGACATCCGAGGGAAGCCGCAGTTCAGGCGGCGGGTTTCTCGGCCGGAGCTTCGGCGGGTACTTCCGCGGGTTTTTCAGCCGGGGCGGGAGCCGCGGCCGCAGCCTTCGGATGCAGTTTCTCGTCGAGCTGTTTGGCGAGGGATGCCCAGTAGCTGTAGACGGTGGCGGATCCCAGCGCGGCGGCTCCGAGGTTGATGTTCTTCAGCGCGGCGTCGGCCTTCATCATCTGGTCGAGGCCGGAGAAGATGCGCGCGGCGGCATAGGCCGCTTCGACGCGGAGGTCTTCGGGTGTCTGGGCGAGGCCGGCGATACGTTCGAATTCGACGGCGGCGTCCTCTTTCTTTCCGAGCTGTTCGAGAATGTAGGCGGCGTCGAGCGCGGACCGGATCTTGATGAACGATTCGGATTTGGAGGAGGAGGCGACGGCGAGGAGCTGTTCGCGGGCCTTTTCCAGGTCGCCGGGCTGGCCGGCGAGGATGAGGTCGCCTGCGAGGCGGAGGCGCGCGTAGTCGGCGGCCTTGTTGTTCGGGTGCTTCGCGATGGCGGCTTCGAGTTCGGCGATGCTGCCGGCGTTGGCGAGTTCCCTGCGGGCGGCGAGCTCGGCGCGCTGGATCGCACCCTGGATGATGATCATGATGGAGACGAGCACGGCGAACGCGCAGACTCCGATGATGGCTTTCTTCCAGTTGAGGGCCATCCACATTTCGAATTCATCCAGCATGGTGGAAATGGCGGGTTCCTCCTGTGCGGGGGCTGGGCGCCTGCGCTGCTGGGTCTGGGCGAGTTGTTCGAACGACTCGATTTTTTTCTTGTTTTTGTTGGCCATGGTGAAATATGTCCTGAAAAAGAGTTTGGCTTTTCAATTGATTCTAATAATATAACGCATGCCGGGCGTAAAATCAACTCGAAAAGGATGGAAGGAAAGCGTTTTTTCGAATTTTTGGTCCTGCGGATATGGATCGGCGGCGCGAAAAGCGGTTCCGGCGGCAAAAAAACGTCCGCACCATGGAAAAATGCGCGGACGCTTTGTGTCTGGAGGCGAATCAACTTCTTTGTGCCGTCGCGCAGCACGGAACACCGCAAAGCGGTGCCGATAAAGTGTTCTGCTCCGCGAGAACACACCGCAAAGCGGTGCCGATAAAGTGTTCTGCTGCGCGAGAACACACCGCAAAGCGGTGCCGATAAAGTGTTCTGCTGCGCGAGAACACACCGCAAGCGGTGCCGATAAAGTGTTCTGCTGCGCGAGAACACACCGCAAGCGGTGCCGATACTGTGTTCTGCTCCGCGAGAACACACCGCAAGCGGTGCCGATAAAGTGTTCTGCTGCGCGAGAACACACCGCAAAGCGGTGCCGATAAAGTGTTCTGCTACGCAGGAACACATGCCACAAAAAAAGTGCGCGAGCGAATGCCACGCACTATATCAGTGGAGGACTTGTCCTCCCTTTGTGCGCAAGCGAAGCTGAGCGCACTATGTCAGTGGAGGACTTGTCCTCCGTGCGCGAGCGAATGCCACGCACTATATCAGTGGAGGACTTGTCCTCCGTGCGCGAGCGAATGCCACGCACTATATCAGTGGAGGACTTGTCCTCCGTGCGCAAGCGAAGCTGAGCGCACTGCCGCAGTTAAGGCGTTAGCCTTATTCCCATTCGATGGTTCCCGGGGGCTTGGACGTGATGTCGTAGACGACCCGGTTGACGCCGTCGACCTCGTTGATGATGCGGTTGGAGATGCGCGCGAGGAGCGGGTAGGGGAGGCGTACCCAGTCCGCGGTCATGCCGTCGCGGCTTTCGACCGCTCGGATGGCGATGGCGTCCTCGTAGGTGCGTTCGTCGCCCATGACGCCGACGGATCGGACGGGGAGGAAGACGGCGAAGGTCTGCCAGATCTTATAGTAGAGGTCGGCTTTCTTCATCTCGTCGACGATGATCTTGTCCGCGCCGCGGAGGACGGCGAGCTTGCCGGGGGTGACTTCGCCGACGCAGCGGACGGCGAGCCCGGGGCCGGGGAAGGGCTGGCGCATGACCATCTCCTCGGGGAGTCCGAGCTGGCGACCCACCTCGCGCACCTCGTCCTTGAAGAGGCGGCTGAGGGGTTCGAGGAGTTTGAACTGCATGTGCTTCGGGAGGCCGCCGACGTTGTGGTGGCTCTTGATGACGGCGCTCGGGTTGCCGTCGATGGAGACGCTTTCGATGACGTCCGGGTAGGTGGTGCCCTGGGCGAGGAACGTCACGTCCGGGATGCTTGCGCAGGCGTCGTTGAAGACCTGGATGAATTCGCCTCCGATGATCTTGCGCTTGCGTTCCGGCTCGGTGACGCCCGCGAGTTTCGAGAGGAAGCGTTCGGTCGCGTCGACATAGACGAGCGACATCTTGAACGTGCCGCCGAAGAGTTCGCGGACGCGTTCCGGTTCGTCCTTGCGGAGCAGGCCGTTATTCACGAAGACGCAGGTGAGCTGGTCGCCGATGGCCTTGTGGATGAGCGCTGCGGCCACGGAGGAGTCGACGCCGCCGGAGAGGCCGAGGATCACGTTCGAGGATCCGACGGTTTCTCGGATCTCGGCCACGGAGCGTTCGATGAAGTCGGACATGGTCCAGTTCGCCGAACAGCCGCAGATGCCGAGGCAGAAGTTTTCGATGACGAGCGGGCCCATCGGGGAGTGGACGACCTCGGGGTGGAACTGGATGCCGAAGAGGCGGCGTTCGGTGTCCTGAATGGCGGCGAACTCGGTGTTGTCGGTCTTTGCGCAGGCCGCGAAACCTTCGGGCAGGCGCGTTACCTTGTCGCCGTGGGACATCCACATCTGCGTCCGGGCGGGGAGGTCTTCGAAGAGCGGGGAGGAGGCGGTGGTGGAGACGATGGACTTGCCGTATTCGCGGGCGTCGCCGTGGGCGACCTCGCCGCCGAGCGTCTCGACCATGAGCTGGAGGCCGTAGCAGATGCCGAGCACCGGGATGCCGAGTTCGAAGATGCCGGGGTCGCATTTCGGCGCGTTGGCCTGGTACACGCTCGCGGGGCCGCCGCTGAGGATGATGCCTGCCGGAGCCGCGGCGCGGATCTCCTCCGCCGGGGTCTTCCAGGAGACGATCCGGCTGTAGACATGGAGTTCGCGGACGCGCCGCGCGATCAGCTGGCTGTACTGGGATCCGAAATCCAGCACGAGAATGGTTTCAGGATGATTCATAGTCTCACTTCCCAAATAGTCTGAAAAAACAGGACCTTATAATATGCTACCGAAATGGAAAAAATCCAGTCCGAAACGGTAGATTTTATGAAAAAAGACGTCGCAAAAAATGATCCGTGCGGGAGTCCGGCCTCATGCCGCGGAAAATTGCCGGACCGCTGCTTTAAGTCCTCCCGTTCAGATCTCCCGGTAGTGGCGCATGGTGAGCCAGACAAGTGCCGCGGTCAGGAGGAAGAACAGCGATCCGCCCGCGAAGATGAAGCGGACGCCGAGCCTGGCGGCAATGGGGGCTCCCGCGAGCGGCGCCAGTCCGAGCCCCAGGCAGCGCATGGCGGACGCCCACCCGAACATCTGTCCGCGGGAACTTTCATCGGTCTTTTTCGCGAGCCAGATCTGCATGGCCGGGTCGATGCCGCTGCTCATGAAGATCATGGCGAACCTCAGCAGGAAGAGGGCGGCGAGGCCCCAGACGAACGAAATGGAAAACATGAATGCGGCGGTCAGGAGCGCGGAGATGACCGCCAGACGCCCCGGCGGATAGTGGTCGGCCAGATACCCGAGCAGGAAGCCCGACACGACGCCTGCGAGTCCGCAGAGCCCGGAGAGCGCGCCGGTGATCCTGGATGCACCGTCGATGCCGCCGTGCAACTCCTGGATGAAGATCGGGACGTATGACGTATCGAACGACCGGGAGAACATGACCAGCCCCATGATCAGCAGGATTGGCAGGTTCAGCATGAGCTGCGCGGTCTCGGGATGCAGTGCGCGGAGCATGCCGCGGACCCCGGAGGCGCCTTTCTGCGGCGGCGTGTAGTATTCGTGCGAAAAGAAGAACACGAGGACGAATGCCAGGACCATGCAGAGGGCCGAGACCACGAATGCCGGACGGTATCCGGCAAATTCGGCCACATAACCGCCCGCAAATGCCCCGGCGATGGTGCCGGAGAACATGGCGCTGTTCAACGCGCCGAGCGCGAATCCGGTGTGCTCGCGCGGCGTCTGCGTGGAGATCAGCGCCTGCGAGGCGGACATGGTGCCGCAGAACGCCCCCTGGACGATACGGAGCGCGACCAGCTGCAGGGGTGTCTGCGCCACGCTGATCAGCCCGATCGCCACTGCCCCGCCTACATAGGAGCGGAGGAGCATTTTCCTGCGGCCGTAGTGGTCGCCGAGCGTGCCCCAGACGGGAGAGAAGAACATCATGGTGAGCGGGCATGCCGCGCTGAATGCGGCGACCCAGTAGGCAAGTTCGGCTTTGTCGGTAATGCCCATATCCTCCTGCATCAGATAGGAAATGAACGGGAGCCCGAAGGAGAAGCCGATGGCGGACAGGAACTGGGCCGACCAGATCACGCAGAGATGGCGTTTCCAGGTCTTGCTGAAGTCCGGGGGGCGGCTGCTGCCGGAAAGCCCGGCGGAGACGCGGGAGCCGCCCGTATTGTTCTGCATCAGCGGCATGGTGGTCGCCGCGCGCCGGTCAGGCGCGGCCTCCGCGTGCGCGTTCGAATGCTTCGAAAGCGTCGGGGAAGGGGGAAAGGGCGCGTTTGAGGATGCCGTGGATGTGCGCGATGGCGACGCCGTAGTTCGTGAAGGGGACGCCCTGTTCACTGCAGTGCAGGATGCGGGACAGGACGGCGCGGCGGTTGAACGTGCACGCCCCGCAGTGGAGCACGAGGTCGTAGGGGGAGAGGTCGTCCGGGAAATCGGCTCCGGCGGCCACGCTGAATTCGATGCCGTCCGCCTTGCGGTATTCGCGGATCCAGCGGGGGAGCTTCACGCGCCCGATGTCGTCGCCGATTGGATGGTGCGTGCATGCCTCCGCCACAAGCACGCGCGAGCCGTTATGCAGGCGGTCGATCGCGGCGGCGCCCGCGGCGCACACGGCCAGGTCGCCCTTCATCCGGGCGAGCAGGATGGAGAAGGACGTGAGCGGGATTTCCGGCGGGACGGTGCGCGATGCGATGCCGAATGCCTGAGAGTCGGTCACGGCGAGGGCGGGCGGAGTTTTTAACTGTGCGAGCATGTCCGCGATATGGTGCTCGGTCACGCACAGGCAGAGCGCGTCGTGGTCGAGCGTGTCGCGGATGGCCTGCACCTCAGGCAGGATCATACGCCCCTTCGGAGCTTCCTTGTCGATCGGGGTGATGAGCAGGACGGAATCCCCCGGCGCGATCAGGTCGCCGAGCATGGGGCGGACGCCGAGGAAGCCTTCCGGCGCGGCATTCACCAATGCGGCGCGGAGTGCGGACAGGCCGGAATTCCTGAGCGTGGAGACCGCGACATGCGGGATGTGTTCGGCGTCGAGTCGTGCCGTGAGCGCGGGAGCGGGAGCGGCGAGGTCGGATTTGCTGAAGACCACGATCAACGGCGTGGCGCGTCCGCGGAAGCGGTTGAACACGTCTTCCTCCGTCTCGCCCCAGGCGCCGTCCGTCACGAGGAGGGCGAGGTCCGTTCGGTCGAAGACGCGGCGGCTTTTTTCGGCGCGCTTGCCGCCGAGCGCGGTGGGGTCTTCATCGAGTCCGGCGGTGTCGATGAAGAGGACCGGCCCGAGGGGAGGCAGCTCCATCGGTTTTTCGACGGGGTCTGTGGTGGTGCCGGGAACGTCGGAGACGATGACGACGTCCTGTCCGGCAAGGGCGTTGAGGAGCGAGGACTTTCCGGCGTTGCGGCGTCCGAAGAAACCGATCTGGAGTCGGAGCCCCCTGGGCGTGTTCTGAATCATGGCTGAAACACGGATCGAAGTTGGACGGGACGAGGTTATTTCCCGGCGTTTTTCTTAAGCTTTTCGGGGATGATATAGACGATGTCGCCGAGCAGAATATGTCCCTTGCTGTCCGGCTGCATCCTGACGTTTATCTCGATCGATTCAAGCCCCTCTTTCAGATGGACGACGACATCCCCGGCCGTCGAGGATTTCCTTTCGTGGACGAGCTCGCCGTTGACGTGGATCGAGCCTCTTCCCGTCATGTTCCTGAAGCAGAGCGAGCCGCCATTTTCCGTGATGCTTTCCGGAAGTTTGAAACTCGTGTAGTAGAGCACCCATGCCCCCGGCTTGAGGGAAAGTTCGGACCCGAGTTGGGCGGGAGCAAGCCCCTGGATCGGCGAACCGGCCTCCTCCGAGAAAAGCTCGGGCTTTGTGGCGGTGGACTGGCTGATGCGCCATTCGTCGATCGTGATTTCCTGGTTGACGAAGCCGTTGACGACGGGGCGTGCGGGAGCGGAAACCGACTTCAGGATGCAGGTCGCGGGGTTGAGCCCTTCGCTTTTCGCCGTGATCACGATCGGCTCCTTCTTGCCTGCCTGGGACTGGACGATGATCTGTGCGTAACCGTTGAAGAGCGGACGCGAGTCGGCCTTCTCGCTGAGCGTGCAGGTGGGGTCGCCGTTGCCGACGCCGAGGTTGCGTCCCGGGCCGGTGATCTCGAATTCGATTGGGATTTTTGCATCCGGGACGATACGTCCCGCCGCATCGACCGCGCAGACCGTGACGGGAACGGCGTCCCGTCCGTCCGACTTGATGTCATTGCGGTCCGGGATGAGCTTGAGCCCGACGGGCTTCCCGGTCGTTTCGAGCTGGGTGCGAATGACTTCCTGTCCGTCTTTCCTGCCGATGAGGAGCAGCGTGCCGGGATCGTAGACGACCTTCTGTGTCAGCATCTCGACGGGGTCGACCTTGAAGGTTCCGAGCATTTTCCCGTTGAGGATGAACGACACTTCGTCGACGTTCGTGGCGCAGAAGACGTCGATTTCCTGTCCGTCCTTGTCGGCCTGGTTCCAATGCGGGGCGGCCTGGAGGATGGGCTTGTCGAGCCACTGGGCCTGGCGGATGTAGAAGGCGGTCTTCGGGAATCCGCAGAGGTCCATGCAGCCGAAATAGCTGCTGTTCGCCGGGAATTTGTTGTTGTACGGGGTCGGTTCTCCATGGTAGTCGAAACCGGTCCAGACGAACGTGCCGGAGAGGAAACGGCGCTTCAGGACGGCTTCCCAGTCCTTGCGGTGCGTGGTGCCCCAGCTGGCGGCGTTGACGTCATAGGCGGAACAGGTGAGTTTCTCCGGGTCCGTCGTGTACTCGCCGCGCGTTTCGAATGCGCTGGCGCCCTCGGTGAGGATTACCGGGGTGTTCGGGTAGGCGGCATGGAAACGGTCGATCTGGTCGTACTGGTAGTTGAGCCCGACGATGTCGAGGACGTTCCGGGCGCTGTTTTCCGAGAAGAGCCCGCCGTTCATGGCGGCGATGACAGGCCGGGTCGGATCCTCGGACTTGATGGCGTTGACGAGCACGCGGGCGATCTCCTGCCCGCGGTATTCTCCCTGCAGAGGCTCTTCATTGAAAATGCTCCATGCAATGATCGAGGGGTGGTGTCGGTCGCGGCGGACCTGTGCCCGGACATAGTCCAGCCAGTCCGGCCCCACGTTGAATGCACGGTTTTCGTCGATGACGAGAAGGCCGTATTTGTCGCAGAGGTCGAGGATGTTTTCGCTCGGCGGATTGTGGGCGCAGCGGTAGGCGTTCGCCCCCATCTCCTTCAGCTTCTTGATACGGAATTCCTCAATGGCCGCAGGGACGGCGACGCCGACGCCGGCATGGTCCTGGTGGTTGCAGACGCCTTTGATCTTAATCGGCTTGCTGTTGATGGAGAATCCGTTCGTGAAATCGAACTTGAAGACGCGGAACCCGAAATTGACCGTCTTTTCATCGAAGATGCGGGCTTCATTCTTGAGTGTGGCTTTGAATTTGTACAGGGACGGCGAGTCCGGAGACCAGGTTTTCGGGGTATAGACCCGGATGGAATACGGAATCCGAACTGTCTGGTTTGCGGGAAGAGTGGGGAGGAAACGCTTGCTTTCCACCTTTCTTCCCTCGGGATCGAGGATTTCGATGTCCAGAGACGGGGCCAGGTCGGAAACGCCGTCATTGACGAGGTTCACGTATCCGTTGACGTCCCACCCGTCGATCTTGACTTCGGCGTTGACCATGATGCCGTCCTCGGTCGGGATGCGAATCTGGTTGCTGACAATGAGCTTGACGTCGCGGTAAATGCCGGCGCCTTCGTACCACCAGCCCTCGGAGACGGCCGCGTTGACTTCGACCGCGATCACGTTGTCGCGTCCGTACATCAGCGCCGGCGTGATGTCCATGGTAATCGTGTTGTATCCGCTGTAGTTGTGGTGGAAGAGCATCTGGTTGACCCAGAAGGTCGAATGCGTGGCGATGCCGCCGAACTGGATTTCCACGCGCTTGCCTTTCCAGGACGACGGCACGAAGAAGCGCTTCCGGTAATACCCCCAGCCGCGTTTGCGATAGCCCTGTTCGCCGTTTTCATCCGGGTAGAATCCGTCTTCGACCGCCCAGTCATGGGGAAGATTGACGGGCCGGAAATTGCTTTCGTCGAATTTGAGCGAGGAGAACGGCCAGACCGCGTCGGACGTGGCGGCTTTTGCGCCGGCCCAGATGGATTTGTGTTCCTTGTAGTCCTTCGGGACGAGCTGATGGTCCGATTGCATGAACATCCAGTCGGGATTGAAGTCGTAGATTTCGGACGCGCCCGATGTCCCGGCTAAAAGCAGCAGGAAGACAAACAGGCAAATGAACTCGGCGAAACTTTTATTCGTTTTGAAATCCATAATAAGCTCTTCCTTCATTTTGAGGCTCCCGCGCGGCCCGCACGGGAACGGATTGGATCCGGAAAACGGATGATGATTTGTCGGAAAAAATCTTTTATTATTTATAAATATAGCACATTACGGGAAGGAATCAACCCCCCGCACGAAGAAAAACACGCGGGATCCTTTTCCGAGGGCGACAGATGCGAAAGATCGGTCAGAAGGAGACGTTGATATCGCCGGAGATCGCGGTCGGGTGCGGAATGAGCTTCAGCCCCATGGAGTTCTGCCAGTCCTGGTCCCATGTGTTGAGCATCAGCGGATCGGTAGGCGGCCCGAACGGATTCAGGTCGGTTACGAGGATCTCATCCTTCGAGGTGAAGTAGACGTCGAGCACAAGGTCGGGATCGGGAAGCACCCAGAAATTCCTGTCGATGAAGTCGACTGCAAGCGTCCAGTATTTTTCGCGCACTTTTTCCAGGCGCGGATAATGGCGCGTCATCCAGTACTGGCTCATCGCGCGGAGCTTGCCATCCTTCACGAACAGGCGGAACTCGCGGGCGGAGTCCATGCGGCGGAACGGCCGTACGCAGAGGGCGGAGACCATGCCGTTTGCGGCGGCGTTCCGCACCTTCGCGCTTTTGGTCAGGAAAAACCATGCGCTGGTCGCGGAGCGGACCGCACCGCGTTTTTCCTCGAACCGCATCGTATCGGTCGGCGCCACGAGGTCGGTTCCCACGAAGCGCGTGAACGGGAACTTGCTCATTGCGCTGGCGAGGCGGTCGATCACGCTTTTCGCGATGCCGGAATCCGTGTCGCCGGACTGGAGGGCCTGGATTTCGATATCCATCAGGAAAACGAAGTTTGTCGGGAGAGAATAAACGGAGAGCCGCGGATACCAGTTCTGTATCCGGCAGTGTTCAAGATGTGCGTCCATGAAGTCCGTCTCCTTTTGCTTGTCGGTTAAAAATCGGAATCGTCGAAGTCGTCGTCCTTCTTCTCGATCTGGGGGCAGACCTTTTTCATGACCGCCCGGAACGCGAAGAGCTGGTAGACGAAGAAAATGATGACGAAGAGAATCTGGAAGGAAATGATTCTGGCACCGCCCGCCGCATCGAACAGCGTGGCGAAGATCTGCGCGGGGAAGGTGGAGTACACCATGATCGTCAGGACGTTGCGGAAGACGAGGCCTTTCGGCAGGGTGGAGGCGCGCAGATACTGGACCAGAGACACCAGCAGGATGATCAGACCCGTCTCCAGGAAGTTCCGCCCGAACGTCGTCAGCAGGATGACCGCGGTCAGCATGGAGAGCGCGAAGCGGGCGGCCTGGGAGCCGGTCGCCTGGATTGAGGGTTCCGCCTTGCCACCCCATTCGACGATGCCGTCGGAATGGAATGCGAGATTATGATTCCAGACGGTCCCGTCCTCCTTGACCGTAACGTTCCGTCCTGCCCCCTGCGCGGCGAACTTTTTTCTGAGCGTTTCCGCGAGGCCGGGACCGGAGTACATTTCCCAGGACGGGGAGGCGCCGGGCCGGATTCTGGTGTCGCCGGTCGCTTCCGTCTCGGGTGCGAGCCACGAGTACAGGTCGGATGCCGGCAGAAAGTTTGCGCTGAAGATATCCTCGCCCTTCCAGTTGACGCTGGACCAGGAGGCGAGGCCGCCGGGGAGGATGACGACGCCGAGGTCGGAAGTGCGGCCGATGTTGAAATCCTCGGTCGTGAACGTGTCGCCGGGGTAATACTCCAGCGTAATGTAGGGGAGCTTGAACCGGCGCGGCGTGTCCGGGTCTTTTTCGAAAAGGATCTTATCCGGCGTGACGACGAACGCCCCGATCTCCTCGTCGAGGGCGCGTCCGGCGCGATCGAACGCGCCTTTCTGGACGAACGTCCCGACGACCGCGGCCATGATGGAGCAGAGGATCGTCAGGAGGATGAAACGCCACACGGCGCGCGCCGGCGAGGAATTGTAGATTTCGGTCAGGATCTTTGTTCCGGCGCACAGACGCAGCGCAGTGGTGATGAAACCGGGCGTGGACCCGGTGTTTGTCCCGGGCTGGGGCATGGTCAGACGAGCCTCCTGACTTTGAATCCGCGGGGGGCGTTGCGCTTGATGAGCTTGTCGACGCGCCTGGAAATGGCCGGGTAGGCGTCCGGGGCGACCTTCTGCACGAACACGATGCCGTCAAGGTGGTCGAGCTCGTGCTGCACAACGCGCGCGAGCAAGCCGCCGCATTCGAGGACGAATTCGGTGCCGTCGAGGAGCATGGACTTGAGCACAACGGCGTCGCTCCGCATGACGCGTGCGTAGATGTCGGGCACGCTCAGGCATCCCTCGTCGAACGGGCAGAGGTTTTCGGAATACGAGACGATCTCGGGGTTGATCAGGGTGATCGGCATCTTCGGGAGGAGCTTCTTTTCGCCGGGCGAATGAACCGGAAGCTCGTTGCCGTCTTCGTCCGTCGGCGGGTCGATGTCGATGGTCACGATGCGCTGCAGCAGTCCGACCTGGTTCCCGGCAAGGCCGATCCCGTGGGACTTGTACATGATCTGGAGCATGGCTTCCGAAATGCGCTGCGTCTCCTCGGTGATCTGTTCGACCGGGCGGGCTTTCGCCGCCAGAAGCGGGTCGCCGAGCAGGCGAAGCCTGAGTTTTTCGACGGGGATGTCGTTCATGAGGCCTCCTTGGTCCTTGCCGTATGTCAGGCGGTGGCCGCCAGTGCGGCGCGGATGCGGCGGGCGCATTCCTTTACGCCGATGCAGACGACCGTCTCGTAGATGCTGGCGCCGACGGTGATCCCGCAGACAGCCACGCGGACGGGCTGGTTCAGGGCGAACTGGGAGAGCCCGTCGGCGGATTCGATGGCGCGGAGCGCGTCTTCGATTGCCTTCGGGTCATTTTCAGGAAGCGAGTCAAACGCATTCGCGGCTTTCGCGAGGGCGGCGCGCAGGGGCTCCGGCGTAAGGAATTTCTTCACGCCCTTCGGATCGTAGTCGACCGGGACGGCGAAGAAATAGGTCCAGGCGGACAGGTCGGTCATGAGCTTGGTGCGGCTCTGCATCAGGTCCGCCACGGCGTCGAATTTCGCGCGGTCGACAGACTCCCGCCACGGATACGCCGCGGCGAAATCCCATGCGCGTTCGCGGAAGACCGCCGGGTCGAGCGCGGCGATGTACTGTCCGTTCAGATTCGCCATTTTCACGGCGTCGAACTGCGCGGGCGAATGCTGGGCGCGGGAGAGGTCGAACGCCTCGACGAGTTCCTCCCGGGACATTTTTTCGCGGTTGTCGCCGGAGGACCAGCCGAGGAGCGTCAGGTAATTGAAAAGCGCCTCCGGGAGCACGCCCTTGCCTCGGAAATCGCCGACGAAGGCGTCGCCGTCGCGCTTGCTGTACGGCTTGCCCTGGGCGTTCACGATCATCGGCAGGTGGGCGTAGGACGGGACCTTCGCGCCGAGCGTCTGGAACATAAACAGGTGGCGGTAGGTGTTTTCCACATGGTCGTCGCCGCGCACGATGAGCGTGATGTTCTGCGTGATGTCGTCGCAGACGTTTGCGAGGTGGAAGACCGGGCTGCCGTCGCTGCGGACGATGATGAAGTCGCGCATGCTGTCGAGCGGCTTGGAGAGGTGCCCCTTCACCATGTCGTCGTAGAAGACCTCGCGGCGCGTGAACGTCATGGATGCGGCGTGCGGGACGGTCTCGGTCGCGCCGTTGCCGAGGATGTCGTTAAGCTTGTCGTTTGTGAGGCTGAAGACCGTCTGCCCGGCGGCGTCGAGGACCACCAGGTCCTTGAACCCGGCGAGGCACGCCTGGTTTTCAACGGGCTTGCCCTTCGGGGAGAGCGTCGTGAATTTCAGGCCGCCGCCGCCGATTTCGACATCGGTGTCCGGGGCAAGCGTGAGCGAGGCGGCGCCGACGGTGCGGACGAACGGGAATTCGTCGCAGAAGACGGGGATGCGGAAGAGGATCGGGGAATGCTCCGTCAGGGGGCCGAGCGGATAGGCGTTGCCGTCCGCCACGAGCTTCTTCGCGGCGTCGAGGTGATGCTGCGCCTGCGTGGTCTGGTAGAGGACGTCCTCGTCGTAGTCGAGCCCGAGCCAGTCCATGCATTCGAGAAGCGTGTCGATCGCCTCTTTCGTGGAGCGTTCGAGGTCGGTGTCCTCGATCCTGAGAATGAACTTGCCGCCCATGTGGCGGGCGGCAAGCCAATTGAAGATCGCGGTGCGGATGTTGCCGATATGGACTTGTCCGGTGGGAGATGGTGCGAATCTGAGTCTGTGCTGCATGATAGGATGAAGATGCGGGCCTGTTGCGGCCCGCGTGATGGTTGCTGGATCGTTTTTTTATGGACGGATCAGTTTGCGTTGGTCGCGGCCAGGATCTGGGCCTTGGCGTTGTGCATGTTGACGACGGCCTGCGCGAGAGAGGTCTCCGCGTTGACGAATTCACGCTGGACTTCGTTCACACGGGTGATGGCGCAATTGCCGGCCTCGTATTCGTCGTCGACCAGATCGCGCATCTTGCGGACAGCCTCGAGGTTCTTCTGGTAGAGCTTGACGGTCTTGAGGCTGACGATGTAGTTCTCATACGCGGTGCGGACGTCATTGATGACGGTGATCCACTGGTCCGCGAGCGTGTACTCCGCCTGTTCCATCGCGGCCTGCGATGCGCGCATGTTGAAGAAGGTGCTGCCGCCGGAGAAGAGCTCCCAGGAGACATTGATGCTGGAGGAGAAGTTGCTGTAGCGTCTTCTGGTGATGCCGGGGTGCGTCATGTAGGCCCCGTAGTTGTACGGGCTGTTGTGCGTGGCTGCGTTTGTGTAGCTGAGGCCGAGGGAGGCGGTGACGGTCGGGCCGAACGCCGCGATGCTGGAGTAGTAGTTGAACTTGGCCGCTTCGAGCGCTTCGCGGAGGGCCTTCAGATCGGGGCGGTTGGAGAGGGCTGCGTCAAGGTAGACGCTTTCGTCCGCGAGCATTTCCCCGTCGACCGCGAGTTCCTCGGGAAATTCGACGGTATCCGGGATGGTGCCTTCGGTAAGGCCCATGAGGGCGGCGAGTGCGTACTTGGAGGAGGCGAACGAATAGTTCGCGGAGTAGAGGTTGCTCTCGGCGTTGTTGTAGTTGACTTTGAAGTTGAGGACGTCGGAAAGCGTGGACGCGCCGACGCCGTACTTGAGCTCGGTTTCCTTCAGGAGCTGGCGGTTGTAGCGCATGTCTTCCAGGGCGATGGTCTGTCTGGCCTTGGCGAGCATGACGTTGTTGTACGCATAGGCGACGCTCTGGAGAAGCAGGCGGCGGGAATCCTGTTCGATCTGTTCGGTCTGTTTCCAGTTGTGGCGTGCGGACAGGAGGTTCATTTCACGCTGGAAGCTGTCGAAGACGAGCAGGGACGCGGACATGGACGGGGAGGACGTGTAGGTCTTGTAGCTGGAGCCGGCGTCTTCCGTATAGCCGCGGTAGTGGTTGGAGCTCATGGTGTAAGACGCGGTGACGGTGGGCAGATAGAAGGAGAACCTGCGGTAGTACTGCGCCCTGGCCTGTGAGACGGCGAAATAGCGGGCTTTGAAGCTCGGATTGTTCTGGATGGCGATAGTTTGCGCTTCGTCAAGGGTCAGGAGCTTGAGGTTGGACGGGAGCTTCTGGTGTTCCTCCGCGGTAATCTCAGTGTATTTGTCTTTGGAAATGGCCGCAGGCGGTTTCGCGACGTTGCACGCGGTCAGAGCCGCGAGGAGGATCGCGGAAACGACGGTAGCGCTCAGAACTTGAGATTTCATAATATCGGGTCGCCTTTCGATAGGGTAAAATGTTTTGTAAGCGAACTAATACCTCTAAATATACATCGTCCCTTCGGATTATTCAAATGCTTCTCCTAAGAAAAATGATTTTTTTCAGACGGAACGAGGCGGAATCCTTTCTTCCGGTGGAGAGGAACCGGATCGTGAGGAAAAATGCTTGTAAAAATCAAACGGGAGGATATATTATCTGAAATGTCCCTGTTTCCCCCGTTTTCTGCAACACCCGGATCATCATGAAGAAAAACCTTGAATTGTCTGTCGCATCCGTTATCGCGGGTATCTCCGGCATCCTGCTTCTCGGCGCCTGCCTCCTCGTTCTGAACGCCGTCCCGTACTCCTCCCTTCCCGCATGGGGCATCTGGCTCGTCGGGCTGTCACTCGCGACCGGATTCGTCTCCATGCTGTACGCGCGCCACTACGGGGTGCTGGTCGGCGCGGTCGTGCCGGGACTGCTTTTCATGGTTCTGGCGCTGCACTGGTCGCAGGCGGGCGGCGAAGCAAAACGCTGCGTCGCACTGGCGATGGCGTGCGGCGGCTTCTGGGTGTTTCTCTGGATCAGTTCGCAGATGCTTGCGTCGGCGTTCCGGTCATGCCTCGGGATGGGGGCGGGCAAATCGGTTTTTACGAGCGCCGCAGTCCTGCTGCTTCTGTCGAAGGTGCTGTCATTCTTTGCGATGCGGCATGGCGCGCAGGGCTATCGGGCGCTGGAGATCGTTCTGGCGGCCTGGCTTGCCGCTCTGCTGGTGTGGCGTCCGTCGCTGACCCTGCGGACGCTGGGGCTGGTCCTGTCGCATTCCCTGTACCGGATCCGCGTCGACCGGATCGACAACTACCCGGATGCCGGGCCCGTGATGCTGGTGGCGAACCATATTTCGTTCCTCGACTTCATTTTCATCCTCTGCCTGAAACCGCGCCGCGTGACGTTCATGGTGGACGAGGCGTTCTACCGTTTTCCCGGCCTGCACCTGTTTTTCCGCTGGAGCCGCGCACTGGAGGTCCCGCGCCGGATGAACCGAGCGAAGATGCGGCGGCTGATCGAACAGACGCACGCGGTCTTGAACCGGGGCGGCGCGGTCTGCGTCTTTCCCGAGGGCGCGATCTCTCCGAACGGCATCACGCACGCGTTCCGTTCCGGGCTGTGGCGCCTGATGCCGTCACGGGACATTCCGGTCGTCCCGGTTCGCCTCGGGCTTCACTGGGGAAGCCTGCTGACGATCTACGACGGGAAACTGCGGTTCATCAAGCCGCGTCTCCTGCCGATCCCCGGCACGATCATCGTGGGCGAGCCGATCCCGCCGGACTGGAACGGATTCCGCATCTGGCAGCGGATCCAGGAACTCGGAGCCGAGGCGGAGATGAAGCCCGTGCGCGGGGAGAAGACGGTTCATTACCGTTATCTGCGGCGTTCGCTCCAGCATCCGTTCGAGAGCACGTTCAAAGACGCTGACGCCCCGAAGGAGCTGTCGAATTTCGCGATGCTGGCGCAGTCGATCATCATCAGCCGGAAGCTGAGGATGGTTCTGGCGGATCGCGGCGACGACGGGCAGTTCGTCGGTGTGCTCCTGCCAAACAAGGCCGTTTCCGTGGCGGTTCTCCTCGGCGTGATGTTTGCCGACCGGACGCCCGCGATCCTGAACTACACTGCCGGCGATGCCGTGATGCAGTCCATGTATGACCGGGCGAAGCTGAAGACGGTGATCACGAGCCGTCTTTTCCTGAGCCGGCTGAAAAAGCCCGTGCGCGACGAAATGATCTTCCTGGAGGACCTGCCGAAACTCGTCACGAAAGGCGACAAGCTCCTGACCGCGGCGCAGATCGTCTTTCTGCCGCATCAGCTCCTCATCCGCGTCGTGTCGCCCCGTTACGGCACCGACCTGATGCACCCGGCGGCGCTCCTTTTCTCCAGCGGCTCCACGGGCATGCCGAAGGGCATCCTGCTGTCCCACCACAACATCACCGCGAACATCTGGAGTTTCTGGCGGCAGCTGAACTGGCTGTACGGCACGGAGCGCATCCTCGGCAACCTGCCGCTTTTCCACGCGTTCGGCCTGATGGTCGGGCTGTGCTTCCCCGGCGTCACGGGGACGAAGGTCACGCTGGTGGCGAATCCGCTGGACGGGCCCGGCGTGTGCAAGGCCGTGCGCGACGACAAGGTCACGATGCTGATCTCCACACCGACGTTTCTGCAGACCTACATGCGGTGCTGCAAGCCGGGCGACTTCGACTCCCTGCGCATGATGGTGACCGGCGCGGAGAAGCTCCAGAAACGGCTTGCGGATTCGTTCCGCGAGCTGACCGGACTGAGCATCATCGAGGGCTACGGCTGCACCGAGATGTCCCCCATCGTGTCGCTGAACCTGCCGAAGGATTTCCTGGCGGTGGGCCGCGAGGCGGGGCCGGAGGGCAGCATCGGGGTCGCGATGCCGGGCATCGCGGCGCGCATCGTGGACGTGGATTCGGGCAAGCTTCTCGAGGCCGGAAAGGAAGGCCTTCTCCAGCTCAAATCGGCGTCCGTGATGCTCGGCTACCTGGACGATCCCGATGCGACCGCGGCAGCCATGACCCCGGACGGCTGGTACAATACCAACGACGTCGCATCCATGGACCGGGACGGTTACATCCGCATTACGGGGCGTCTTTCCCGTTTCAGCAAGATCGGCGGCGAGATGGTCCCGCACGAACTGATCGAAAACCGTCTGGAGGAGTTTTACGGGATCGAGGGCAAAGTGGCGGTCGCCGCGCGCCCGGATTCGAGGAAAGGCGAACAGCTGGTCGTCTTTTATGCCGCCGACTGCGGGCTCGATCCCGTCGATGCCGGGAACAGGCTCCGCGAATCCGGCCTGCCCAACCTCTGGGTGCCACGTCCCGACTGCTTCTTCCCGCTTGAGAAAATACCGTTCCTCGGAAACGGCAAGAAGGACCTGAAAAAACTGCGCGAGCTCGCGGCGGAAGCCGGACGGTGAAGCCGTTCCGGCGGTGAAGCCGTTCCGGCGGTGAGGCCGCCGGGGAGCTTTTTCCGCGGTTTTTTCCCGGATGCCGGGGCTTTTGTGCTGTTATTTTCCTGCGGTTTCCTCCCGACGGCAACACCTCCATGGAAATCCGCATGGATGCGGCCGACGGCGGATGCAGGGGCACTTGCGCGCGGGTGCGGAAAAATCGCGCGTTTTCCCGCTTTTTTGGAAAAAGATACTTGTTTTTTTCGATTTCGGAAGTATTTTTCTATGACTTGAAAACCGCGGAGACCATTAGCATCATGCCGAATCAGGACGTCATCGTCAAATATCTGTTCTATTCCCTCGACTTTGTCGTCATCTGGGCGATGATCTACTGGGTGCTGTATTTCCTGCGCGGCACCCGCAGCGCCAACGTGCTGTTCGGCGTTATCGCCATTTTCCTGATCGCCACGATCGTGGTCGACCATTTCTATCGTCTGACCGTGTTGCGGTTCCTGCTGATGGAGTGCCTGATGCCGTCCCTCGGCGTTGCCATCCTCGTCATCTTCCAGCCGGAATTCCGCCGGGCGTTCGCGCAGGCTGGGAGCATCTTCGTGTCGAACCGGACGGGACGGGAGACCATCGACCAGGTGACCGAGGCCGCTTCCCAGCTTTCCACCACGCGCACTGGCGCGATCATCGTGTTCGAACGGAATATCGGCCTCACGGATACCACGCGTTCGGCGGTCTCGCTGGACGCCCGCGTGGATTCCCTGCTGATCCAGTCCATTTTTTATCCGAATTCTCCGCTTCACGACTGCGCCGTGGTGATCGGCAAGAACAACCGCATCGTGGCGGCCCATGCCGTGCTGCCCCTGGCGGAAGAGGACTTCTTCGTGAACGGCAAGCGGCTCGGCACGCGTCACCGTGCGGCGGTCGGCATTTCGCAGGAGACCGATGCCGTGGCCGTGGTCATCTCCGAGGAGACCGGCCTGATCAGCCTCGCGAAAAAAGGCCGCCTGATCCGCGGACTGAAGCCGGAGGAGCTTCGGTTCCAGCTCCGCATGATCCTGCTGGAGCGGAAGTCGCCGTGGAGGCGTTTCGGCAATGCCGGCGAACTCGGGATATCCGGGGCGGACGCCGCCGCGGATGACAGGGAGGACGGTGAAGCATGAGCTCGATCCGTGATTTCTGGAGGAAAGTCCTGCCGCATGTGCCCTATCTCATCCGGCACGATTTCTGGCGCAAGCTCTTCGCGCTCGTTTTCGCGATCCTGCTGACCGGAGTCGCATACCAGAAGGCCAAGTCGCAGATGGAGCTGGTCAAAATGGACATCCGCGGCGTGCAGATCAAGTTCGTTGCAGTCGAAGAAGGCGTCACCCTGATCCCGCGTGACGTCCCCGTCGACATCTCCGTCGAGCTCCCCAAGGAGCAGAAGAACCTGAAAAATACGGATTTCTACCTCGAATGCCCCGTGACGAAATACCAGGTCGAGGAGGACCTGCCCGTGGAGCTCCGCCCGGACATGGTGAAGACCAACGTGCCGATCGACAACCTGCGCGTCCTGTCGGTCAATCCCGATATGCTTCCGCTGAACATCGACATCATGGACACCAAGGACGTCCCGGTCTATCCCGTCTGCGATTTCTCCGAGCTGATGGAGGGGTATCAGGCGTCGCTGGTCCAGCCGGAAAAGCCGGTCACGGTCCGCGGCCCGAAGAAGCACCTGGCCACCATTTCCTACGTTGAAACGGAGAAGATCCCTCTGGCGAACGTGACCAAGAGTTTTTCGCGCCAGGTGGACCTGGTCTCGCCCTACGACAAAAACATCGAGATCCTGTCCGGCAAGGTCAAGATCGAGGTCAAGGTCGAAAAGAACAAGCCGCACGCGTTCGACGGCATCCCCGTCCAGGTCCTTTCCAGCAGGACCGGCGCGAACAACCTTGTCATCGCGAAGATCCAGCCGGAATCCGTGACCGTCCTGGTCGACAGCGTGCCGGACATTTCCCAGACGCAGATCCACCCGTTCGTGGATCTGACGGACGTGACGCGGCCGGGCGTCTACACCGTCGACATCAAATGCTGGTCCGACAACGCCCGCATCAAGGTGAACGAGGTGGTGCCGTCCAAAGCAACCGTAACGCTGGAGCCCGCCGCAACCGCCTCGAAATAACCGACAACAAACAGCCATCCCGGACGGAATCGATCATGACCGAACTCTCGACACCCCATTATTCCCAGGCGGAAGACGTCTGCAACTCCGTTACGCATATCGCGGGAGCCGTCCTGACGGTCTACGGCACGTACCTGCTGATCCTGAACTCGTCCATGCCGTCGTTCATCGTCTGCGCCCTGGTCTACGGCGTCGCCATCTTCTCCATGTTCCTGGTCTCCTCCGTGTACCACGCCATCCGCGACCAGGAGGTTAAGAGCGCCGTCCGCAAGGCCGACCACGCCGTGATCTATTTCGCGATCGCGGGCACTTACGTGCCGATCCTGAACGCCGTTGCGTCTCCCAGCGAAAGCCTGATCTGGTACTGTGCGCTCGGCGCGTGCGCCGTCGCGGGCGGGATTTTCTCCTTCATCACGCTCAAGCACAAATATGTTACCACGGTCATCTACCTGGTCATGGGGTGGGCGTCGCTCCTGCTCCTGAAGAACCTGTGGAGCATGGCGGAACCGCTGACGTCCTATCTGCTGGTTGGCGGCGGCGTGGTTTATTCCATCGGCGCGGCGCTGTACCTGATCAAAAAGCCGTTCGTGCATGCCGTCTTCCACCTCTTCGTCGTGGGCGGCGTGGTCCTCCAGTTCCTCGCGATCCGGATGCTTTATTCCTGAGCATGGGGCGAATGTATGGCTTTTTTGCGAAAAAAATGAAAAGGAGTGTCAGTTTTTTCCTCCCGCATGGCAATAAATATCAAAAAGGCTTTTATCAAATCCTTTTTGGAAAAATGTGGTCCCGAACTCAAAAAACAAACGCAACAAACACTCACACGAAAGGAAAAAACATGACGGCAAACAAACGACACCACAAATCATCGTTCATCCTCTGCGGACTTGCGGTCCTCCTGAGCGCGGCGGTTCTCGCCGGCTGCAAAAAGGGAGACGGTTCCGAAGAGACCGACGGGAAGAGCGAGGGAAAAAAGCCGGATCCGGTTATCCACATTAGTCTGCCGAGCGGACAGGAACTGGTAATGGTGAGGGTCGAGGCGGGAACGTTCGAGATGAGCTCGAAGGACGGGGAGAACGACACCAACGAAGTGCCGCATCAGGTGACATTGACGCAGGACTTTTATCTGGCGCAGACCGAGGTGACACAGGCGCAGTGGCGTGCGGTAATGGGGGAGCAAACGACACGTTTCAAGGGGGACAATCAGCCCGCGCAGTATATAGGTTGGGACAAAGCGATGAAGTTTTGTGATAAACTGAACGCGGGCGGCATAGCTCCTGACGGATGGTTGTTCTCGCTTCCGACGGAGACGCAGTGGGAATACGCGGCACGAGGGGGGAACAAGAGCAAAGGTTACAAGTACAGCGGAAGCAACTGGCCTGACGAGGTGGCATGGTATAGAGGCAACGCCGATGATATGACGCATCCGGTAGGGATGAAGATGCCGAACGAACTCGGATTGTACGACATGAGCGGCAATGTCTATGAGTGGTGTCTGGACGACTGGGAGAAAGACAGCAGTAAACTGACAGCGGAGTTTGCGCGGGAGAATTATAAACTGTTGGGTAGTAGATCAGGGTACCGCAGCGAAGACTATCGTGCTTACCGGGGCGGCTGCTACTTCAGCGAAAAGGAATGTCGAACCCGCTGGCGCAAAGACAACTACGGCAACAATGTCTGGGATTACAACGGATTCCGCGTTGCGCTCGTCCCCGACACATGGGCTAAAGCTCTGCAGGCGGAGGCGGCTGCGGCGGAGACGGCTGTGGAGAGTGCGAAGGCGGCGGAATGATGTCTTCGGCTTCCGCATCGCACTCGTCCCGGTTCGATGATCCGTCATGGCCGTGCGGATAACTGCCGTCCGGGGCGGTCACCTTTGCCCCTCCGCAGCCTCGCACCCAAAGTTCTCCACCGTGCGAAAACAGGTCTTATAGGTCCAATAAGGCTTATTCTGTGCCGTGCTCCGTGACGGGGCGGGGGCACTTGCCGTTTTCTTCCGCCTTGGCTTCGTTCCAGAGCTCGTCGAGGCGTTCCATGGGGGTGCCGTCGACTTCTTTCCCCTCGGCGGCGAGCTTTGCCTCGACGGCGCGGTAACGGCGGTCGAACTTGTCGGAGGCGCGGTTCACGACCGCCTCGCAGTTTTCGCCGCGGAACCGGAGGAAATTGACGACGGCGAACACGAGGTCGGCGGCTTCGTCGTCGATGCGGTCGCGGTCGCCGGTCCTGTATGCGTCCTCCAGCTCGGCCATCTCTTCGCGGACCTTGGCGAGGATGTCGGCGTCGTTGGTCCAGTCGAATCCGTGCTTGGCGGCCTTCTTCTGGAGTTTTTCGGCGCGGAGTACGGCGGGGAGGTTGTGCGGCACGCCGTCGAGCGCGGACTTGCGGTAGTCGTCGTGCTCGGTCTTCTTGATCTTCTCCCAGTTCACGAGCACCTGGGCGGAGTTGTCCACATGGACGTCGCCGAAGACGTGCGGATGGCGGCGGATCATCTTGTCGGAGATGCCGCGCGCGACGTCCTCCAGCGTGAAAGCGCCGCGTTCCTCTGCCATGATGCTGTTCATGACGACCTGCATCAGGAGGTCGCCCAGCTCTTCGCACATTTCGGCGTCGGACTTGTGGTCGACGGCGTCGAGGTATTCGGCGGCCTCGCCGACGAGGCATTTCTTGAGGGATTCATGAGTCTGTTCGCGGTCCCAGGGGCATCCGTCGGGCGCGCGCAGCCTGCGCATGACGTTTACAAGGCGTTCGAGTTCGGACATGTTCATATTGCGTCAATACTCCGTGCCGGGGGCGTCCTGCGGAAAACCGGGGCGTTCCAGGCGTTTTTTGTAGTAGTTGTAGAGCGAGATCTGGGCGCGTTCGGATTCGAATTGGAGCGCGCCGGCGGTGTGCGAATAGCGGTTCTCCCCGGTCAGGCGGCGTCCTTTCCTGCGGTCGTGGAGCGAGGTGAAGAGGATCACGTCCAGCTCGTCGCGCAGGGAGGGGGATTCGACCGGGACCAGGATCTCCACGCGGCGGGAGAGGTTGCGCGGCATGAGGTCGGCGCTGCCGATGAAATACTTGGGCGAACCGCCGTTGGCGAACCGGTAGATGCGGGAATGCTCCAGAAAGCGGTCCACGATGCTGACGACGCGGATGTTCGAGGCGATTTCGGGCGGGAGCGAGACCGGGTTCAGGGCGCAGATGCCGCGGACGACCATGTCGATGCGGACGCCGCGCCGCGCGGCCTCGTAGAGGTGCTCGATGACCTCCGGGTCCTGGAGCGCGTTGAGTTTCAGTGTGATGCCGCCTGGGTGCGCGGGCGTGGAAAGCGCGGCCTCGCGGTCGATCAGGGCGAGGATGCGTTCGCGCATGTTCCATGGCGCGGCGATGATCCTGTTCCATGCGGCGGGGGCGGAGAGCCCGGTGATGGCATGGAAGAGTGCGGAGACGTCGTCCGCGAGCGCGTCGTCGCAGGTAAAAAGCCCGATGTCGGTGTATTGCTTCACGGTGGAGCAGTTGTAGTTCCCGGTCGGCAGATGCAGGTAGCGGCGCACCTCGTCCCCCTCGCGGCGGACGATGAGGAGCATTTTCGCATGGACCTTGATCTTCGGCACGCCATAAACCACGTGCGCGCCCGCATCGGCGAGTTCGCGCGACAGGCGGATGTTGTTTTCCTCGTCGAACCGCGCCATGATCTCGAAGTAGACCGTGACCTGTTTTCCCGCCTGCGCCGCCCGGATGAGCGCGTGGACGACCGGCGGGTCCTGCCCGACGCGGTACAGCGTCTGCTTGACCGCGATCACGTCCGGGTCGTCCGCCGCTTCGGAGAGAAGCCGGACCACGGGGTCGAACGATTCGTACGGGACGTGCAGGAAGAACGGGCCGTCGGTACGGATGCAGTCGAACATGGACCGGTCGGCGGGACAGTGGACGGAGGGGAGGGGCGGCAGAGGCGGGTCGAGCAGGTCCGCATGTCCGGGGATCCTGCAAAGTTCCATCAGACTGCCCAGGTCGACGGGGCCGCGGACGGTGATGTGTTCGTCGTCCGCCACGCCGAGCGTCTTCATCAGAAACGCCCGCGCCGGGGCGGACATGGCGGCGGAGGTCTCCAGCCGCACGATAGTCCGCTTGCCGCGTTTCCGCAGGATCGCCTGCATCTCGGAAAGCAGATCGCCGGTGTCTTCGTCCGGGGTCAGGTCGCGGTCGCGCGTGACGCGGAAAGCCGCGCATTCGAGGACGGTGCATCCGGGGAAGAACTCCGCCGCCTTCGCCTCGACCAGCTCTTCCAGCGGCAGAAGCAGCGTTTCGCCCGTGGCGCCGGGGGACTCGAATTGCAGGAAACGTCCCGGACGGGTCGGCACCTGCATGAAGGCGGATCGGACCCCGTCCTGGCCGGGGCATCTGACGCGAATCAGGAGTTCGAGCGCGAGACCGGGCACAGTCGGCGGTTCCGAACCGGCATTCGGATCGACGGCGACCGGCGTCAGGACGGACCGGTATTCGCGTTCGAAGCGCGCGGACGCCTCCGCGGCGCATTCCTCCGGCAGTTCGTCCCAACGGACGATGCGGATGCCGTGCGCAGCCATGGCAGGTTTCAGGTCGTGCTCCCAGCAGTCGTACTGCCGCCTCACCAGGCTGCGGATGCGCCGGAGCAGTTTCCGGCGGAGTTTGTATGGGGAAAAATAATAGCGGCCGCCGAATCGGGCGACCGCATCGGGCGCGTGCCGGGCGAGGCCGGCGATCCGCACCATGAAGAATTCGTCGAGGTTGCCGCTGAAGATGGAAAGGAACTTGGCGCGTTCGAGCAGGGGGACGGCAGGGTCCATGGCTTCCTCCAGGACGCGGGCGTTGAACGAGAGCCACGAGTCGTCCCGGAGGAGAATGGGCGGGTGTCTGTCCTCTGCCGGAGAAGCCATATCCGAACCGGACTGCGGCGGCAGGATGGATCAGTAGCGTTTCTGGGCGCTGCGGGCCAGGACGCGCAGACGGAGGGCGTTCAGCTTGATGAAGCCGGCGGCGTCCTTGTGGTCGTAGACGTCGTCCTTCTCGAACGTGGACAGGTTGTCGTCGTAGAGGCTGAAGGGCGAACGGCGGCCGGTCACGTGGCAGGCGCCCTTGAAGAGCTTCACGCGGACTTCGCCGGTCACGAACTTCTGGCTCTCGGTGATCGCGGCCTGGAGCATTTCGCGTTCGGGCGCGTACCAGAAGCCGTTGTAGATCAGGCGTGCGTAGGTCGGGATGAAGCTGTCGCGCAGGAACATGACCTCGCGGTCCATGGTGATCTCCTCGAGGCCGCGGTGCGCCAGGTAGAGGATGGTGCCGCCGGGGTTCTCGTACACGCCGCGGGACTTCATGCCCACGAAACGGTTCTCGACGATGTCGACGCGGCCGACCGCGTGCTTGGAACCGAGTTCGTTCAGCTTGCGCATGATGTTCGCCGGGGAGAGCGCTTCGCCGTTGACCTTCACCGGAATGCCCTTTTCGAACTCGATGATCACGTCTTCCGGCTCGTTCGCGGCCTGGGAAAGCGGCTTCGTCATCACGGAGATGTCCTCCGGGCATTCCTGCCACGGATCCTCCAGGATGCCGCCCTCGAACGAGATGTGCAGGAGGTTGCGGTCCATGGAGTACGGCTTCTTCAGCGTGCTGGAGACCGGGATATTGTTCTTGTGGGCGTACTCGATCATCTCGGAACGGGAACGGAAATGCCAGTTCGGATCGCGCCAGGCGGCGATGATCTTGATGGAGGGATCGATGGCGTTCGCGTTGATCTCGAAACGGACCTGGTCGTTGCCCTTGCCGGTCGCGCCGTGGCAGATGGCGTCCGCGCCCTCGGCCTTGGCGACCTCGACGAGGCGCTTGGCGATGAGCGGGCGGGCGATGGAGGTGCCGAGGAGGTAGTTGCCCTCGTAGATGGCGTTCGCCTGCATCATCGGGAAGATGAAATCGCGGGCGAATTCTTCGGTGAGGTCTTCCACGTAGCACTTGGTCGCGCCGGTGTTGATGCACTTCTGTTCCACGCCGGACGTTTCTTCGGCCTGGCCGACGTCGGCGCAATAGCCGATGACCTCGGCGTTGTAGGTTTCCTTGACCCATTTCACGATGACGGAGGTGTCGAGACCTCCGGAATAGGCGACTACGACTTTCATGGGGTAAACTCCTCAATGGTTGTTGGTTGGTCGGAAAAAATTTATCCTATCAATATACCCGGTTCCCGCGTATTTTTCAACCCCTTGTTTAAAAAATGGGCCCTTGCCTCCGTCGCGATCAGGTAAAAAGTCGAGCGTAAGCGAGCTTACCGAGGCGCACGGATGTGCGCCAGCGGTTCGCTGATGCGCATACATCCGATAATAGGACCCATGCGACTTATTGGTCCTATCCTTAAATCTTTCTGCTGTACGCGTCTCGCGGCAATCAAAAATGTCGAGCGTAAGCGAGCTTACCGAGGCGGCGTAGCCGCCCCCAGCGAAGCGTTTCCCCCTCGAAAGAAATAATACCTTTGTTGTACGCGTCCCGCGGTAAGGGAAAAAAGT
>JAFXYP010000019.1 GCA_017541665.1 Lentisphaeria bacterium | reverse complement strand
GACATGGGCGCGCTGATCGCCGGCGCGAAGTACCGGGGCGAATTCGAGGAGCGCCTGAAGGCGGTCCTGAAGGAAGTCTCCGGCTCGGACGGCAATGTGATCCTGTTCATCGACGAACTGCACACGGTCGTCGGCGCGGGAGCGTCCGAAGGCTCCATGGACGCCGGCAACCTGCTGAAGCCCGCCCTGGCGCGCGGCGAACTGCACTGCATCGGCGCAACCACGCTCAACGAATACCGCAAGTACATCGAAAAGGACCCGGCGCTCGAGCGCCGGTTCCAGTCCGTGCTCGTGCCGCAGCCGTCCGTCGAGGACACGATTTCCATCCTGCGCGGCCTGAAGGAACGCTACGAGCTTCACCACGGCGTGAAGATCCGCGACGGCGCCCTGGTGGCAGCCGCCGTGCTTTCCGACCAGTACATCGCCGACCGGTTCCTGCCGGACAAGGCCATCGACCTGATCGACGAGGCCGCGGCCAAGCTCCGCACCGAGATCGATTCCTGCCCGCAGGAGATCGACGAGGCGGAACGCAAGTCCATGCGCATGGAGATCGAGCTGTCCGCGCTCCGCAAGGAGAAGGACGAGGCCAGCGCGGCGCGCCGCGCCGAACTGGAAAAGGAACTCGCCGACATGAAGGAGAAGGCGAAGGCCATGCGTGCCTCCTGGAACGCCGAAAAGGACGCGATCGGGAAACTCCAGACGCTGCGCGAAAGCCGCGACACGGCGAAAAGCGAGCTCGAGAAGGCCGAACGCGACAGCGCCCTCCAGCGCGCTGGCGAACTCCGGTTCAGCATCATCCCCGGCATCGAAAAGCAGATCGCCGAGGCGGAAAAGGCGCTGGCGGGCGACGAGAACGGCAAACGCATCCTGAAGGAGGAAGTGACCGAGGAGGACATCGCGGACATCGTGAGCCGCTGGACGTCCATCCCCGTCGCGAAGCTCGTCCGCAGCGAACGCGACAAGCTGCTGCACCTGGCCGAACACCTGCACCTGCGCGTCGTGGGGCAGGACGAGGCGGTCGAGGCGGTTTCCGACGCCGTCCTGCGGTCGCGTTCCGGCCTGAAGGACCCGAAACGCCCCATCGCGTCGTTCCTGTTCCTGGGGCCGACCGGCGTGGGCAAGACGGAACTCGCCCGCGCCCTGGCCGAAGACCTGTTCGACGACGAACGCGCGATCATCCGCATCGACATGTCCGAGTACATGGAGAAATACAGCGTGTCCCGCCTGATCGGCGCGGCGCCCGGCTACGTCGGGTTCGAGGAAGGCGGCCAGCTGACCGAGGCGGTCCGCCGCAGGCCCTACGCCGTGGTGCTCTTCGACGAGATCGAGAAAGCGCATCCGGATGTGTTCAACCTCTTCCTGCAGATCCTGGAGGACGGCCAGCTGACCGATTCGCACGGGCGCACCGTGAGCTTCAAGAACACGATCATCATCATGACGTCGAACCTGGGCAGCGACCTGCTGCTGGAAAGCGGCGGCGACGTGGAGAAGACGCGTCCCGAGATCGACAAGCTCCTGCACGCACAGTTCCGCCCCGAGTTCCTGAACCGCATCGACGGCATCCTGCTCTTCAAGCCGCTGGAGCTCGCGCAGATCGAATCCATCTTCGACATCCAGGCCGGACTCCTCCGCGAACGCCTGAACAAGCAGGGCGTGGCGCTTGAGATCAAGCCGAAGGCGCGCACGCTGCTCGCAAAACGCGGATACGATCCGCGGTTCGGCGCACGTCCACTGAAACGCGTGCTCGTGAACGACCTGGAGACGCCGCTTTCGCGGATGCTGATCTCCGGCGAGCTTCACGAAGGGATGGTCCTGACCGTCGGCGTGAAAAAAGACGGCGAACTGGAGTTCACATGCGCGGATAAAGGTTGAAAAAATCGTTTCATACGCTATATTAAAACGTAAAAGAATTCAGAATCCGGAGAGATACCATGCACAATAAAAAACGCGGCATCGACCATGCCGAAAAGATAGAAGCCGACGCGGCCGCCGAAGCGCGCGAAATGCCCACCATGGAGCCGAAAGGCGAGGCGGCATTCGACGAGGCGTCCCAGGCCGCCGCATCCGCAATGGCCGACGCGAATTTCGAATACGAGGCGGAATGCGCCAAGATCGAAAAGCTGGAAGCGAAGCTCCAGGAAACCGAGGAGAAGCTGAAAGAGGCGGAGCGTCTCCGCCTCCTCGCCCTCGCCGAAATGGACAACCAGCGCAAGCGTCTGGCGAAGGAAATGGAGAACGTGCGGTACAACACCACGCAGGACACCATTTTCCCGTTCCTTCAGGTCTTCGACCATTTCACGATGGCCGTGGCCGCCGCCGGGAAAGCCAGCTCGCTCGAATCCCTGGTCCAGGGCATGGAGATCATCCAGAAGGAATTCGACAAGGCGTTTGCCGACCTCGACGTAACCGTGATCGACGCCGCCGGAAAGCCCTTCGACCCCGCCATCCACGAGGCGGTCGCGGAAGAGCCGTCCGACACCGTGCCGAACGGGACCGTGATCCGCCAGTGGAGCCGCGGCTACCGGTGCGGGACGCGCCTGTTGAAACCCGCAATGGTCGTGGTCAGCTCCGGTCCGGCCGCCGCCGAAGACGCGGAAAAGAAGGACGAAGAGTAGGGCTGACGCACTCGCCGACGGAGACTCCGGGACGCCGGAGACCGTCGGCGGATTCTCATTTTCAGGCACTTAAAAGGAAACATTCATGACAAAGGATTATTACGACATTCTGGGAATCGCGAAAACGGCGTCCGCGGACGAGATCAAGAAGGCGTACCGCAAGCTCGCCGTCAAATACCACCCGGACAAGAACCCCGGGGACAAGGCCGCGGAGGAAAAGTTCAAGGAAGTCTCCCGCGCCTATGAAGTCCTCAGCGACGACAAGAAGCGCAAACAGTACGACCAGTTCGGTCCCGAAGTCTTCGAACGGACCGGAGGCCAGGGCTACGGCCCCGGCGCCGGCGGTTTCGGCGGCGGGCCGGGCGGCTTCAACGGAGGCAACTTCAACTTCTCCGGCTTCTCCGATCCGCGCGACATCTTCAGCCAGGTGTTCGGAAGCGGAGGCGGCGGATTCTCGTTCGACGACCTCCTCGGCGGCATGAGGAACGGCCGCAGCGCGCGGCGGCGTTCGTCCGGCGCACGCAAAGGCGGAGACCTGAACTTCCGCGTGGAAATCGACCTCGAGGACGCCATCCTCGGCGCGGACAAGAAGATCCGCATCCCCAAGGACGAGACCTGCACCGCGTGCGGCGGATCCGGCGCGGAGCCGGGCTCCACCCGGAAATCCTGTCCGTCCTGCGGCGGGTCCGGGTTCATCGTGTCCAGCCAGGGGTTCTTCCAGTCGCAGGAACCGTGCCCGGCATGCCACGGCACCGGCAGCGTGATCCTGCATCCGTGCAAGCGTTGCGGCGGACGCGGTGTCATGCACGTGGACAAGGAACTCCAGATCCACATCCCGCCCGGAGTCGACGAAGGCTCCAAACTGCGCGTCTCCGGCCAGGGCGAACCCGGCACGGGCGGCGGTCCCGCAGGCAACCTTTACATTATTATCGGGCTGCGCCCCCACAGCGTTTTCGAACGCAAGGGGCAGGACCTGATTTGCGAACTGCCGATCCCGCTCGAATGCGCGATTCAGGGCGGTGTGGTGGACGTGCCGACCTTCTCCGGTCGCACCCGCATGAAGATCGCGCCCGGCACGCAGAACGGCACGATGCTCCGCCTGAGGGGGAAAGGCGTCCCCTCGCTGAAAGGCGGCGCCAGGGGCGACCAGATCGTCCGCATCCTCGTGGAAATCCCGTCCGGCCTGACCTCCGAACAGACCAAAGCGATCGCCTCGCTCGGACTCTCCGGCGCGAACTACCCGAAACAGGCCGAATTCCGCGCAAAGGCGGCGAAATTCCTGCATTCGTAACCGAACCGGACGAACCCTATGGCCACGGCAAAAAACAAAGACGCCTCGAATAACGGCTCCGATCCCGTCATCGCACGGAACCGGAAGGCGTTCCACGACTACGATATCGTCGAGACCTGCGAGGCCGGGATCGTGCTCGTCGGGACCGAGGTGAAAAGCTGCCGCGGCCACAGCGTCCAGCTCCAGGACTGCTTCGCGAAGATCGAAAACGGCGAACTGCTGGCATACGGCATCCACATCTCGCTGTATTCGTTCGGCAACCGGTTCAACCACGAGGCGAAACGCCCCCGCAAGCTCCTGATGCACAAAAAGGAGATCCTGCGGCTCGCAAACAAGGTCAAGGAAAAGGGCTATGCCCTCATCCCCCTGAAAATGTACCTGAAAGGCATGCACGTGAAGGTCGAACTCGGCCTCGCGCGCGGCAAGACGTTCGGCGACAAGCGCGAGACGCTCCGCCGCAAGCAGGACGACATGGACATGCGCAGGGCCATTGCCTCCCGACGCCGCGGCTGACGCCCGGACCGGGCAAAGCGGACGCGAAACGCTCCACGTTCCACGTCTTCGCTTTTTTTCCCTTACGAATGACTGCGGACGAGTTTCCGTTCGACGGACTCGGGATGCAGATTCAAATTCTCCGTATACCGTTCGGTCGGCCCCTCCGCGACCGCGTCGAGCAGCCGTTTCAGCGCGTCGGCGGAATCCAGAAACGAAACGGACGCCCGGAGCGCGCCGGGGTACCCGCGTCCGCGCAGAAACTCCAGCAGGGTCTTCCGCGCCACGACATACGCGAATTCCGGTCCGTAACAGTCCAGCATGTCCTCCATGTACGTGCGGATGGTCTCCGTGAACTCCGCCACGTCGGGCGGAGGCGCGGACGGATCGGCAATCTCCCGGAAGATCCACGGATTGCCGAGCGCCCCGCGCGCGACCATGCCGACGTCACACCCGGTCCCCGCCAGAAGCGTACGAAACGATGCGCCGTCCATGGCGCCGCCGTTGGCGACCACAGGGATGTCGAGCGATTCGCGGACCGCGGAAATGATTTCATAAAACACCGGACCGGAGTAGAAATTCCGCATGATCCGTCCGTGTATCGTGATGGATTTCGCGCCGGCATCGCGGAGTCGGCGGCAGAACGACACGGTCGGCGCAGGGTCGGATTCATCCTGGATCCGCGTCTTCGCAGTGACCGGCAGCCGGGAAGCGGAAACGAGCGTTTCGAACGCGCGGACCGCGCCGTCCGGGTCCTCAAGCGCGAAACGGATGCCCTCGCATTTGCGGGCGACTTTCGGCGCGGGACAGCCGAGGTTGAAGTCCAGCACGTCGAAATCCATGCCGTTGATGATCCCGGCGGCGCGCTTCAGCGTGGAGAGGTCGGAGCCGACCAGCTGGATGCCGAGGAAGCCCGCATCGGCCCCGCGGCGGGCGAGCCGGAGCGTCTTCTCCCCCTGAAACACAAGGGAACCCGCATCGATCATTTCGGTGAACGCATGGCGGCAGCCGAAACGCCGTATCATGCGGCGGAACGGGATGTCGGTGTGCCCGGCAATGGGCGCCATGACGGCAGCACCCGGCGGATACAGGTCCGGGGGCATGGGACGTGCCTCAGGCGTCGTCGCGGGAAACGATGATCGCGGCGTTGGTGCCGCCGAATCCGAAGCTGTTGCTGAGGGCGTGGCGGACGGGGACGTTCATACGCGGCGTGCGCACGATGTCGGCCCAGAGCATGGACTCCTCGATGTCGTCGGCGTTGATGGACGGACTGACGAAGGAATGTTCGATCATCTGGGTGCAGAAAATCAGCTCGATCGCGCCGGCAGCCCCGATCGGGTGCCCGGTCAGGGACTTGGTGCTGTTGATCATCGGGGAAGCGCCGCATTCGTGGAAGACGGTCTTCAGGGCGTCGACCTCGACGGGATCGCCGACCGGGGTGCCCGTGCCGTGCGTATTGACATAGTCGATGTCGGACGGCTTGAGGCCGGCGTTTGCGATGGCGTCGGACATGACCGCGGCGGAGACTTCGCGGCTGGGCGTAACCATGTCGCAGGCGTTGCTGTTGCACGCATAGCCGCTGATCCTGCCGTAGACCTTCGCGCCGCGCGCCTTCGCGTGGGCTTCGCTCTCCAGGATCATGATGCCGGCGGCTTCGGAAAGCACGAAGCCGGTGCGCTGTTTATCGAACGGACGGCTGGCCTTCTCCGCCTCTTCGTTGAAGTTGCTCGAAAGCGCGTGCATCGCGCCGAACCCGAGAGCCTGCTGCCAGCAGAGTTCCTCGCAGCCGCCCGCCATGACGATGTCGTACGCGCCGGACTGGATCAGGCGGATCGCCTGGATGAGCGCGACCGCGCCGCTGGCGCAGGCGCAGCTCACATCGTAGTTCTCGCCGCCGATCTTGTAGACCAGCGAGAGGTTGGCGACGGCGGACGACGGCATGATGCGCGGGATGCTGAACGGGGAGATCTTGCGCGTCGAATGCGTCCGTTCATACGTCATAATCGATTTGTAATACTCCGCGTAGCTGCTGCCGCCGCAGCCGGTGATCACGGCCATTTTCGAGCCGGGAAGCGTCTCCATGGTGTAGCCGGCTTCGGTGATCGCCTCGTACGCCGCGGCCACGGCCATGACGCCGCTCTGCGTCATGAAACGGAGCTGTTTCCGGTCGAATGCGGGACACTCGAACCCTTCGAGGTTCACCGCGCCTGCGACCTGGGAATCCAGGTTAAGCTCCTGCCAGAACGGTATGCGCCTGATGCCGCTTTTTCCGGTTTTCAGAGACTCTAAGTTTTCGGCCAGACTCAGCCCGATCGGGGTGATCAAACCGCGGCCTGTTATAACGACTCCGGGCATCATTCGCTCCATTCCTGACTATTCCGCTAAAAGTTGTGGGTATGTGTTTATCCTAATACTTTACACGCTGTTTTTTATTTTTCAAACGCGCGGGATGTTTTTTTATGATAATTGTTAAAACATGTCAGGAAACGATCATTTCCCGATCCTTGCACGGATGTCGGAGAGCTTTTCCGCCTCCGGGATCGAAGCGTTGTACCGGATCAGCGCGTCCAGATAACGGAGCGTCTCCTGGCGCGGGAGCGACCGGAGAATGTCGATGCCGACGTTGTTCACGCGGTTGATGTACTGGACGGAAACGCGCTTGTCCTTCGTCAGGAACATGGCGAGCTCGATGCCGGCGGCGACGCTCAGGTCGGTCTGCGGAGCCTTCAGGATGGCCTCCTTGGCCGACGCGATGCGCTTCTCGTCCTCGACGTGGAGCCTCGCGTTGCGGGATGCGTCCGTCTCCTGCACGTTGCGGTAGATCGGGGAATTGGCGATCTCGCCGCTGCGGATGGAGGCGATGGTGATCTCGTTCAGCGCCCTGGTATGCACCAGGTTCAGCTTCGGGTCCTTGAGCAGCCAGCGGGCGCGGGCGACAGTCTCGAACTCCGCCACAGACCTCGGGCGTGCGTAATAAGCATCCAGAAGCGGGGAAAGCTCTTTGGCGCAGCCGAGGATGTCGCAGGCGGCGAATCCGGGCCAGATCCTTTCGCGCGACTCGACCATGCGGACATAAGCATGCTTCAGCTCCTTGTTCACGGACGGCATGCCGATCAGGGCCGCGAACGCCGCGTCGCGGATCTGGGCGTCGGGGGAGTCCGCCGCCTCGTTGAGCAGTTCCAGCGCCTTGGGGGTGGCGATGTTCGTGAGGCCGAGGAACTGCTGGATCGGCGCCTCGCCCGAGGCGGCGACACGTTTGATGGCGCGCTGCAAAGCGGGGATCGAGGCGTCTCCGAATTCGGAAAGATGGACAAGCGCGAACCGGTTCGTGAAATATTCCTCGTCCTCGATGTCCAGGCAGTCCACGAGCAGGGAGATCAGGTCGGTTCCGCCCTTCATGTCGATGTTGCGGTACAGCGAGTAAAGGATGCAGATGTTGGCTGACGCGAACACATGGAAATCCTTCGTGGCGCCGAGATAGAGCGTGAACGTCTCGTACTGGGTCTGGAGCTTCCGCCACATGATGCCGTATTTCGTGAAGAAAAGCGGCTGGAGGATCTTTTCCTGCGGACGCCCCACCGAATTCAGCTTCAGTGCATTGGACAGACGGATGGATTTGACCGGTACGAGCGTGATCGTAACGAAATCCTCTCTCAGGTCCTCGTCATCCGATGCGCCGGACTGCTGCGGCGCGTCGTGCGGCTTGTCGAATGGCTTCACATAGATCAGACGCCAGGTCGGGATCACCTCGTCGGACAGAGCACGGTTCAGAAGCGGCTCCCGGCTGCGCTGAATCGGCAGATAGGGCTCAAGCGCCTGGTCGAGCCGGGCCGTGATCTTCCGGACCACCTCGGACTCCGTTTTCGTGCCGTTTTTTTCTGCGTCTTTTTCATCTGCCGCCGGTTCCGGGGCGTCCGTCAGATTCTCGGGCGCGGAGGAAGACTCCTCCGGTTCCTCGTCGGGCAGTTTCTGAATCGGGGCGGCATGAAGAAGAATGCCGGTCGCGGCGAACAGGGCCAGGCACAACGGGAAAAACAAGCGGATGCGGATCGGATTTGACATGGGGAGTCTCCCGGGCCGAAGGCGTCAGGCCGAGGCCGGTTCGGATTCGGATTCCTTGTCCCGGCGCCACTGCCGGCGCGGCTGCGGGACGTCATCCTTCGGTTTGATCGTATAGTGGTTCTCGCCGAGAAGCGCGTCGAGGTCGTTCAGGAGCGATCTTGAGACGTAGACCCGGACGGATTGCGGCAGTTCGATGAAGGCCGCCAGCCGGTTTTTCGTGGCGGCGCAGATCAGGACCGGGACAGGTTCCGGGCCCGGTTTCGCTTTCCGGCGCTTCGATGCGCCCTCCGGCTCTTCGGGCGCGGCTCCCGCCGGGAAGAGTTCGGGCGGCGCTGTGGCGTGGCGGGCGAGAAGCGCGCGGAGTTCGGCGAAGGCCTCCGGCTTCACACCGTCCTCGAAAAGGTTGATCTGAAGTGTCTCGGCGTTGAAGAACATGGCGTCCTCCAGCGGCACGACGTCTTCCAGCTGAAGCGAGACCTCGTCGCCCTCGTCATCGCCCTTCTTGGTGACGGCGCGGACGAAGACCTTCGCGCCCTCGACGAGCAGGGCATTGACCTCGGTGTACAGCCGGTTGTAGCAGACGCACTCGATGGTGTCGGTGAGGTCTTCGATCTGGACGATGGCGAAGGGCTTGCTGTCGCTTTTGGTGTATTTCTTGGCGACCGCGGTCACGAGGCCGCCGAACTTGACGCCGACGTCGCCCGGCATGCGGGAGATCTCCGCAAGGTTCGCCGTGGAGAACGTGTCGATAATCTTCTTCGAGGAGGAAAGCGGATGCCCGGAAACATAGAACCCGAGGAGCTGTTTCTCGTCCTCCAGCATCTCGCTGTCCGGGAATTCCGGGATGTCCGGCGGGGGCTGTTCCTCGAACCCGGCATCCTGCGGGTCGTCCAGCATGTCGAAGAGGCTGGCCTGGCCGGACGCGCGGTCGCGGCGGACCGAGGCGGCGGACGACAGGGCAGAGTCGATCATGGCGACGAGCTGGGAACGCTTGAGGCCGGTGGAATCCAGCGCGCCGCAGCGGATGAGTGCCTCCAGGCCTTTGGCGTTGAGCCCCTCGGTACGTTCCGCCAGATCGGCCAGCGTGGTGAAGGGGCCTTCCTTCCGCGCCTCGATGATAACGGCGGAGATTCCCTGTCCGAAGCCCTTGATGGCACCAAGCCCGAATCGGATGGCGTCGCCGTCCACGGTGAAGTTCACATCGCTGGTGTTCACGTCCGGCGGGAGGATGCGAATGCCGGTGGTGCGGCATTCGTTGATGAGGAACGTGAGCTTCTTCGCGTTGGAGAGTTCGCTGGTGAGCACGGCGGCCATGAATTCCGGCCGGTAGTTGGCCTTCAGGTAAGCGGTCCGGTAGGACAGGAGCGCGTAGGCGGCGCTGTGCGACTTGTTGAACCCGTAGTCGGCGAATTTCTTGATGTCCTCCCAGATGCGCTCCGCCTGGGCCGCCGGGATCTTGTTCGTAATGGCGCACCCCTCGATGAACTTGTCATGCTGGGCCTCCATGTCCTTGATCTTCTTCTTGCCGATGGCGCGGCGGAGGATGTCGGCCTGGCCGAGGGAGAACCCGGCGAGCACCTGCACGACCTGCATGATCTGCTCCTGGTAGAGCATGATGCCGTACGTTTCCTTCAGGTACTGCTCCATGAGCGGATGGTCGTAATTGAGCGGGACCGTGCCCTTCTTGCGTCCGACGAAGACGTCGATGAACTGCATCGGGCCGGGCCGGTAGAGCGCCACGAGGGCGATGATGTGCTTGAGATTTTCCACGCCGAACTTGCGGCAGAGATCCTGCATGCCGCCGGATTCGAGCTGGAACACGGAGACGGTGTCGCCGCGGTTGATGAGGTCGTAGGTCTTTTTGTCGTCCAGCGGGATCGTGTCCATGTCAAGCGTAATGCCGTGCGTGCGCTTCACGTTGTCCACGGCGTCCTGGATCACGGTCAGCGTGCGGAGTCCGAGGAAGTCCATCTTCAGCAGGCCGATGCTCTCGCAGAGCGGCGCGACGTACTGCGTGATGACTTCCTCGTGCGCGCCGCGTCCGAGCGGGACGAGGTCGGCGAGCGGCTGGTTGCAGATGATGACGCCGCATGCGTGGATGCCCATCTGGCGGTTGAGCTGTTCGATCGGGACGCAGTACTTGAAAATCTCCTTGACCCAGGCCTCCTTTTCGAGCAGCTGCTTGAGTTCGGGCGACTCCTTGACCGCCTTCGCAAGCGTCATTTTCGGGTCGTCGGGAATGAGCTTGGTGATCATGTTGCCTTCGGCGGGGGTGCGCCCCAGAACGCGCGCGACGTCCTTCACGACAGCCTTCGCCTTCAGCGTGCCATACGTGCCGATCTGCGACACACTGTCCTCGCCGTACTTCTTGATCACGTAGTCGATGACTTCCTGGCGGTGGCGTTCACAGAAATCCGTGTCGAAGTCGGGCGGCGACACGCGGTCCGGGTTCAAAAAGCGCTCGAACAGCAGATCGTATTTCATCGGGTCGATGTTCGTGATGCCGCTCAGGTAGGCGACGATGGAGCCTGCGCCGGAGCCGCGCCCCGGGCCAACCGGGATGCCGTGCTCCTTCGCCCAGTTGATGAAGTCCCACACGCAGAGGAAGTAGCTCGGGTATTTGGTGCGGCTGATGACCGACAGCTCGAAGTCCATGCGTTCGAGGTTGCGTTTCGCCTCCTCCTTCTTATCCTCCGGCGGGTTGAACGGGTCGTAGCCGTATTTCTTTTCGTAGCCGCACACGCTGTCCGCACGGCCCGTCCCGTACAGGCAGACGCTGCGGAGGTAGGCGGCGGACTTCTTCATGACGATGCGGCGTTCGATGAGATTGGCGCGCTTGTCATCGGAGGGAAGCGGTCCCTCCGGCTTTTTCTCGTGCTCCGCCGCGATCTCCTTGTCGATCTCCTGTTCGGATTCGGCGCGGATGGCGTCCAGGTCGAGCGTATCGACGAACTCCTGCGGCGGCGTGAATTCGGGGTAGTGGTTCTCGTATCCGATCGTGACGTCGCACTGTTCGGCGACCGCGAGCGTGTTCGTAATGGCATCCGGGGCTTCCGTGCCGAAGACCTGCATCATCTCGTCGCCGGACTTGAAATAAAACTCATCGTATTCCATCCTCATCCGGCGCGGGTCGTCCATGGTAGTGCGTGTCTGGATGCACAGCATGATCTCATGGGAATGAGCGTGCTCTTTCTTCAGGTAGTGCACGTCGTTCGTCGCGACCAGCCGGATGTCGTTCTCGCGCGCGAGCTGGATGAGGCCGCGGTTCACGGTCTTCTGGTCCTCGATCCCGTGGTACATGACCTCCAGGCAGAAATTCTCCTTCCCGCCGAAGAGGTCGAGGTATTCGAACAGCACCTTGCGGCCGGCGTCCACGCCGCCGCGCAGGATCGCCACATCGATCTCGCCCTGCAGGCACGCGCTCATGCCGATGATGCCCTCGTGGTATTTGGCGAGGAGCTCGCGGTCGATGCGCGGCTTGTAGTAGAACCCGGTCATGTGCGCTTCGGAATTGAGCTTGCAGAGGTTGTGGTAGCCGACGTTGTTCTTCGCCAGGAGGATCAGGTGGAACCCCTTGATGTTCGGGATGCCGGGCTGTTTCTCCAGGCGGCTGCCGGGCGCGATGTACGTCTCGCAGCCGATGATCGGCTTGATGCCGGCCTTCTTCATGGCGTTGTGGAATTCATAGCAGCCGCCCATGACGCCGTGATCGGTGATCGCGACGGCCTTCATGCCGTATTCCTGCGCCATCGTGACCAGGTCGACCTTGCCCTCGGCGTCCTCTTTCTTCAGTTTCGCCCACGAGATGGCGCATGCGCCGTCCAGCAGGCTGTAGTCCGTATGCAGGTGCAGATGCACGAAATCCGTAGCCATAGTTCCCGTTTCCCTGATCGTTTGCGTTGAAAATCACCGGACGGCGGCCGGGAGACCGCGCGTGTCCACTCTAATAAACAGCGATACGAAATAATTATACAGCCGGAACCGGGATTTTTCAAACGCGAAACGGGAAAAAGACCGGAAATATGCGGCAATGCCGGAATCCGGGCACAAAAAAAGTGAGCCGGCAGGGACTCGAACCCTGGACCACCGCCTTAAAAGGGCGATGCTCTACCGACTGAGCTACCGGCCCACGACAAACGTGAAACATGTTTAAAATACCATGTTTTCGCAAAAATGCAAACGCAAAACCGCAAAAAAGCCTGAAAAATCAAGCTGAAACAGGGACGGGAAAAAAGCGAAAACCGTGTATTTCCGAAGCAGCCCGGAGGATCATTGATAAACTGTCAAAAACCTGCGGAGGCGATGCGCTTCCCAGCGCGGCGAATGCCGCGAACAAGGAGCCGAAACCATCCTCTTCGGCAGAAAGGAAATACGGCATAAAAAAGCGCCCCTCGGATTGAGGGGCGCGGAATGATGTCGCGATAAGATCGCTCTGACTCGGATCAGTTGCCTTCGCCGAGCTTCTGCTGGAGTTCACGCATTTTCGCGCGATAGGCAGCAGGATCCTTCTGACGGAGTTCCTGAGCAGCCTTGTATTCATCCGGGAATTTCTTCTGGATGTCTTCGACCGTGCTGACAGTGGAACGCGGACCGGCTTGACCCTGGCCGCCGCCCATGCCGCCGCCGAAGCCGCCCATGCCGCCGCCGAAGCCGCCCATGCCGCCGCCGAAGCCGCCCATGCCGCCGCCGAAGCCGCCCTGGCCCTGGCCACCCTGGCCCTGACGACGACGCTGACCGCCCTGACCGCCCTGACCGGCAGGACGCTGACCGCCCTGGCCCATGCCCTGACCGCCCTGACCGGCAGGACGCTGACCGCCCTGGCCCATGCCCTGACCGCCCTGACCGGCAGGACGCTGACCGCCCTGGCCCATGCCACCGGCAGGAGCAGCAGCACCGCCGCCGAAGCCGCCGAAGCCACCGAAGCCACCCATGCCACCGGCAGGAGCGGCACCGCCGCCAAAGCCGCCGAAACCACCCATGCCGCCGGCAGGAGCGGCACCGGCCGCAGGAGCGGCTGCGGCACCGGCCGCAGGAGCACTGGCAGCACGCTGAGCATCACGCTTCTGCGCGAAGAGCCAGGTCCAGGTGTTCTTGTCCGCGTAGGCGTTATCCCACGAATTGTGGCCGACGCCGGGGTATTCCGTGTACGTGACATTGCCGCCGGCGTTCTTCAGCATGTCATAGAACGCACGGGTGCGTGCAGGCTGGACCGTGGTGTCCGCGGCGCCCTGATGGAGCTGGGTCGGGATCTTCACCATCTTGTTGGCCTGTTCCTGCGAACCGCCGCAGCAGATCGCGACGGCAGCCGCATAGAGGTCGGGCCTGCGGGCGCACATTTCGAGGGTGCCGATGCCGCCCATGGAGAATCCGGTGATGTACACGCGGTCGGGATCGGCATCATAATCTTTGATCTTCTGCGCAATGAGCTGCGGGAGAATGTCGATCGCGGCGGAGCCGTCTTCAGGGAGACGTCCCATGCCGCCCCAGGACTGGCTGCTCGGGCACTGCGGCGCGAGTACGATGACCTTGCGGGTCGGATCGGACTTGATCGCGGAGATGATGGCAGGAAGGCCCAGACGGACCTGGCTGGCGTTGTCGGTATCGTTGCCGCGTTCGCCGCCGCCGTGGAGGAAGAGCAGGATGGCGGGCTTGCCGGAGGCGTTCATGTTGTAGGTGCCTTCGCAATACCACACCTTGTGGCCTGCATCGGTCTTGTATTCAAGCTGTTTCAGATCGTTGTCCTTGATGATCTGGAGGTCGCGGGCGCGCTGGCCGTTGTTCTGGCCGCCCTGGCCCATGCCCTGACGCTGGGGACGATTGCCGCCCTGGCCCATGCCCTGACCGCCCTGACCGGCAGGACGATTGCCGCCCTGGCCCATGCCCTGGCCCATGCCCTGACCGGCAGGACGATTGCCGCCCTGGCCCATGCCCTGGCCGCCCTGGCCGGCAGGACGATTGCCGCCCTGGCCCATGCCCTGGCCGCCCATGCCGGCAGGACGATTGCCGCCCATGCCGCCAAAACCGCCAAAGCCGCCCATGCCGCCACGACCGCCGCCTGCATTGGCGCCTGGAGCATCGGCAGGAAGATTGCCGGGAGCGCCACCGGCAGCGGGAACGCCGTCAGCCGCATTATTCGCGCCACCGGCAGCACGCTGTCCACCCTGGCCGCCGAAGCCGCCCATGCCGCCGCCGAAGCCGCCCATGCCGCCGGCAGGAGCCGCACCACCGGCAGCACCGCCGCCGAAGCCGCCCATGCCGCCGAAGCCG
>JAFXYP010000018.1 GCA_017541665.1 Lentisphaeria bacterium | reverse complement strand
CGAAGCGATCCGCCGCATCCACGACGGCGATTCCCTTACTTCGCTTTTCCAGCGCTGAGCGGAAAAGCCCCCGAAATAGAAACGAAACGAACAACCCACACATAACCGACACATTACACGAAAGGACCGAAAATGGCAAAAGTCAAACATGTGTTGAACGTGCAGGCGCGTACGGCCGGTACCACCAACGACGCACGCCGCCTGAGAAAGACCGGACTGATCCCCGCGATCGTCTACGGCAAAGGCATTGAGCCGAAGTGCATCTCCGTGAACGCCACGGAATGGCAGCTGCTCTCCCGCAACGAGCTGAACATCCTCTCCCTCGTCGAGGACGGCAAGGAAACGCTCGTCCTGCTGAAGGAAGTCCAGCACGACCCGATCCGCAACCGCACCCGCCATCTGGATTTCCAGGCGATCCGCATGGACCAGAAAATCAAGGCGCACGTCGCGGTCCGTCCCGGCCATGCCCTCCCGGCCGGCGCCTCCGCAGGCGGCCTGCTTGAGCAGAACCTCCATGAGATCGAAGTGGAAAGCCTCCCGCAGGACCTCCCCGAAGAGATCATCGTGGACGTCTCCGGCATGAACCTCGGCGACATGATCCATGTCGGCGACATCGCGATGCCCGCGGGCGTCACCGCCGTGACCCATGCCGACATCGTCGTCTTCACCGAGGTCGATGAGAACGCCGTAGCTGCCGAGGAAGAGGCCGCACCCGCCGAAGGCGAGGAAGCCGCCGAACCCGAAGTCATCGCGGAAAAGAAGACCGAAGAACGCGCCGCCGCCCGCGACGAGCGCAAGAAAGCGGAGTAAGCTTCCTGCTTTGTTTGCGATGCGGAAGAGCCTCCGGACGGAAGAACACGGGAAGGACAGCGCGGAATGGCGGACGGAATGCAGCACCGGATCCGACTCATCGTCGGACTGGGGAATCCGGAAAGCAAATACGAAGGCACACGCCACAATGCCGGATTCATGTTTGCCGAACGCCTGCTGACCAAATTGCCGCGTTCTTTCCAGAGGATCCACGGGTTCCAGTCCTACTACTGGAAGGGGACCTACGCCGGAGCGCCGCTGACGGTGCAGATGCCGCTGACCTACATGAACCTGAGCGGCGAGGCGGTGGCACCGCTGATGCGGAGCGAAGGCATCACCCCGGACGAGGTGCTGGCGGTCCATGACGACATGGACATCCCCCTCGGAAGGATCCGGATCCGCAAGGGCGGCGGAAGCGCCGGCCACAACGGGATCAACTCCCTGATCGAACAGATCGGGTCGGAAGGATTCCACCGGATGCGGATCGGCGTCGGACACGCGGAAAGCCGCGGGGACGTGATCGACTACGTCCTTTCGGCGTTCAGCGAGGAAGAACGCGCCGTATTCGACCGGGTGCTGGACGGAGCGGCGGAAGCCGCGGTCCTGATCCTGAGGCGGGGCATCGCAATGGCAATGAACCAGTACAATCCGCGCGACTGGAGCGCGGACGAAGACAGCCAACCGAACAAAACAACAACAGATTCATCTGTAAACAACAAATAAGAAACACCATGGAGGTGCACTCTTGAAAAAGTACGAAGCAGTATTCATCCTCGACCCGCGTAAAGTCGACGATGAGGGCAAGGCCTTTGCCGGTCAGTTCGAACAGCTGATCAACGGCTGGGGCGGAACGATGGTCGAAAACGTCGCCATGGGCCGCAAGACCTTTGCGCGTGAGATCAAGAAACGCAAAGCCGGCTACTATTTCGATTTCGTGTTCGAAGTCGATCCTGCCAAAGAGGCGATGCTCCGCGACGAATTCCGCCTGGACGAACGCGTCCTGCGGTTCCTCTCCATCGTCTACGACCGCCCGGAACACGTCCGTTCCAAGCTGGCGATCCCGGAAACGGCGCCGATGGCTCCCGCAGCCCCCGCCGCGGCCGATGCCGAGTAAGTTATCAGATTGAAGAAAGGAGGCGAGTCATATGGCTTCTCTGAACAAAGTGCTTTTGATCGGGAATCTGACCCGGGATCCGGAGCTCCGGTATCTCACGGGCGGCAATTCCGCCGTTTGCGAATTCGGAATTGCGATCAACCGCCGCTTCATGCAGGCAAGCGGCCAGGAGAAAGACGAAACATGTTTCCTGGAGATCGTTGTTTGGGGCAAACAGGCCGAGACTTGCTCCCGTTTCCTCCAGAAGGGCAGCACGGTCTTCATCGAGGGCCGTCTGGTCTATGATCAGTGGACCGAAAAGGACACCCAGAAGAAACGCTCCCGCGTCCGTGTGACCGCGGAACGCGTGCAGTTCCTTTCCGGACGCCGCGACGAACAGGGCATGCCGGGCGAAATGCCGCCGGAAGACGACGGCTACCAGCCCCAGCAGCGCGCCCCGCGCCAGGGCGGCTACCAGCAGCAGGGCGGTTTCCAGAACCGCGCCCCGCAGCAGGGCCAGCCGTACCGCCGCCAGCAGTTCGAGGAGCCGCCGTACAACCCGGCCCCGAACATGCAGCCCAACCACGGCGGCATGGCGGACTCCGGCCCGGATCCGCTGGAAAACGTGGACGACATCCCCTTCTGACAATCCAACACAACCCATCAACAAACGAGACCAAATATGGCAATGCAACAGAAAAGACGCCACGCGAAGCGTCGCACCAACAAGACGAAGATCTGCAGATTCTGCGAGAATCACGTGAACTACATCGACTTCAAGGACGGGGAACAGCTCCGCCGTTTCCAGACCGAAAAAGGCCGCATCCTCCCCCGCCGCATCACCGGAACCTGCCTGAACCATCAGAAGATGCTCAGCACGGCCCTGAAGCGCGCCCGTATCATCAGCGTGGCTCTCTGAGCCGGCAACACATCACAAAGGAAAATTCATCATGGCACATGTCAAACTGATCCTCCTGCAGGATGTTGAAGACCTCGGCCTGGCCGGCGAAGAAGTGCACGTCGCGGCCGGTTATGCCCGCAACTACCTGATCCCGCGCGGATTCGCGACCATCGCGTCCACCGGCGTCCTCCGCCAGCTCGAAGCCCGCAAGGAAAAAATCGAAGCGAAGCGCCAGGCCGACTTCGAGGCCGCCCAGGCCCTCTCCGCCAGGATCGCTTCCCTCGACATCACGATCCCGATGCAGGCCTCCGAAGACGGCCACCTCTTCGGCTCCGTCTCCGAACGCACCATCTTCGAGAAGCTCGCCTCGATGGACGTCAAGGTCAACATCAACAAGATCCGCCTGGATTCCCCCATCCGCACGATCGGTGAATTCAAGGTCGACATCAAGCTCCACCAGAACGTCACCGCCGTCGCGACGATCAAGGTCGTCGGCGCCGCCTGATGCACCGGGAGTTTTGATTCATGCCTGATCGTTACGATCATGCAAAGGGCGACGCCGGGACGGCAGGTTCCGGGGAGGTTTCTTCCCGGAACGCCGTTTCGGCCGCTCCCGCTTCCAGTTCCATGCCCCGGACCGCGGACTATGCGGACTATGACATGGAACGCTCCGTCCTCGCCTGCATCCTGTCCGATCCGGGGTGCATCAACACCGTCTCGTCCATGCTCGGCGTCCGCGTCCGCCCCCCCGCAAAAGGGAAGGACGTCGCCGAAAGCGACCTTTCCGGGTTCGCACGGAACGCCAAGATCATGTTCCGCGATCCGAAGCACGCCGCGATCTACCAGAGCATGCTCGAGGTCAACAGCAGGACGGGAAATCCGCCCGACCTGCTTTCGATCGAGGACAACCTGCGCCGTGCCGGCCGGCTCGAGATGGTCGGCGGCGAGGGCGCATTACTGGATATCCAGGCGTCCGTCGGCAGCGTGGCGAACGTGGAAACCTGGTGCGGAATCCTGCGCCAGTGGGCCATGCTGCGCGAAATGATCAACGCCTGCACGTCCGCACTCCAGATCTGCCGGGAACCCGGCGGAAAAGACATCCACGACCTGCTGGACGGGATCGAACAGACCTTCTTCGCCGTCCGCAACGATTTCGTGCGCTCCGAGATCAAGAGCATCGCCGAGCTCATCGAAGAGGCTTTCACGCACTTCGTCGATCTCATGAACAAGAAGATCGAACCGGGCATCCCGACCGGATACCCCGACCTGGACAAGCTGCTCGGCGGCGGCCTGAAAAAACAGGAAATGGTCGTGCTCGCCGCACGTCCGTCCATCGGCAAGACCGCGCTGGCGCTGAACATCGCGCGCAACATCGCGATGAAAAATGTCCCGAACCAGAGGCGCCGGAGCGTCGCCTTCTTCTCCCTCGAAATGAGTGCGGAACAGGTGGCGCAGCGACTCCTCTGCACCGAATCGAAGGTGTCGCTCTCCTCCATTTCGGACGGTTCCTTCAACATCGAAGAGACCGGCAAGCTCGCGAGCGGCGTAAGCGCGCTCCGGGAGGCGAACCTGTTCGTCGACCCGACCGGCGGCCTCTCCATCTTCGAACTGCGCGCGAAGGCCCGCAAGCTGAAGGAATCCGACGCCGGGCTGGATCTGGTCATCATCGACTATCTCCAGCTGATGCGCGCCGGCGACGTGTCGTCCCGCGACGGACGCCAGGTCGAAGTGTCCGCCATTTCCGGCGGCATCAAGAAGCTCGCCAAGGACCTCGATATCCCCGTCCTCGTGCTGTCCCAGCTGAACCGCGAGGTCGAAAAGACGCCGAACAACAAGACCGCGCGTCCGAGGCTGAGCAACCTGCGCGAATCCGGCTCCATCGAGCAGGACGCGGACGTGGTGATCTTCCTGCACCGCGACCGCGACGAAGCAAAGGACACCCCGAACAACCGCGAGACCCTCCGCAACGGCGTGGAATCGCTTCTTTTAGTCGAAAAAAACCGTAACGGAAAGACGGGCGAGGTGAAGGTGAACTTCTTCCCGAGCCTGATGGAATTCCGTACGATCACCCATAAATACGGCGAACAGGATATCCCGTCCTCCATGAAACAGAAGCCGGAATCCTGAGACGCTACCATACCCCGGAGAACGCAGCATGAACTACAAACGGCTTATGACAGCGCTGGCAATGCTGATTGCCGTATCCGTGTCCGGTCAGAGCATCGACCGTGTCGTCTTCCAGCAGCAGGGGGCGTATCCTTTCTCCGAAGACATCTTCGAGATGAATACGCAGACGAAGGCGGGCATGCCGTATTCCGAACGCATGATCAACGAGGACGTGCGCCGTCTCTTCGCGCTGGGGATGTTCGCCGACGTGGTCTCCGAGGTGAAGGAACTCTCCAACGGCAACAAGGAGGTCGTATTCAAGATCTCCGCGAAGAAGAACGTATCCGAGATCTCGTTCAAGGGCAACCGGAAGTTCAGCGACGCCGAACTGATGAAGCTCGTGAAGCTCAGCACGGACATGCCGCTGAACGACGCCCTGCTGATCGAATCCGCCCGCGAACTGCGGAAGTTCTACGAGGAGAAAGGTTATACCGAGGCACAGATCGACACTTCGCTTGCCGCCGACGGCGACAGCAGCGTGAAGGTGGTCTTCAACATCGCCGAGCATCTGCGCGTGCGGATCGACAACGTCGAATTCGAGGGCATGACGATCTACAAGCCGTCCGAGGTTAAGGACCTGCTCGAAACCCGCTACTTCATGGGCAGCGCCAAATGGCTTTCGTTCGTCCCGTGGGGGTGGTGGTTCCCGCCGAACTTCGGCCTCTACGACAAGGATTTCGTCACGCGCGACAAGCTGCGTCTGCGCGAGCTCTACTGGCAGAAGGGCTACCTCGACTTCAAGGTCACCGACGTGGTCGTGACCGAGCACGAGGACGACCCGGAGCTGGTGGACGTGAAATTCGTCGTGGAGGAGGGCGACCCCTACTTCATCAACAGCATCCGCATCGTCGGCGCCCATGAGTTCACGGAGGAGGAGCTGCTGCCCATTCTGTCCGCCCGTGAGGAGGAAGTGTACAGCAGCGCCCGCGAAGACCGCGACCTGAAGGCGCTGGAGTCGAAGTATTCCCCGCTCGGTTTCGCGGATTTCCAGGCCCGTGCGGTGCGCTATCCCGATTACAGCACGCATTCCGTGGACGTGGAATACCAGATCCAGGAAGGCACGCAGTACACGATCGGCGAGGTGTATATCTCCGGCAACCGCTGGACCAAGGACTACGTGATCCGCCGCGAACTGCCGTTCACGACCGACGACCTTCTCGACAAGGAGCTGCTCGACATCGGGAAGAGCCGCCTGATGGGCATGGGGTATTTCCAGGGGTCGGACGGCGAAAGCGACGGCGTGGAGATCCTTTCGATGGATTCTCCCGAACCGGGGAAGAAGGACGTCTATGTGAACGTGGAGGAAAAGCAGTTCCTCGGCGGCAACATCGGCTTCGGATGGAGCGATTCCGACGGGCTCGCCGGATCGCTTCAGCTGTGGCATTCGAATATGGACATCACGGATCCGAAGAACTGGTTCACCGGCGGCGGACAGCGCCTCAGGATCGGCGCTCTGGTCGGCCTTGAGCACATCGACATCCAGACGGACTTCACGGAGCCGTATCTCTTCGGCATTCCGCTGCGCCTGGACCTCTCCGGGTACTGGCGCGAAGTGCTGTACGAGGACTGGAACGAAATGCGGCTCGGCTTCACCGTTTCGCTCACGAAACGCATTTTCGACGAATTCACCTCCATTACCGGCGGCTATACGTTCGAATACGTGCGCATCATGGACATGAAGAAGAAGATGGGGCCGATCTTCCAGGATGCCAAGGGCGGCGACCTGGTCGGACGCATCTTCCTGAGCCTGAACCGCGATACGCGCGACAGCATCACGAATCCGACTTCCGGCTACGACATCGGCGCATTCACGTACCTGACTACGCGCGGCCTCGGTGCCACGAACGACTACTACAAGTTCGAACTTCGCGCCGTCAACTACTTCCCGTTCTTCCACGACTGGTTCGTGCTGACCACCGGCGCGAAGATCGGGACTATGGGGACGTTCAACGGCGACCGCGTGCCCCTGTACGACCGGTATTTCCTCGGCGGCGGCGACTCCGTGCGCGGCTTCCCGTACCGCAGCATCGGCCCGACGGACTCGAACGACGACAACTACGGCGGCCAGTTCATGTACCTCTTTACGGCGGAACTTTCCCACCCGATCTACAAGATCCTGCGCGGCGCGTTCTTCTGCGACGTCGGCGACGCCACAAACGGCCATTTCGGCCCGATCACGACGCCGAACGTCGGCGTCGGCTACGGTCTCCGTATCCTGGTGCCGGGAATCGACATGCCGATCCGCCTGGACCTGGCATACCCGATCGTCAACAACCAGGACGGCGTATCCAGACGGCTGCGTTTCCACTTCAACATGGGCTTCTCCTTCTCGCCGCTCGGACGCTGACGGAGGCGGGATGAAGGACGTTTTGCGGCGGTTCCGGGATTTGTCCGGGCCGTCGCGTCTGTTTTTTGTACGGGGGGAAGCACAAAGTTTTCCGTTCTTTTTTCGTTTTTTCCTTGCAGGATAGAAAAAAAGGGTTATATTATTCTATTCAAGATAAAAGCCGGGATATCCGTGCGGAAAACCGGCCTGGTCCCCGATGCGGGAAACCGGCCGCCCGGGCACGCAACGAAACAGGAAAAAACATGAAACGCATTCTGCTGATGATATTCGCGATGGCAGCCGTGCCGGCTGTTCTGACGGGGTGCCGGACGGATTATACGAAATCCGCCGTGGAGCGCGCGCGTTCCTACGCCCTGAACAATCTGAAGGGATTGTCGGACAATCAGCGGAATTTCATCCGGTATACCCAGCCGGAGATCTATGAAAACATCGTGTATCCGCGCTACGTGATCCCTCTGAATGCGGGCGCCAGCCATATTGAGATCGACGATGTGCGGCGATTCCCCGTTTCTCCGGAGCACGACCTGATGCACAGCTGCGTGGTCTGGAGTCCGCCGGACCTCGGCGCGAAAGTCGTGGTCGTTGGCGAGGGCGAACGCTCCATGCTGTTCTGGGATCCGTACCGCGTGATCGTGAAACGGTACGATCCCGGCGACAAGGGGCTGAAGTCCGCGACTCAGCTTGCATCCGTGTTCGTCCGGAACAACATGCAGTATCTCTCCACGGCCGAACTCAACCGTGTGCGCTTCGATACGCCGGAGGCCGTCTACACGCGCCTGCCGGTCGACCCGGAGGACATGGAGCCGGACACCCTTTCCTCCTGGGAGGAATACCAGAGGGAGAAGGAGAAAAAGACAAAAGTCTCCTACACGCAGCTTTCCCTCATGTGGCCGGCGGACGATCCGCTTCAGTGCATCGTGGTGACGGGATTTTCCAAAAGCGGCACGTTCGACGGCTGGAAGCTCCGCACTGCCGAACTGATGGACGTGAACAAGCTCAATGACGCCCGCCTGACGCGCGAGGAGATCGACGCGATCCCGAAGACAGTTCGCGCGCGTACCCTCGTCTTTCCGTCGCAGAAGGATCCGGTCCGCAATCCGTTTGATTCGCCCGGCAATACGAAATCGCCGTACGGCGGCACGTTCCGGTATTGAGAGGTCCGCTATGATGAACAGCATGACAGGATTCGGCCGTGCCGAAGGCGTCGACCACGGTGTCGCGCTCCGGTTCGAGATATCGTCCGTAAACCGCAAACAGTTCGACGCGAAGTTCTCGCTGCCGAAGGAGCTTGCCATTCACGAGGGCGTCCTGCGGGCGCACCTCGCGAAACGCCTGACCCGCGGCTCCATCATGGTGCGCGCCGAGCTGAATTACCTGGACGACGCACCGCCTGCCTCCCGCATCGACCACGTGTTCCTGAACACGGTGATCCGGGAGGCGCGCGCCGCCGCCGAGAACAACGGACTGGACGCCTCTCTGGACATCAGCCAGATCCTGGCCGTGCCGGGCGTGGTGGTCCCCGTTTCTTCGCTCAGTTCGAATCCCGAATTCGAGACGTTCATGCTCGGCGTGTTCGACGATGCACTGGGCCGCCACATCGAAATGCGCCGCACCGAGGGCGCCGCACTCGAACGCGACATCCTCGCCCGCATCGGCGAATTCGAGTCCATCGTCGCGAAGATCAGGACGCTGACGCCCGGTCTGCCCGAACAGCAGGCCGCGCGCATGCGCGAACGCCTGAAGGACGCCGGGTTCAATGCCGAGGCCGACGACGAACGCATGCTCCGCGAATTCGTGATCTTCGCCGACCGACTGGACGTGACCGAAGAGCTCACGCGCCTGGACGCCCATTTCAGGCATTTCCGTTCGCTGGCCGCCGGCAATGCCCCCGGACGCCCGCTCGATTTCCTGATGCAGGAGATGTTCCGGGAGATCAATACGCTCGGGAACAAGGCCGGGACGGCCGAGATCTCCCCGCTCGTGGTGGAGATGAAGACCGGGCTGGAGAAGGTCCGCGAGCAGATCCAGAACATTGAATGACCGCGCCGGGATTTACCCGGGATTGCGCCAAATACCAGAAAGGAACGACCTCATGAACACTTGCCCGAAAAATCAGTCGCAGCAGCCCGACTACGCGCGGATCGACGACCTGGTCGAAAGCCTTTGCGAGTCGTATGCCGACGGGATCGGGGTGAACCATTCCGAAGGGCTGAACCTGCCCCGCGAGGCCGAGATTCTGGATCTCCTGAATGACCTGGTGGAGCTCATCTTCCCCGGATTCGCCGAACGCGAGGCCGAATCCGCCGACACCATCCGGTTTTCCGTGGGCGACCTGCTCATCCGTTCCCGCCGCACCCTGACCGACCTGCTCTGCCGCGTGTTCCGCTATACCTGCAAGACCGTCGACGAGAACTGCGACTGCAGGGGCCGCGCGGCGAAAATGGCGGATGATGTGCTGGCGGAACTCCCCGGCATCCGTGACGTGATGAAGGACGACGTGCAGGCCGCCTACGAGGGCGACCCCGCCGCCCGCAATAAGCAGGAAGTCATCATGAGTTATCCCGGGCTGCGCGCGATCACCATCCACCGCATCGCCCACGCGCTCTTCACGCGCAAGGTGCCCATGATCCCGCGCATGATGAGCGAATACGCCCACCGCATCACCGGGATCGATATTCATCCCGGCGCGAAGATCGGGCGTGCGTTCTTTATCGACCACGGCACCGGCGTCGTGATCGGCGAGACCGCCGAGATCGGCGACAACGTGAAGCTGTATCAGGGCGTCACGCTCGGCGCGCTGTCGTTCCCGAAGGACGCCTGCGGCATGATCATCAAGGGGGCGAAACGCCACCCGACGATCGAGGACGACGTCACGATCTATGCCGGCGCGACCATCCTCGGCGCGGTCGTGATCGGAAAAGGCTCCGTGATCGGCGGCAACGTGTGGCTTACGCATTCGACCGAGCCCGGCACACGCATTACCATCGCGAAGCCGGACCTCACCTGCGAGACGAAGCCCCGCCCGTAAGCGGTTCATTTTTCCTGCAAACATTTAAGGCGCACGACCGTTTTCCCGGCTGTGCGCCTTTCTTCTGTTTCGGGTTTGTCAAAACGTTCAGAGCGGGAGTTCGACGGGTTCGCCGCGGACGAACGCCGTGTGCGCGGTCCAGCCGACGGAGCGTGCGAGTTCGGCGGCCTCGTCGAACGCAAATGCGATGTGTTCCGGTTTGTGCGCGTCGGATCCGAGCGTGATCCTCATCCCGGCGCGGAAGGCTGCGCGCAGGAGCTCTGCGGCGGGGTAGATCTCGTTTGCGGTCACACGGAGCCCCGCGGTGTTAAGCTCCAGGCAAATGCCCTTTGCGGCGGCGTATGCGTAGATGTCCGTCATGCGGCGCAGGACGGTCTCCGGCTTCGAGTGGCGGAACCCGAATTTCTTCGGCAGGTCGGAGTGCGCCATGACATTGAATCCGCCGAGCTTGACGAAGTTTTCCAAATTGGTCAGATAGCCGTCCCAGACCGCATCCACGCCGTAGCGCGGCCATTCATCCACCTTGTCCGGGTCGTCGAACGCGAAGTCGCCTACGTAATGCACCGAGCCGATCAGGTAGTCGAACTTCGGGCGGAGCGGGTCGAGCTCGGCGAAAACCTCGTCCATGCGGCCCGGCACGTAGTCGAACTCGGCGGCGGCGAGGACCGTCAGGGAAGAAGCGTCCGCGATATCCCGGAGCGAGTCCAGGATGCCGAAATAGCGCGGCAGGTCGTCCGGTGCCATGCGGAATGCCGCATCGTAGCCCGCGGGCGCGGGGAAATGGTCGGAGACGCCCCAGAACGCCAGCCCGGCCTTCTGAGCTGCGGCGAGGTATTCCTCCGGGGCGCCGGACGCGTGTTTGCAGAGCGCCGTGTGGGTGTGGAGGTCCGCACGGGGTGCCGTGTGACGCGCCGTGCTCATGATTTGCTTCCGTCGGATGGTGCGGTTTCGCCGGATCCGTTGCCGTAGGGGTAGGGGAGGAACGAGAGGTCTTTTTCCCCGATTGCGGCGGCGAGCGGCGCGCCGAGCGTGTAGAGGTAGCGGAAACCGTCGGACGCGACGGCGGAGACGAACAGGACGGAGGAGACGTAGCGGAGGATGGTCTGGGTGTCCCAGACGACCGGCGGTTCTTCGTCTTCCGCCACGCCGCCGTAGAGCTGCCAGTTGTCGACGGGGAAGATGAGGCAGCCGGACTTGTCCGCGACCGCGGTGTCGACGCCCACGCGGACGACGCTGAAGCGGTTCTGCGTGGAGGAGGAGAGGATGGCGGCGATGCATGCGAAGATCATGTCGGACCCGATCTTGTCCTCCAGGACCGCGCCGATGCAGAAGGAATCGGGGTGGAAATCGCGGTTTTCGGGGCGGTCGGGGAACGTCTTCCGCATGAAGTCGGCCATGCCGGCGAGCCCGACGGGGCGCGCCTTGCGGTATGCAGCCTCGAGCTCGCGCCACTGTTTCTCCACGAACGACTGCTTGTCGTTGTCGAACCAGCAAAGGTGGAGCCGGATCAGCCCGGTGAGCAGGGAGATCGGGCGTTCGGGCGGCTGCATGAAGATGCGGCGGCGGGACCGTGCGATCAGCGCATGCTGGAGCTGGCGCGTGCGTTTGCGGAGGCGCGGATTGTCGGATTTCTGCATGTCGCGGAGGACCGGCTCGAGCGCGGTGCTCCCCTTCGTGAGCAGTTCCGCCATGGCCATGCTCGCGGACTGCTCGTTTTCATCGTCGAGCAGTTCGACCAGGTATTTCATGTCGTTTTTGTCGTCGGGCTGTTTCATGGTGCCGGGATGCCGCGTTTCAGCGGCGGATAAGTCGTGTTTGTCTCGAGGTCAGGGATGGACGGGGAACTTGCCGCGGAGGGCGTTCTGCGCGATCTTCTTGACGTCGTCGTCGAAATCGGAGCGGATGATCCACTGAAGGAAGTCGGGCGCGTTCGCGGCGACCTCGCGGAGCGTTTCGCCGTTGTGCCGTCCGAACGATACGACGGCCTCGCCGTTGCGCCATTTGAAGCGGCCGCTCTTGTCGACGTTGCTCGGGTTGACCTGATTGCAGAACGCGTGGAGTTCGTCAAGCGTCTGCGGGAACGCCGTGATGTTCTCGGGGAACTGGTCGGGCGACATCGCGGAGTAGCGTTCGAGCTGGGCCTCCAGCACTTCGAGCGAAGCCTGCGTGTCGGCGGCGGCCCCGTGCGCGCCTTCGAGCTTCTTCCCGCAGAAGAACTTGTAGGCGGCCGTGAGGTTGCGCGGTTCCATCTGGCAGAAGATCGTGTAGGAGTCGAAGATGCGGCGGCCCGCGGTGGAAAACTGGATGCCGCAGCGGGCGAATTCGCGCGTGAGCATCGGGATGTCGAACTTGCCGACATTGTAGCCGCCGAGGTCGCATCCTTCGAAATAGATCGCGAGACTGTGGGCGATCTGGCGGAACGTCGGGGCGTCCTTCACGTCCTCGTCGGAGATGTGGTGGACCGCGGTCGCTTCGGGCGGGATGGGCATTTCCGGGTTGATCAGGCGGGTCTTGGTCTCGCGTGTGCCGTCGGGCATGATTTTGATCACGGACAGCTCCACGATCCGGTCGACGAAAAGATTGACGCCGGTCGTTTCCAGGTCGAAAAAGATCAGCGGTACATTGTCGGTAAGCTTCATGAATGGTCCTCTTTTGGATAAAAGCGCTATTATACTATATCACAAAAACCGCAAAAAGAAACCGGAGACGCGCGAAAAAAGCGGAAAAACAGGCGAAAAAGACGGACGCCTGTCTGACTCAGGAGAAAACTGATGAAGGATCCCGTGATCCTTTCCGGTTGCGCCTAAACTATTATGGAAAGGAAAAACGCAAGGAGACTTACGGGGATAGAAAGGCCGGCGACAAGCGTGATCGGGAACAGATCGATCAGGCAAATGATTTTGGCAGGCTTGAAAACAGGGGTCTCGCGAAACTTCTTCGCGAAAAGGGTTTTCAGAAAAATCCTGTACCACACGATTTCAAAAAACGGATAAGAGGCATATATGATCTGAGCGAACGATTTATGTCCTTTTGTCAGTAGGAAGCACCATGGGATCAGAATCGCGTGAAGCGCCACCAGAATGAACAAAACCGTTACAGTCCAATTCATGTCCAGTATTTGTCCGGCTTGAAGCGATTCGCCGTCATTGTCGGGTTCGTCGTGCGGTCCGCTATGTCCGTTCGGGATCCGGAACAGGAGGATCAGCAGGGCGAGGCCGCAGAGGAAGCCGCAGAAACTGGATACTATGAAGATCCTCTGACAGACTTCCAAAAATCTTTCCATGTCTTATGATCCTGTCCGGCTAATTTACGGGAGAGGGATGATGTCGGGACTTCCGGGCCGTCGATCATTCCGAGGGCGTTTCATAGACCATGTTCGAGGGATTGATCGTGACGGTGTTCGTCGGATCGGATTTCCGGCGGTATTCGAAAAGGAAGCTCGGCGGGGGGTTGTTGTTGGAGGTGACTTTCCAGACGACCCGGATCTTATAGGCCCCTTTCATGAGATTTCTTGAGCAGGAGGCGCTGTTCGTGTTGCTGCGGCTGTTTGTAAAGTTGATTGAGAGGCATGGGGACGTTTCCTTGGAAAAAAAGATATCCGTTGAATACCTGCTGTAGACCCTTTTGTTGCTGGCCTGGACCAAGGAGAACAAATAGGTGTCCTCAGCGTCGATCTGAATATAACCATCCCAGACCAGGAACAGAGAAATGGGAAAGGTATCCGCCTTATTGATTTTTTTGACAAATTTCCGATTTGTGCCGGGGTTCTTTGCCAGGGAGGAAATGCCGAAGGCCGTATTGTCATCCACGATGACATCCAGGGGGGCAGCCTTCGGATTAAAGGTGTTATCGTCCTGGTTCCTGGCGTAAACGGACAAAAGACTGCCGGGACGAACATTCAATACCTTTGGTTCTTTCGCGGATTCGGAGGCTTTCTCCGTTGCCGGTGTCGCGGGCATCGACGACGTTTGTGCTGCGGCGGATTCCTGCTGCGCGGGGATGCTCTCCGTTGCCGTGTTTACGGGCGTCGACGGCTGCGCCCCAGCGGTTTCATTCCGCAAAGAGGAGGTTAGCCCAGTCGCAGGGGTGCTTCCCCGTGCCGGAGTTTCTGTCGTCGTTGAAGTCGAAGCGACAGCAGGATCGTTTCCGCCTTTCTCCGAGGATGAGACGAGCGATTTGACCTGGAGTGCGGCAAGTGCGAGCACAATGAGAAGGACGGGGATCAGTGCCAAATACAGTTTCCAGGGCTTTCCGGCTTTTTTCTCCTGCGGTGCAGTGACGGGCGCCTGTTTCGCCGAAGGCGCAGGGCCCGGATTGCCCGCGGCGGCGGCCCCGGTCGGCGCGGCGTCGTCCTCCTGGTCCAGGATCGCCCGGATGGAATTGCAGAGATTGCCGAAGAGCATTTCAGGATTCGGACAGGCGTCGATCCAATGGAGGCTGCCCAGGTACAGGCGCATTTCCTTCTGAAGCGGATGACTGTCGATCCGGAACGGGATGATGACCTTGTTTTCGTTGACCGCGATATCGACCTCGCTGGGGCACCATTTGGATGTGGCGGAATCCTTCGAATAAAGGATGACGAACACCTTGCAGTTTATGATGGCGGAATCGATCTGGTTGGCATAGGTCATTCCAGGCGGGATGTCCCTCGGCGCGATCCAGCACCGGATCTGCTGTTCCTCCAGGTAATGGCAGAGCGCGTCCGCTATGACTTTGTTTTTGGTTGAATAACTGATAAAGACATCGTGATTCATAAAACAAGCCTTTCTTTCGGTTCCTTCGGTTGATGAGGTGTGGCCGTCAGAGTTCGGGGATGGTGGTATTGAGGTCGGACGACGGCTTGTTCCGTTTGTCCGGGTTCAACAGTGCGTCGAGGAAATCGTCGGCGGAACGGAGCAGGATGACGTTCGTGCCGGCGTCCTCGCGGAGTTCGTTTTCGGCGCGGGGGAGGGGGACGGTCCGCAGGCCGAGCTTTTTCGCCTCGGCTTCGGTGAACCCGATCGCGACATCACCCCAGCCTTTGCGGATGGCCTCCGGGATGACGGAGGATTCCGCGATCTTGAATATGACCTGAAGGCCGGCTTCATTCGCGGTGCTTTTCACGTAGAGCAGGTCGACCGGGTTTGCGCCCTCGCGGTAGAGGCAGATGAAGCCGCCGGCGGCAATAATGAGCTCGGAACGTGTCTCGGAGACGGTATCCGGCTCAGGCTCGGCGTCTTCGAACAACGCACAGGACTGAACGAGGAGCGGGAGAGCGGCGAAAACGAGGGGAAAAACTGCGTGGCGTACCCGGGAGGCAAAGCCTCCGCTGAAGTTGTGTCCGGCTGCGCTCGGGCACAGGAAGGCTCTGCAGTTTTCACGGTTCATTTTTTCGCGGCTCCGCCGTTCCAGATGATGCGTTTCGACCAGCGTTTTTCGCCCGGGCGCCTGCCGGCGGCGAAACAGTTTCCGTTGGTGTCGACCACGCAGAACGCGTGGATGGAATCGAGGTAGAACACGAACGCCGTGTCGCCGTCCGTGGCAGGGCGGAGCTGTTCGAGGATCACGCTGTCGACTGCTTCGAGCGTGGCGGGATCGACGACGTCGATGCGCCCCTTCACCTTGAACGCGACGCCGATCTGCGTGCCCTGTTCCATCGGGACGGCAAACCCCGCGCTGCGCCCGTCGAGCGAATCCTTCGAGGCGGAGCGGATGAAGATCGGCGGGGAGTCGTGCCGGTAGGCCGGGCAGAGGATGAACTCGGTCTGCGCGCCATTGAGGAAATGGAGGTCGACGGGATTCCAGCCGAGGTCGAGCGTTGTGATGGATTTGCGCCTGAATTTCGCGGCGGGATTGATGTCGAAATACTCGATGGCAGACAGCGAGGCGGCGGCGAGGGATTTCCCGTCCGGCGTGACCGCCAGCGCCGAGGCCGGGGCGACCGTCTCGAACGTGTGATACGGGACCGCGGCATTCGTGTCGATCGGGAGCGGGATGCAGAAAACCGTTGTCTTGAAGAACCCGGAGCAGAACGCATATTCCGGCGTGACGGCCAGAGCGATGTCCTCGGGGTAGGGGGCTTCATTGAACGGGAAAGGAAGCTGGAGGAATGCCTGTTCCTCTCCGGTCGCGAGGTCGAACGCCGCCAGGCCGAATTCCTGTTTTCGGGAAAGCTGCGGGAACGCGACTGCGGCCATCGTGGTTCCGCCGGGGATGAACGCGATTTTTTTCAGCATGCGTTCCGTGGTAAAGACGCGGATGGCCTGCCAGTTCGAGGTATTGAAGAGGATGATGCGCGTACCGTTCGGGCCGTTGAACGTGCCGGTTCGTTCGGCGATGGCGAGCACGGTGCCGTCCTGGGAGACGGCGAATGCGTCGAGGCGCGCGCCGCGGAATCCCTGCGAGGCGAACGCCGGACGCCAGACGGAGACAGTTTTTGCCTCAGTTTCCGTAATCTTTTCCGCGAGGGAGCCGGCCGGGAGATCCGAGGTGACCGCGAGTTCGCGTTTCGACTCGCGGATGGGCTGGACGGAGTCTTTCGGCACCGTGCGGACGTTGGAGGAATCCACCTCGATCTCCGGGATCTTGTCCTCCTTGACCGTGGCGGGATTCGTCTGAGGCGTGGCCGAGATGGAGAGGGATCCTGCGCGGATGCTGTCGCGTTCCTTCTCCTGTTCCCCGGCGGGCTTCTGCCGGACTTGCGGGGAGGATTCCGCAGGTGCGGAAATGACCGGGGAGGCGGGTGACGCGTTCTGGTTTCTCTGGGCAAAGACTGTGCCGAAGACCGCCGCGGAAACGGCGAGCCCGAGCGTCAGGACGATTGCGGTCGAAACGGATCGTGTCATGTTCGCCTCCCTGTGTTCCGGGTTGAGCTTGGATCAGGTCAGATGGTGTAGAGCCAGCCGTGCGTGTCTTCGAGTTCGCCCTTCTGGATGCCGGTGAGCTGGTCGTAGAGCTTCTGGGAGACGGGGCCGCATTCGTGGCCGTATTCGATGACCTTGCCGTGAATGGTGACGGAGGAGATCGGGGTGATGACGACGGCGGTGCCGCAGGCGTCGACTTCGGCGAAGGTCGGGAGTTCCTCTTCGGCGACGATCGGGCGCTTCTCGACGGTGATGCCGAGGTCGCGGGCGACCTGCATGAGGGACATGTTCGTCACGCTGGGGAGGATGGACGGGGAGTCGCTGGTGACGTACTTGCCGTCCTTCGTGATGGCGAGGAAGTTGCTGGTGCCGAATTCGTCGATGTACTTATGCTCGCGCGGGTCGAGGAAGAGCGGGATGGGGAATCCCGCCTTCTTCGCGAGCTTGGCGGGCATGAGGGACGCGCCGTAGTTGCCGGCGACCTTGAACTGGCCCATGCCTTTCGGCGCGGCGCGGTCGAAATCCTCGATGACGAGCGCGGGGACGCCCTTCAGGCCGTCCTTGTAGTAGGCGCCGACGGGCATGACCATGATGAGGAAATCGTATTCGGTGGCCGGGGAGACGCCGATCTGGGGGCCGGTGCCGATGAAGAGCGGGCGGATGTACATGGAGCCGCCGGATCCGTAGGGCGGGACGTAGTCGATGTTGTCGAGCACGACGCGGTGGATGGCCTCAAGGTACATCTCCTCCGGGATCTCGGGATGGAGCAGCTGGTGTCCGGTGCGGTTCATGCGCTTGATGTTTTCCCAGGGCCGGAAGACGCGGACCTTGCCGTCCTTGCAGCGGAACGCCTTCATGCCTTCGAAGCAGGCCTGTCCGTAGTGGAGGCAGGTTGCCGCGATGCTCATGGAGATGGTGGGATCCGTTTTGAGTTCGCCCTTGTCCCATGCGCCGTCTTTCCAGTGAAAGGCGATGTGGGAGCGGGTGGGCATGTAGCCGAAAGAGAGTGCCGACCAGTCGATGTCGGTGCGGATGGGACGGGGATAGTCCATAAAAAACTCCATTGTTAAACGGTCCGGCGGCTGGAAAAGTCCGCCAAATTAAAAAGAATATAAAGAAATTTACACGTTTTTCGACGATAGTCAATGTTTTTTTCGGAATTCATGTTGATTTTTTTTGTTTTTGGGCTAATTTAATGGATGTAAAACGATGTCAGCAACCAAAACATGAAGGACACTGAACATGAAATTATCCCGTCTCTCCATCCTCGCCGTGGCGGCGCTGACCTGCGCCGCGTTCGCCATCTCCTGTGAATCCGACGACCCCCGCAACGCCATTGCTCCGTTCTGGACGGACGGCGACGTCGACGGCGCGGGCCTGAACGGCGGCAACGGCGGCAACGGCGGCAACGGATTCGGCGGCGACGGCTTCGACCTGAACGGCGGCGATGCCGGTCTCCGCGGCGGCGACGGCTTCGGCCTGAACGGCGGCGACGGATTCGACTCCGAATCCGGCCCCGGCGCCTACGGCGAAGACCTGAGCAAGTCCCCGTACATCGACGGTTTCGGCGCGAAGATCGAGGGTGTCGAATTCCAGCCGCTCTACTTCCCCTATGACCAGAACACCATTTCCTCCTCCGAGGAGTCCAAGGTCGCCGCGGTCGCCCAGTACCTGCTCGGCCATCCCGAGGCGGGCGTCGTGGTCGAAGGCTATTGCGACGAACGCGGCACGGAAGAGTACAACCGCGCGCTCGGCGAACGCCGCGCTCTTGCCGCCACCGAAATGCTCATCGACATCTACGGCATCGAAACGGCCCGCATCAAGACGGTCAGCTACGGCGAGGAACGTCCGGCTGTGACCGGCACCGGCGACGCCGTCTGGTCCAAGAACCGCCGCGACGAATTCGTGCCCGTGTATCTGAAGAGCAACTGATACCGGACGGTATCGAAATCAGGCATGGATCCGGGTACAGGCGACTGCTGCCCGGATTCTGTTTTTTCGGACAGGAACGGAACCATGGAAATGAAGGAAACGTTTGAGCCCGCCGGAGCGGAAGTCCCCGCCGACGCCCCGGATCCCGCCATTCCCGACTCCGTTCCCGCGTCCGTTCCCGCCTCCCGGACGACGTTCAAGATGGAGCTTTCGTTCGACGGCACCGCGTACCACGGCTGGCAGCGTCAGCCGAACGGCATCACGGTGCAGGAGGTGGTCGAGGAGAAGCTGTACCGGCTCTTCGGGGAACGCGAGCTCATCCGGATCCAGGGCAGCAGCCGCACCGACGCGGGCGTCCATGCGCTCGGCATGGTGTGTTCCTTCTCCGCACCGCCGTCCCCGTACATTCCGGACTGGAAGCTGAAGAAGGCGATGAACCGCCTGTTGCCGGACGACATCCGCGTCCGCAGCGCCGAGGTCGTGAAGGAGGGCTTCAACGCCCGGTTCGACGCCCTCGCCAAGTCCTACGTCTATGTCGTCAACACGGGCGACATCAACCCGTTCAGCGGGCGCTACTCGTGGCACATGGAGGACATGACGGAGACCGACGCCCTGCGCGAGGCGGTGAAGCACGTCGAGGGGCGGCACGATTTCTCCACGTTCACCGTCGAACGCGGCAAGATCGACGACCCGGTCAGGACGATCCTGCGGGCCGAGATCATCACGTTCGGTCCGCTCGTCTGCATGTATTTCCTCGGGACCGGGTTCCTCTATAAAATGGTCCGCAGCATGGTCGGTGCGCTGATGTTCGTGGGGCGCGGGCGGATGGCCCCGAACGAATTCCGCGGCATCCTGCTGGCATGCGACCGTGCGAAATGCAAGGACACTGCGCCCGCCCGCGGGCTTTTCCTCAAACGGGTCTTTTACGAACCGGACGCATGGCTGGACGACCTGCCGTCGCGCCCGCCGTTCTGGATCGCATGACGGCAGAATGCCGACCAACTCCGATCAACCGGCACACAAACAAGACATTCAAGATAAAGGACGGAATTCAAACATGAACAACGCGGAAAACACTTCGGAAGCACCCGTCATCCTGGCAGCACGCAGGATCAGCATGCAGGACCGCTACAGCATGGAGCGTCTTCATGACCTCAGCCTTGAAATTCGCAAAGGCGACGTCGTCGCCCTGATCGGCCCCTCCGAACCGGGCAAGCGCCTCCTTCTGCGCTGCCTGGACCTGCTGGACGAGCCGGAGGGCGGCAATGTGGAGTTGAACGGGGAACCGGTGCAATGGCGCTACGGAGGCGCGGACCGCGCCCGCAGAGCCATCGGAATGGTGTTCTCGCGCGAATCCCTGTTCCTCAACCTGACCGTCATGGGAAACATGACCCTCGCGCCTTCCGACGTGTCCAAAGAAGACGAGTGGTTGATTCTGGACCGCGCCAAATCCCTGCTGAAATTTGCCGGGTTGTCCGGGGTCGCGGACGAGATGCCCGTCAACCTCACGACCGGGCAGAGGCGGCGTCTTGCCATCGTGCGCGCATTGATGCTCCAGCCTCAAGTCCTGCTGATCGAGGATCCCGGCGACAAATTGAGCCCGGAAGAGAAAAACGAGGTGTATGCACTTGTCCGCGAGGTCGTGAAAACCGGGATGACGATCCTGTTTTCAACTCGCGACCTGGAATTTGCACACGAAACCGCCACGCGCATCGTTTTCATGGTGGATGGCATGATCCGGGAGGACGGAAAGGCTGCCGACGTGCTGGACCATCCGCAGTTCGACCGGACGCAGGCATTCGTCAGGAAGAATACCGGGTTCTACCGGGAAATCAACGCGCGTGCGTTTGACCGGTATGAATTCGAGGGCGCGATCGAGACTTTCGCCGTCGGCAAGCTCGTCCCGGCCGAAAAACGCCGTGCCCTGCGCGGAATCCTGAAGATACTCTTCCTCAAGATGCTGTTCCCCCACATCAGCAGGATCACTCTGACGCTGGATGTGAAGCCGGATACGGGAGACGTGGTTGTGACAGCCCAGTATCCGGGGTCCGGATTCGATCCGCTGACCCAGGATGGCGATGCGGATGCCGATGCCGCGAAGGCGGAACTCCTCGCCTGCGTCAAATCCGCGCGATACCGTTTGCCCTCAACCGGGAAAAACGAATTCATCGTGGTCGTCTGAGCCGGGATCGGCGCAGAGAGAAAAAGGGGGCATCAATCCGAGCTGGAAATGCGGACAAATGTCCGCAGGTTCGGGCATGCGTAAATGCAGGCTTTTTTTCGCAAAACGGGCTCGGGGAAGGCGTGCGCCTCTGAAAAGGCGGATGCAGGGCGTTTACGGGCGGATGATCCGGTACGGTTCGGGATCGGTCGCGCGGGGGTAATCCACGGCGGGCGGACCGAACAGCATGACCGCGCCGACCTTGTATTCCGGCGGAAGATGGAGCAGGGAGCGCATGCCGCGGTTCAGCGTGAACGCATAGTAGGCGAATCCGCACCAGCAGGTGCCGACGCCGAGGCTCTGCGCGTAGAGGTCGAACTGCGTGAGCGCGATTGAGGAATCGAACCTGCCGCAGGGGGCGTCCTTCGGCGATGCGGCCACGATCATGTGCGGAGCATTGCGGAACACGAAATCCTTTCCCCCGAGCATGGCGTTTTCGAACCGTTTGTAGCCGGGGTAGACGATCCGCATGATGCCGGACTTGACCAGGAACCGTGTGATCTTTACCATGCGGGCGCGGAACGGCTCCATCTTCGCGATGTCGTCGATGACCGTGAAGACCAGGCGATGGTCGTTGCATCCGGTCGGGATCCAGCGCAGGGAGGCGAGCAGCTTCTCCATGACGTCGGGCGGGAGATTTTCCTGTTTGTAGACGCGGATGCTGCGGCGCTGGCGGATCAGGTTCATCATGCGCGCTTCCTCGGGCAGGGAGCCGGCCGGGATGCATTGTTCCGGGGCGTGCCCGTCACATGTGAGCGCGCCAGTCGGACATACGGCGAGGCAGTGCTGGCAGTGCATGCAGTATTTTTCAAGTTGTTCCGGGAGGGATGGCAGACCGTCCTTTCCGCGGTGGACGATCTGGATCACGCAGTCGGCGATACAGCGGCCGCAGCGCGTGCATTTGGATGCATTGACGGAAATCATGAACCTGTATCCGGGTAGAAGGAGAAGAGGGAAAAAAGGCTCCGCACCGGATCGCGGGTACGGAGCCTGTGGAAATGCGGGAGCCGGTCCCGGCCGGACTCAGAAGGAGTTCAGCAGGACGATGGAGAACGCCAGCACGAAGATGGCGACGGTTTCGACGATGCCGAGCGCCATCAGCTGGTTGGCGAAGCCCTTGCCGGTCTCGGCGAAGGCGTCGCAGGCCGCGGCCGCACTGATGCCCTGCCAGAGGGCGGAGACGCCCATGGCGATGCCGGCGAGAATGCCGACGAGCGAATAGACGACCCAGTTGCCGGCGTTGGAGGCCATCAGCTGGTCGGCCGCGCCGCCCATGACGATGAACATCACGATCATGCCGTAGATGGTCTGGGAGAGCGGGGCGCCGGCGAAGATCAGCAGCTGGAACGGCGCGGGCTTGTTCTGGGCGTAGCATTTCTTCCACGCGCCCATGGCGGCGCAGGCGGCGGAACCGCAGCCGTAGGCGGAGCCGATGGCAGCGAAGCCGATGGAGGTGAACGCTGCGGCGTAGATCAGGGCCTTGTGCTCGAAGAAGGGCAGATTCTGGACAGCGGGTGCGGTTTCGTTGGCGATTTTGCCCCCTTCGGCGAGGAGCGGGGTGAGGGTTGCGAGGGTGTTAAGAAGCAGACTCATGGTTGTTTCTCCTGTTGTGTGTATTTGTTTTTATGGTTAATTGTTGTTTTGTTTTGCGGAGAAGGGTTTGAACTTGAATCCGGACCACTGGAGACCCATGTGGTTGGAGAATTCGAGCGTGTTCAGTCGGACGGCGTGGACGAGGACGCCGAGGAATCCGAGCGCGAGGTTCAGGATGTGCCCGGCGACCGCGACGAGGATCAGCAGGACGAAGCCGGCGATTACGCATTTGTCGGCGAGGGCGTCCTTCACCATCAGCCCCATCGCGTTGAACTTCTGTGCGATGTACATGCCGGAGAGGCCGACCGCGAAAAGGCGGATGTAGGACAGCACGTCCGTGAAGCTGCCGATCATGTCGAACGGCAGGTTCAGCGCCGCGGCCGGACGGATCGTGGCGCAGATGATCACGGCGGCGGCGATGTAGACGTATTTGCCCCAGGAGGGGAACGTGCCGCTGAAGACGATCAGGCCGACCGCGAGCAGGAAGTTCGCGAAGATCATCAGCGCCCAGCCGATGTTGGAGAATTCGCGCCAGTCCTTGCGGATGCCGGTGAAGAAGCGCACGATGTGAGCACTCATCAGGTGCAGCATGGCGAGCAGGAAGCAGAACCACTGCGTGAGTTTGTTCGGGAAGCCTTCCCAGAAGGAGTCCGTCATCTGCGAATCTTCGATGCCGTAGAATTTCACGAACTTGTGGGCGGCGGCGCTGTGCGCGGGATCCGTGATCATGCTCCAGCCGCGCATCCAGCCGGGCAGGACATCCGCCGGCAGTCCGAACCAGGCGCCGTTGAGCCAGCCCCAGACGAACGTGAAGGACGCGAGGAAGATCAGCAGGACGAGCGGGAGGCGCGCCGCTTTCTTCGCGTGGAGTGCGATCAGGCCGACCGTCCCGGCGACGAGCATCAGCGCGCCGTAGCCGGCGTCGCCGAGGATCATGCCGAAGAAGATCGGGAAGAAGAAAAAGAAGAACATGTTCACGTCGCTCTCGCGGTAGCCGGGGGAGATGCCGACGAAATCGAACAGCGGGTCCAGGACGTTCAGGAAGCGCGCCTTTTCGATGTAGGTCGGGACGTTCTGGTCGTCTTCCGCGGGGTCGTCGATCTGAAGCGCCCAGCCGTTCTTCATGGCGGCGTCCTTCAGCTTTTCGATGCGGGTGACCGGGACGTAGCCATGGAGATAGGCGATCTCGCCGGACTGCTCCATGCCGTCACGGGCGGACGCGAATTCGAGCTGGTTGCGGAGGGCGGCGAGCTTCGCGTCCAGACGCGGCAGAAGGGCCTTTGCCGCAGCGATGGCGGTGTCGGCATCCCTGATCGCGGCCTGGCAGTCCGCGAGGGCTTTCTGCGCCTCGGAGAGCGTTTCCTCCGGCAGGACGGCCGGGTCGAACGCGCCTTCCTCGAGCGGAGCCTCGGAGACGAGCGCGTAGTGGACCATGTTCTTGTCCATGCGGATTACGGAGACAGCGGCGTACGCCGGGAATTCGTCCGCTTTTTTGCGCTGGTCGAAGACGTTGCGCGGGGTGGCGCAGAGCGTGACGTAGACGCCCTTCGCCTGGAGGTTCGCGATGGCGGAACGGTCGAATTCGCCCCACGGAGCCAGAAGCGCCAAATCGTGCTGGAGGCGTTCCTGCTCCTTGAACGCGGCGGCCTTGCCGGAGATCAGCTTCGAGGCGTAGGCGACGAGCCCGTCGTCGTCGAGCTCGGGCGCAGCCGGCGGATCCTTCCGTGCCGGGGCGCTGCGGATGATGCCGATCACGCGTTCGCATTCGGTGAGCTGCGCGGAAATGGACGCGACGTCTTTCGTGGCGGGCGGCGCGGTGCGGCAGAGCTGCATGAGCTCAAGCCCGGCGAGCTCGTCGACCGCTGCGGCGCGGTCCCGCTCCAGACAGAGGAGCGTAACAAGTTTCATGGGGATGATCATGCTGCCGGCTCCTGAAGTTTTTTCTTTGCGATCTTGGACCGCGCGACGGCGGCGATGTCGTTGTCGGAGATGGAGATCTGGATGAGGCGGATGTTTTCCTTCGCCTCGGGGATCTTCACTTTTTCGAAGAGGTTGACGCGCTGCGTGGTGACGCGGAGCTCCTGGACGATCAGACGGTTCTGCTCGCGGATGATGTCGCGTTCGATGCGGAGCTCGACGATGGCTTTCACGGCCTCGATCCCGTCGTCGATCCAGGGATCGGCGGAGAAGAGGTCGTAGGGGTCGAGCTCGAAGTCGGTCGAATGGTAGACCGGGACGTTCACGCCTGCGATGTTCTCATATTCGCGGTTGACCCGGCGGATATGGAGCTTCGAGGCGATCACGGACGCGGCGTCGGCGTCGCCGAAGAGCATGGTCCATTCGGCGAGCCTGGCGACCGCCTCCTGTTCCTTGCGTTCGTTGGCGGCGATCCGCTCGGCGCAGAGCCTGATCTCGAGCTGGAGCTGCTGTTTTTTGAGCTGGAGCGTGGGGAGGAAGCGCGTGAACTGCTTCAGCTGGTCCCTCTGGCGTTTCAGCTCGGTTTTGGTAAATTTGATCTTTGCCATGGCGAAGGTCAATCCTTATTGGGCCAGAACTGTTCGAGGAGGGAGGTCTTGATGCCGGTTTCGGTGCGGTCGAAGCAGTCGGCGAGGATCTTCCATCCGAGGTCGAGGGCGTCTTCGAGGTGGATGTTGAGGGAGAGGTCCATCATGTTCTTCTCGAAGAGCTTGCCGTACTTGAGGAGCTTGTTGTCCCAGTTGGACATCTGGAAGCCCATGGACTGCTTTTCCAGCGTTTCCTTGTAGTCGGCGTAGAAGCGGATCATCGTGTCCATGACCGTGCGGTGGTCCGCGCGGGTCTTGCCGTTGACGTTCTGCTTGAGGCGGGAGAGGG
>JAFXYP010000017.1 GCA_017541665.1 Lentisphaeria bacterium | reverse complement strand
TATCCTTTCGGAAGCTGGCTGCCTTTGTCCGGCTTGGCTTCCTGCTGCTGACCGCCGGGAGCTCAGCCCATTCCGGGGAAGCCGCCCATGCCGCCGCCGAAGCCGCCCATCATCGGGAAGCCGCCCATGCCGCCGGGAGCTCCGCCCTGGCCGCCCATCGGAGGCATGCCGCCGCCGAAGTTGGGCATACCGCCGCCGAACATGGCGCCGAAGTCAGGCATACCGCCCTGACCGCCGCCCATCGGGGGCATACCGCCGCCGAAGCCGCCGCCGAAGCCGCCCATGCCGCCGCCCATCGGGGGCATACCGCCGCCCATGCCGCCGAACATGCCGCCGAAGCCGCCGCCGCCCTGACGGGCCGCCGCGATTTCTTCTTCGGTGAAGACTTTGCCCTTGGCCTTCTTGCCGGCCTCGGTGCGTTTCTGTTTGAAGAGCCACTTGAAGGTCTCAGGATCGGCATACGCCTTTTCCCAGGAGTTGTGCTCGACGCCTTCGTAGATCGTGAGCTTCACGTTCTTGTTGCCGGCGTCTTCGAGGGCCTTGAACATCTCGCGGGAGAGGTTGGTCGGGACGAGGTTGTCACGGTCGCCGTGGAAGATGCTGATGGCCATGTCCTTCAGGACAGGGGCCTGTGCCGGGTCGGCGCCGCCGCAGATCGGAATGGCTGCCGCGAAGAGGTCCGGACGACGGGAGATGGTATCCCAGGTGCCGTAGCCGCCCATGGAGAGGCCGGTGATGTAGACGCGGTCGGGATCGGCGTCAAATTCTTTGATCTTCGCTTCGATCATGTCCGGGATGAGGCCGGTGGACTTGGAGGGCAGGGGCTGGAGGGCCGCGCCGGAACCGCCGCGGTGCAGCGGAGCCCAGAGCTCGGAGGACGGGCACTGGCAGGTGATGAGCACGACCTTCTGCTTCTGGTCGCGGATGTTCTTCACGATGTCGGACACGCCGAGTTCGTTCTGCGCGAGGTTGTTGTCGCCGCGTTCGCCGATGCCGTGCAGGAACACGAGGATGGCGGGCTTGCCGGCCTGGTCTTTGTTGTAGAGGTGCTGGCAGATGTTCAGCTTGTCTTCGCCTTTCACGAAGGGCTTCTGTTCCAGTTCAGTGTCCTTGAGGATCTTCTGCCATTTTTCGGTCTGGCTCTGCTGCTGGCCCTGCGGAGCGCCGCCGCCCGGGAACTGGGCGTAGGCCTGGCTTGCCGCGATGGCGCAGACGGCGATCGCGATCATTCTGACGGAGCATTTCATTTGATTGTTCTCCTGTTGTTTTGTTGGGGTGTTGGTTTGGATATGATGGTGAAAGGAACGTCGTTTTCACAGCGGAACCGTGCGGCAGGCGCACACACGACTCCTCTCTGTAACTAATATAACGCGGAAAGTGTGCGATTGTATATGTATTATTTGTCGTTAAACATGTATTATTTATCTTAATTAGTTTAAAACCGAATCAAGTCTCCGTTTTTTCCCCGTTTTTTGACCGGGTTGACGTTAAAACCTGAACGTTTTTGTGCAGGATTGTACTGATTCCAAAACGGAGAAACCGTAAGCCGGAAACCGGCGCTCCCCGAATCGACAGCGGGGACGGACCGGGATCGTCCGTCAGGATGCGTCGCGGCGCAAACGAATCCGGCGTTTATGTTTGCATGACGAAAAGCCGCTCTTCTTTTTTGCAAGACGAAACGCAACGCACCCCCTTTGACTGCCGTACCGGCTTTTTCCGCCAATTCATGAAAAAAGCGGGAATATCTTTCGCTTTCCGGTTGAAGTTCGCCTGTTCCGGCTGTATTTTATTAAGATATTGTTTTTCGCCCGCAACAGGCATCCATAAAAGAAAACACGCACACCCGCCATCCGGGAAGGATCGTTCCGTGACCCAGCAGGATTATATTCAGGCACAGACAGCGGAGGCTCAGACAACCGAGACTCGGGCGGCAAATGCCGCATCTCCCGAAGTTTCGGCTCCGGAGTCCGCGATGCGTCCCCATGCCGGGGTTGGCCGTGCCGGACGCATCATGCTGCTGTTCGCATTCCTGATCCCGTTCGTGTGGATCGGGGCGCTTCGCATCGGGGTGATCCGGTCGAATGAGAATTCGCAGGATGCGCTGTACCACGCGATGATGGCGAAGCTCGGGCCTGGGGTATATGCGGCGAAACAGTTTCCCTGGACGCAGATGTCCATTTGGAAGGACCGTTTTGCAGACAAGGAGCTGCTGTACCACGCCGGTTTGAACGTGATCTTTGCCGTTGAAAAGATGTTCGGCGCCGCGTTGGACCCGCCGTTCCATGTCGCCGCTCTGTTTTATTCCGCGCTGGCGATCCTGGGGTGCCTGTTCGCCGCATGGCGGCTCGGTGTACGGCCGCTTTATCTGCTGCTCGGGTCTCCGTTATTTGCCGTCATCGTGCCGAACTACACGTTCCGCCTGTCCGTGCTTCGTCCGCACGTGCTGTCCATCACGATCCTGACCTTCACGGCCGGACTGCTTGCGAAAGGCTCGTTCCGGTTCCGCCTGACGGTGGTCGGGGTGCTGTCGTTCTGTTTCGCCTGGAGTTATTCGAATCCGCACTTCATCGTGATCGTTCCCCTGGTCTTTGCGCTGGCGCGTCTGAAAAGCGGCGGCTGGCGCGAGCTTCTGATCCCGGCGCTTTCCCTCGGCGGCGTCATGCTCGGGCTCCTGCTGCATCCGCAGTTTCCGAATTCGTTCATCGTCTGGAAGGTCCAGTCATGGGACGCCCTGATCGCTCCCATGATGTCGGGCATCCGCCTGGCGAAACCCAGCGAGATGTTCGCGCCGCATTTCGGGTTCCTCAGGTCGGTCTCTCCGCTCTTTTTCATCGCCTGGAGTGTTCTGATGATGTTCGTGCGCCTGGTCGAACGCAGGGGGCTCTGGAAGATCGACCCGAACATCATTGCGGTCACGATCCTTGCGGGCGGTTTTACCTCCGGCATCTTCGTGGCGGCGCGCACGGTGGAATACGCCGGCCCGTTTGTGTCGATTGCGTTCCTGCTCCTGCTGGAGCATGCGACGCGCGAGGGATTCCGGCTGCCGCTGAGCCGTTTCAAGTGGGGCGTGCCGTGCCTTTTGGCAGTGCTTTCGCTCGGGCTGGGCGTGTACTCCTCGAGGTATTTCAGCAGGGAGTGTCCGCGGGTCCTGGTCCGGCCTCTGCCGAAGATCACCGCGTTCCTGCGGGAGAACGTTCCTGCGGGCAATCCGGTCGTCAATCTGGACTGGAGCGATTTCCCGGCGCTTTTCTACTACGATCAGGACCATTTGTGGCAGTGGGGCATGGACCCGATGTTTTCATACTCGAACGATCCGCGTCGCACGCTGCTGCTGACCTCGACCACACCCGGGCTCGGCGGCGACCCGTACCCGGAGGACGTCTACAGGGCGTTCGGTACGAAATACGCCGTGCTGCTCTGGCCGCGCGTTACACAGGCGTCCTACCTCTACGAGCACGGCTGGAAGATCGTGAAGTCGTATGTGGATCCCGGCGAGGAGGAAGGCTGGATCCTCGCGCTCGACGAACGTATGCTCTATCCGCAGCCCGGCGGGTTCCAAAAGCATGAGAAGGAGTCGACCGACTCGATCACAAACTGAATTCGACCAAACAATAAACATACCACATGAGCAGGGGAGTCCGCTGCGGCGGGCTGAGAGGAAGCCGGCGAAGGCTTCGACCCGTATGCGCCGGACGCGGCGCATGAGACCTGATTCGGATCATGCCGACGCAGGGATTTGCCGATGGATGCTTTCCTGCTCAAAAACGACAAGGAGTCCCGCATGAAAGCAAGCATGACGCAGATGGACGCCGCGAAGAAAGGCGTCGTAACACCCGAAATGGCCGCTGTGGCCGCCTCGGAATACCTTCCGCCGGAAACGGTCCGCGACGGTGTTGCCGCCGGCACGATCGTGATTCCGGCGAACGTCAACCACACCGGCCTGAAGCCGATCGGCATCGGCAGGATCCTCCGCACAAAGATCAATTCCAATATCGGCAACTCCCAGACCTCCAGCTGCCCGAAAAACGAATTCGAGAAGCTCGAGACCTCCCTCAAATACGGTGCCGATACCATCATGGACCTCAGCACGCGCGGCGACCTGGCGGTCTTCCGCCGGGCGCTCATCGAACAGTCCCCGATCCCGGTCGGAACCGTGCCGGTCTATGAGATCGCCGCCCGCGCGGGCGCCGGCAAGTTCGACCGCGACACGATCCTGCAGGTCGTGGAGGACCAGGCGAAGCAGGGCGTGGACTATATGACCATCCATGCCGGGCTTCTCGCACGGCACATCCCCGCGGCGCTGAAACGCAAGCTCGGCATCGTCAGCCGGGGCGGCGCGCTCATCGCGGCCTGGATCGGCGACCACAAGATGGAGAACCCCTTCTACGATGCCTTCGACGACATCCTGAAAATCTGCCGCGACTACGAAGTGACGCTCTCGCTCGGCGACGGGCTCCGGCCCGGCTGCATCGCCGACGCCTCCGACGAGGCGCAGTTCGGCGAACTCGACGTGATCGGCGAGCTCGTGCAGCGCTGCCGTGCGGCGAATGTCCAGGCTATGGTCGAAGGCCCCGGCCACGTGCCGTTCAACCAGATCGAAATGAACATGAAGCGCGAACAGCAGGTCTGCGGCGATGCGCCGTTCTACATCCTCGGCCCGGTCGTCACCGACTGCGCGCCCGGCTACGACCACATGGTCGCCGCGATGGGCGGCCTTGCCGGGGCGTACTGGGGTGCCGCCATGCTCTGCTACGTGACTCCGAAAGAGCACCTCGGCCTCCCGGACAACGAGGACGTGCGCCGCGGCGTCGTGGCGTTCAAAATCGCCGCCCATGCCGCCGACATCGCGCTCGGCAAGCCCCATGCCCGGGAACGCGACGACGCCATTTCCGACGCGCGCGCCGCGTTCGACTGGGAACGCCAGTTCAGCTTCGCGCTCGACCCGGACCGCGCCCGCGAGTACCGCAAGGCCGCGCTTCGGGAGAGCCATTGCGCCGAGGATGCCGCGTCCGGGAAATACTGCACGATGTGCGGGCCGGATTTCTGCTCCGTCCGCCTTTCGAACAAGCTCAAAGGAATGAAGGAATGAGGTGGCCGCAATGCTGATCCGCTGTTTTTCGCGCGTCCGGGAGAAGCGCCCGCTCGTCGAATGCTTCGCAAACGTCGTCACCACCAACGGCTGCGCCAATATGCTGCTCGCCGCCGGAGCCTCGCCCGTCATGGCGGACGATCCGGCCGGTGCGGTCGAGTTCACGGAAAAGGCCGACGCCCTTTCCATCAACATCGGCACCTTCACGCCCACGTTCCGAGAGGCGATCCGCGGCGCCCAGGAGACCGCACTCCGCCGCGGCATCCCGATCCTGCTCGATCCCGTCGGAACCGGATGCGCGCCGTCCCGCAATGAACTTACGAAGGAGATCCTGAATCGCGGCGTCTCCATCGTGCGCTGCAACCGTTCCGAAGCGAACGCCCTGCTCGGGCTCAAGGGCACCACGCACGGCGTCGACGCCTCCCCGGACGATGCAATCACGGAGGAAACGCTCGACCGCGCCGTGTCGGATGTCCGCGCGCTCGCCGCCAGGTACAACTGCATCATGGCGGTGACGGGCGCGATCGACCTCGTCGGCGGCACCGACGGGCGGGTCGCGGTCATCCGCGGCGGCCACGAGATCATGACGAAGGTGACGGGATCCGGCTGCATGCTGTCCGCATTGACCGCGGCGTATGCCGGAGCCGAACCGAAATTTCTGTTCGAGGCGACTGCTGCCGCGCTCGCGGCCTACGGTGTCTGCGGGGAGCTCGCCTATGAATCCCTGAAGCCGGGCGAAGGATGCGGCACGTTCGCGGTGCGGCTGTTCGATGCCGTCGGGAACCTGGACGTCACCACGCTTCATGAAAGGCTCGATTATGAAGTCCGTCAGGCCTGATTACCTCAAGCTTTACGCCATTACCGACGACGGCCCGGATCTCGTCGAACGCGTCCGCCTTGCTCTTGAGGGCGGCGCGACCTGTATCCAGCACCGGGCGAAGGGCGCGTCGTTCGAGGCCGCCAAAGCAGACGCGCTCGCGATCCAGTCGCTTTGCCGCGAAGCCGGCGTGCCGTTCATCGTGAACGATTCGCTGGAGCTCGCGCTTGCCATCGGCGCGGACGGCCTGCACGTGGGACAGAGCGACACCGCCGCCCGCGACGCCAGGCGCGCGCTCGGCCCGGACGCGATTCTGGGCGTTTCCGCCGCCACCGTGGCGGAGGCGGTCAAGGCGGAACAGGACGGTGCGGACTACCTTGGCGCCGGCGCCGTTTTTTCCACCTCGACCAAGCTCGACGCCACCCATGTGACGCATGACGCGCTCCGGGCGATTTGCGGCGCGGTGGACATCCCAGTGGTCGCCATCGGCGGCATCCATGCGGGCAACCTGCTTCAGCTCGAACACAGCGGCATCGCAGGCATTTCCGTCGTGTCCGCCGTGTTCGGCGCGCCGGACGTGAAGGCCGCTGCCTGCGAACTCAAATCTCTTGTAAATCGGGCGGATTTCACGCTTCCGGACGAAACCGGCATGATCCTGGATTTCGACGGGACCATCCTCGACTCCATGCATGTGTGGCTCGGACTTGCCGGGGATTTCCTCCGTGCGAACGGCGCCGAACCGCGTCCCGACCTGGACGAGCAGCTCGCGAACTGCGCCGACCTGGTTTCCGGCGCGGCCTGGATTCAGAAGGAATACGGCCTGAAGCTCACGCCGGAGGAGACGCTGCAGGGATTGCTTGACATGCTCAATTCGCGCTATCTGGCGTGCGAGCTCAAGCCCGGCGCGGAGGAGTTCCTCCGCGAGGCCGGCCGGCGCGGATTCCGGCTCGTCATCGGCACCGCCAGCGACCGCGCGGCGGTCGAAGCCATCCTTGCCAAACACGGCCTGCTCGGACTTTTCCGCGATATCGTCACCACCGGCGAAACCGGCCTCGACAAGAAGGATCCCGCGTTCTACTGGCTCGCACTCGAACGCCTCGGCACGCGCAGGTCCTCCACCTGGCTTTTCGATGATGCCCCGTTCTGCCTCGATGCCGCGCGTTCGTGCGGCATTCGAACCGTCGGTGTGCCGGACATCTTCTTCCCCGCGGAGAATTTCGCCGGAGCCGACCGCGTGCTGAAACGCCTCGACGAGTGGTTCCGGTCATGAAAACTGTTCTGAGCATAGCGGCGTCCGACCCGAGCGGCGGCGCCGGCATTCAAGCCGACCTGCGCGCCATTTCCGCGCACGGCCTCTACGGGATGGCCGTGCCGACCGCTCTGACCGTGCAGAACACGCTTGGCGTGAGCGGCGTGCTGGTCCTCGAACCGGAGTTTCTGGCGCAGCAGCTCCGCGCCGTGCTGTCCGACATTCGGCCCGATGCCGTGAAGATCGGCGCGATGCCCGGCGCGGACCACGCCCGCGTCACGGCGGACCTTCTGCGGGAGTTTCATGCGGCGAATGTCGTGTGCGATCCGGTCCTGGCCTCCACCAGCGGCGCCGCGCTCGGCACGGTCGAAGCCGTCGAACTGCTTGCCCCGTGCGTGTCGCTCCTCACGCCGAATCTGCCGGAAGCGGCAAGGCTTCTCGGACGCAGTCCTGCCGATTTTACCTCGGATCCGGGCTGCATCGAATCCGCCGCAAAGGAGCTTGCCGCGCGCTTTCATGCCGCCGTCCTGCTGAAGGGCGGACACCGCACCGACGGTTCCTTCGACGATTTCTTCCTCATGCCGGGAAATGAAGGCGTATGGCTCCCGACCCGCGTCGCGCCTCCCTCCGGCAACCACGGCACCGGCTGCCTGCTTTCCAGTTCCATCGCCTGCGGGCTGGCGTCCGGCCTCCCCATGCCCGAAAGCGTCCGGCGCGCCAAGGAACGCCTCTCCGATGCGCTCGCGCGCGGGCTCTCCCTCGGACACGGCAACAGTCCCGTCGATTTCCGTTGAAACCGGGCATATCCCTGCAAAAAAAGCGCCACATCGGAACGAGACGGCGGAACCCGGCGGAATCGGCCCGATCTTTCCGAAACTGTCCCTGCTCAAAGGCTCCAGTAGACGTATCCGGGGGCTTCGAAGTCGCGCCGGTTAAAGAGCCCCTTGACGTCAAGGAGGACTTTCTTTCCGGGGCCGAAGAACCGGTCCATGTCCGCCGCGGAGAGTGTTTTGAATTCGTCATGTGCGACGGCGAGGATGACCGCATCCGCGTTCCGGACACGATCCAGTTCGGAGAGCTCGATCCCGTACAGGCGTTTCGTTTCGGCAGCATCCGCCGCCGGGTCGGAGACGACAGGATCGATGCCGTATTCCTGAAGTTCGCGCACGATATCGATGACCCTCGTATTGCGCGTATCCGGGCAGTTTTCCTTGAACGTGAAGCCAAGGACCGCCACATTTGCGCCCTTGACGTTTTTGCCTGCGGCGATAAGGTTCTTCACGCAGTTCTCCGCCACGTATTTTCCCATGTAGTCGTTGATGCGGCGTCCGGCGAGGATGATCTGGCTGTGGTAGCCCATCATTTCCGCCTTGTAGGTCAGGTAGTACGGATCGACTCCGATGCAGTGCCCGCCCACGAGCCCCGGTTGAAACTTGAGAAAATTCCACTTGGTGCCGGCGGCTTCCAGGACCGATTTCGTGTCGATCCCCATCCGGTTGAAGATGATGGAAAGCTCGTTCATGAACGCGATATTGATGTCCCGCTGGCAGTTTTCGATGACCTTTGCCGCTTCGGCGACGCGGATGCTGCCGGCACGGTGGACGCCGGCCTTCACGACCAGTTCGTAGACGCGTGCCACGCAGTCGAGCGTTTCCGCATCCATCCCGGACACGACTTTTCTGATTTTCGCCAGACGGTGTTCCCGGTCACCGGGATTGATGCGCTCCGGGCTGTAGCCGACCTTGAAGTCCCGGCCGCAAACCAGTCCGGATTCCTGCTCGAGGATTGGGGCGCAGATCTCTTCCGTCACGCCCGGATATACCGTGGATTCGAAGACTGCGACCGAGCCGGGCGTCAGGTTCCGGCCCAGAATACGGGATGCGCTTTTCAGCGGAGCCAGGTCGGGGGTGTGGTCGGGATTGACCGGCGTCGGGACGGCTACGATGTGGAATCGCGCCTCGCGGAGCCGTGCGGCGTCGGACGTGAAGTCCACGGTCGTCCTGCGGATGGAGTCGTCGCCTTCTTCGTGCGTAGGATCGATCCCCTGCCTGTAGAGGTCGATCTTTTCCGCGTTGATGTCAAATCCGAGGACATCGAGTTTTTCCGCGAACGCGACCGCGATCGGCATGCCGACATAGCCCAGGCCGATCAGGGACAGTTTCGTTTCCCTGTTCACCAGCTGGTTGTAAAGATCCGTTGTCATAATGTCCCGGCCTGAAGGTTTTTCCGTTTCCGTTTTCGGTTCCGTCGTTAATATACCGCCTTTGCGCGTATTATTCAAGAGGAGTGAACAAAAATGCGTTCATTATTTCCGTGAAGGCTCCGCCATCGACACGCTCTGTGTGTGCCGTCGCACAGCACGGCACCGTATCGACACACCCTGTGTGTGCCGTCGCGCAGCACGGCACCGTATCGACACACCCTGTGTGTGCCGTCGCGCAGCACGGCACCGTATCGACACACCCTGTGTGTGCCGTCGCGCAGCACGGCACCGTATCGACACACCCTGTGTGTGCCGTCGC
>JAFXYP010000016.1 GCA_017541665.1 Lentisphaeria bacterium | reverse complement strand
TGCCAGTCCTGCTGCTCCAGAAGCACGGAGATGCGCTTCATGAGCTTTGCGGATTCCGCGACGGCGCCGGAAGGCGAGGCCGCGGAGGATGCGGCGGACTGTGCGGCCTGTTTGCCTGCATTCACGACCTTCATGATGCCGTGGAGGATGTCCTGCATGAACCCGATCTTCCCCATGTCCTCGCACTGGAACATGGACAGTTCCTCCGGGATGTCGTATGCATCCATGTCCTTGAAGCAGGGGATCAGGAGTTTCGAGCTGTCCTTCTTCATCAGCGAAAGGAACCTGCTCCACTCGTTCTTCACCCAAACGGCCTCGAAATATTCGCGCTTCGTGCCGATCACGAGCATGACTTTCGCCGAGTTCAGTGCGGCGAAGATGTACGGTTCGTACTGCGTGCCGAGCTTGTTCTCCAGCGTGATCCGCGAGAAAAACGCCTTCAGACCCTGTTTCGTAAGCTGGTAGTAGATGTCCTGTGCCAGTGCCGAATCCTTTGTCCTCGTGCCGCCTTCCGTCGTCTCCTTGTAGCAGATGAAGACGTCATACGGCTTCTCCTGTGCGGAAATCTTGAGGATGGACTTCTGAATGTCGGCGATGCGCTGCGCCTCCTTTTCATAGATTCCGCGATCGTTGCCGGAGGAAAACTTCAGGGCATTCAAATAGTCGGAATCCGCAAGGATGGAATCGAACTGGACACGATGGCAGGTCGGGATGCGCTCGTGCGTCGCCGGGTCTTCGACGTATTCGATGCCGTAGCGCGAAATGAGCAGGCCCCAGTAGGCTTCCGGGTCTTCATTGTTGCGGTTCAGGATGGATTCGTAGGTGGAGACGGCCTTGTCGAAGTTGTTGTTCCTGCGGAAATGTTCCGCGCGGGAATAAAGCTGCTCCGTCTGTGTGTCGGTGATCTTCGGGAATGTCGTCAGGCTGCCGCAGTAGGGGCATTCGCCCGAGGTCACTCCGTCCGGCAGCTCGTTCAAACCGCCGCACATCTTGCATTGAATCTTTGCCATAAAAAACCTATGCTCCGAGAACGTGTGTGAATCTTTTTTTTCATATTATATCTCGGCAATCGATAAATGCAAATGCATTTGTGCAAAAAAAAGAAAAAAACTGCGGCATTCATTCCCGATCCGGAAAGAAAGCCGCGTTCGGGCCCGAAAAGCCCGCGGGAAAGGCCGGACCGTGGCCGGGCAAATTATGCCTCAGGGTAGCGCGCCAGGAGTTCCTTCGCGGCGGTCAGCACGTCCCCGACGTCGATTGCCTGCGGGATCTTCTCGATGTTCTGGTGCACGCCGTGCCCGGTGCGGACCAGCGCGACGCCGCGGCATCCGGCGTTGAGCCCGGCCTCCAGGTCGGATTCCTTGTCGCCGATCATGAAGGAGGCCGACAGGTCGATGCCGAGCTCCTTCGCAGCCCGCAGGAAGAGCCCCGGCTTCGGCTTGCGGCAGTCGCAGTCGATCGCGTACTCCGGCACGATGCCCTTCCTGTGGTGGAAACAGTAGTAGGCGGCGTCGATGGCCGCGCCTTCCGCCGCGAGAAGTTCGTTCATGCGGGCGTCGACAGCCTTCAGGTCTGCCTCGGTGAAATAGCCTCGTGCGATGCCGGACTGGTTGGACACGACGATGACCAGACGCCCGGCGTCGTGCATGGCGCGGACGGCCTCCGCGGCGAACGGGCACAGGCGGACCTGGGCGGGGTCGTGGATGTAGTCGGCCTCTTCGATGATGACGCCGTCGCGGTCGAAAAAGCATGCCTGGCGCATGGGAAAGCCTCCTGATGGAAAAGTTTTTTGCAATGCGGTGAATTACGGTCAATAATGTAGCATGACGCGGGAAAAAAGCAAGCCGCCGAAAAGAAAAAAGGACGGAGACTTTGAAAGCCTCCGTCCGAGTTTTGCTGTGGAAAGCGCGCCGGGCTTATGCGGGCTGGGGTTCCGGTGCGGAGCCGGAAACCGCGGCCTTCTTCTGCTTCTTGAGCGCATTCTTCTCGCGGACGCGTTCGCGCCAGCCTTCCCATCCGGCGTAGAACGCGGGGATGAAGAAGAGGGTGATGAGCGTGGAGCTGGTGAGGCCGCCGATCACGGCGCGCGCGAGGGGCGCCTGGGATTCGCCGCCTTCGCCGAGGCCGAGGGCGAGCGGGACGAGGCCGAGCACGGTGGTGAGGGTGGTCATCAGGATCGGGCGCAGACGGCGGCGTCCGGTTTCGCGGACGGCGACCGCGAGCGGGAGCTTGTCGCGGCGTCGCAGGAGGTTTGCCGTGTCGACGAGCAGGATGGCGTTGTTCACCACGATGCCGGCGAGCATGACGCAGCCGATGAAGGACTGGATGTTGAACGTGGTGTAGGTGAGGAAGAGCATCAGGATGACGCCGATGGCCGCGAGCGGCACGGAGAACATGACGATCAGCGGGTCGATCAGGGATTCGAACTGGCATGCCATGACCATGTACACCAGGACGAGCGCGAGAGCGAACGCCATGCCGAGCTCGCGGAACGTCTCCTGCTGGTCCTCGTAGTCGCCGGAGAACGAGATCGTGAAGTCGGCGGGCAGCGGATAGAGCGACTTGATCTTCTCCTGCATCTCCTCGACGGCAGACCCGAGGTCGCGGTCGTAGAGGTTGGCGGAGACGGTCAGGTTGCGCTGCTGGTTCTTGCGTTCGATGGTCACCGGTCCGAGGACCTTTTCCGTGGTGAGGAAGTTTCGGAGGGCGACGTTTTCGCCGTCTCCGTTGCGGACGGTGAGGTCGAGCAGGGAGTCGGTGTTCATGTACTTGGCGTCCTTGACCTTCACGAGGATCTTGTACTCGTAGCCGTTTTCGCGGAAGTAGTTGGCCTGGGTTCCGGCGAGGCCGAGGCGGAGGCAGTTCGCGATGGTGTTCACGTCCACCTTCATCTTGCCGGCCTTTTCACGGTCGATGATCACGCGGTTTTCCGGCATGCCGATGTCGCGGGAGAGCTTCGCATCGGTCACGCCCTCGACGGTGAGGCAGAGCGCCTGCACGCGGCGGGCGAGTTCCTCGGCGGTTTCGAAGTCGTAGCCGCGAATGTCGATCTGGATGGCGTCGCCGCCCGCGCCGCGTCCGCCCATGAAGGACTGCGCGGAACGCACGCGGAAGATGGTGCCGGGGAGTTTGTTGAGCGCTTTGCCGAGGCGGGCGGCGATGAACTCGATGCCCTCGATGCGTTCGGTCCTCGGGGTGAGCTTCAGGTTGTAGCTTGCCTTGTGGCCGCCGGAGGAGTTCCATGTGGATGCGCCGGCGGAGGAGGTCCAGTACTTGAGGTCGGGGCCTATTTGCGAGCGGATGATCTGCTCGGTGGCGATGACGGTCTCGTTCACGAATTCGGGGCCGGTGCCGACGGCATCCTCCATGTTGATGCGGATCTGGCCTTCGTCGGTCTTCGGCATGAGCTCGGTGCCGATGAGGGGGGCGATCACGAAGCAGAACGACAGGAGGGCGACGCTGAAGATGATCGTGACGAGCTTATGGCGCAGAACGGAGTCGAGGGCGTCGGCGTAGTAGTCGCCGAGGGCGTCGAAACCTTTCTTGGAGATCCTGGCGAACCAGGAGATGAACCCGGTCTTCTGGGATTCGCTTTCGGTGAGCATCTGGCCGCAGAGCATCGGCACGATCGTGAGGGCGGAGACGAGCGAGCAGAGGAGCGCGAACGCGATGACGTAGGCGAGCTGCTTGAACATCACGCCCGCCATGCCCTTCATGAAGACCATGGGCAGGAAGACGGCGACAGTGGTAAGCGTACTGGAGATGAGGGCGCTGGTCACTTCGCTGGCGCCCTGCCGGGCCGCCTCGGCGCGCGGCATGCCGCCGTCATGCAGCCGTACGGTATTCTCCAGCACCACGATGGAGTTGTCCACGAGCATGCCCACGCCGAGCGCGAGTCCGCCGAGCGTCATGATGTTCAGCGTGAATCCGCAGAAGTAGATGAGGGCGAAGGTGGCGACGATCGACAGCGGGATGCTGATGGCGATGATGAGCGTGCTTCGGATGTTGCAGAGGAAGACGAAAAGGATCAGGATGGCGAGGAGGCCGCCGGAGACGGCGGTGTTCGACACGTTGTTGATCGAGCGCTGGATGTACTCGGATTCGTCGGTGACGGGGACGATGTTGAAGCTTCCGGCAAGTTCGGCGTTGATCTTCTCGAGTTCGGCGCGGACTTCCTTCGCGACGCCGACGGTGTTGGAGCCGGACTGCTTGTAGACCTCGATGTAGATGCCGGGCTTGCCGTTGATGCGGACGAAGCGCGTGGCCTCCTCATGGGTGTCGATCACCTCGGCGACGTCGCGGATGCAGACTGCGGAGCCGTCGGGTCCGACCGTGAGGAAGAGGTTGCGGATCTCATCGAGGTTGTTGAACGTGCCGATGGTGCGGAGGCGGACGTCGAGCGTACCGGATTTCTGGTTGCCGGCGGGGGTAGTGACGTTGGCGCTGCGGAGCTTGTTGAGGATGTCGGTGAGCGGAACGCGGAGAAGTTTCGCCTTGTCGACGTCGAGCAGGACGTGGATCTCGCGGTCGTGGCCGCCGCTGATGTTGGCGCTGGCGACGCCTTCGACACGCTCGAAGCGGTACACGATGCTGTCCTCCAGGTATTTCTTGGCTTTGGTCAGGTCCATGTCCGTGCTTACGCCCAGGCGCATGATCGGCATGGAGGCGGAGTTGAACCGGATGAGCATCGGTCGGTCGACGTCATCGGGCAGCATCTTCAGCGCGCGGTCGATGCGGTCGCGGATGTCGGAGATGGCGTTGTCGAGGTTTGTGCCCCAGGTGAAGCGCACGATGACGGAGCTGGTCTCCTCGGAGCTGATGGAGGTGATCTCCTCGATGCCGGTGACGGCGCTGATCTGGCGTTCGATCGGGCGCGTGATGAGTTCCTCGACTTCCTGCGGGGATGCGTCGTCGTAGAACGTGGTGATGGAGCACGCGGGGAAGTCGATCTCCGGGAAGAGGTCGACGGGGAGGTACTTCAGCGAGATGCCGCCCAGCACCAGGACGATGCAGGCGAACATCGAGATGAAGATCGGCCTTGAGACGGAAAAGTCGGCTAATTTCATTGCGCTTTGTCTCCGGATTCGGCCGAGCCGGCCTGCTGCGGCTGTCCTGCGGCGGGCTGCTGTTCAGGCTGACCGTCCTGTCCTGCGGCGGGCTGCTGCGCTTTGCCGTTCGCGGCTTCTGCGGCCAGGGCCTCCGCCATATGCAGGCGGCTGAGCTGGGAGACTTCGACGCTTTTGCCGTTTTCGAGCATGTGGTTGCCGACGGTCACGATCAGGTCATTGTCCTTGAACGCGGGAGAAAGGATTTCCACGCGGTTCCGGGTCTCGAGGCCGGTCTGGACCGGAACGAACCTCGCGGTCTGGTCGGACGGGTCGATCATGAAGACGCCGAGCCGGTCATCCCTGGTGAGGACAGCGTTCGGCGGGACGGCCTGCGTGTTCCTGTGTTCGGAAAGGACAATGCGCACGCGCACGAACATGCCGGGGCGGAGGCGGAAATCGAGGTTCGGGATGGAGAGGATGGCGACCACGGTGCGGGTGCTTTCGGCGAGCTCGTTGGAGATCATTTCCACGGTGCCCTTGAACGTGACGCCGGGGTAGGCGTCCGTGGTGACTTCGGCCATCTGCCCGACCTGAAGGAACCGGAAATCGCGTTCGATGATCGGGATCCTGGCCTTGATGCGGTCGATCTCGATGATCTTCAGGATCGGCTTGCCGGGGGAGACGAGCGAACCTTCGTCGACGTAGCGATCGCCGACGTGGCGGATGTCGGAGCCGGAGTTCCATTCGGCGAAGATCCTGGTGTCGTCAAGCTTGACCTTCGCGGCGGCGAGCCTGGCCTCGCAGTTCTGGATGTTGGCTTCGCTCTGGACGAGGGCGGCTTCCTGGACTTTCATGGCGCTTTCGGCGTTTTCGAATTCGGAGTCGCTGGTGGCGTTGCGGTCCAGGAGGAGCTTCAGGCGTTCGTACTGGGATTTGCGGAGTTTGAGGAGGGCTTTCACCTCAATGTCTTTGGCTTTTGCGACTTCGAGTTCGGCCTGTGCCTGGCGCACGGCCTGGTCGTAGTTGGAGTCGTCGAGCTGGGCGATGAGGTCGCCCTTCTTGATTTTGTCGCCGATGTCGAATTTCAGGGAGACAAGCTTGGCGGAGACTTCAGGGTCGATATCAAAGGAGCTCCAGGCCTGGGTCGTGCCGGAGTAGACGCGTTCGTCCAGCATGGTGACGTGTTCCGGCTTGACCACGTTCACGACGACGGCATCCTCCGGGCGTTTCTGCGCCTTTCTTTCCTCTTCCTTGAGGGATTCCTGGTATCGCTGCCAGGCGAAAACCGCGATGGCGGCAAATCCTGCGATGAGGACCAGAAGAACGATCTTTTTTCCCATTTTATGCTTTCTCCAAATGTTTTGGTTTTGTTTTTTATTCGATGTGCGAATTATAAATTAGCACAACTTTTGAAAAAATCAAGTCGGCGGTGGCATAATGATCGGTCTTTTTACCATCTATAAAAAAAACGGAAGGCGGACTTGACTTTTCTCCGTTCGATGCTATTGTTTTTACAAGTTGTTCAGCTCTGCAAAAAGTTATTGAAGGAGAAAAAAAATGGATTCCAGTTCCATCGTCGTAACGCCTCAGGCCAGGGATTTTGCCAAAGATATTTCCGTCGCGCCGGCTGCCAGTCCCCAGAACGCCCCGAACATCACGCAGAAGGGTCCCGATCCGCAACCGATCTCGCAGGCCACCGGAGCGCCCGACCTGGCGCCGGGACAGAAGCCCGACCCGAAGAAACAGCCGTCGATCTACGGCGAGATCCCGCAGGTCCCGGTCCTCGACGCGGTCGAGGGCATCAAGTTCGACTTCAACCACGGTATTCGCATTCTCTTCCCGCAGAACGGCAAGAACTACCATGTGACGTTCACGGACATCGACACGGGCATCATCCTGTACAGCGCGGACACCGTGCCGGGCGCATTCATCACCAGCGTCAAGAAATTCTTCATCCGGTTCCGCCTCATCATCCATGACAAGGGCAACGACACGCCGATCTTCACGCATGATTTCGATGCCACGGACAAGGAGGTCATGATCCAGCTCCCGGTCGGTACCATCGGCGACAGCATCGGCTGGTTCAGCTACGTCGAACGCTTCCAGCAGAAGCACAAATGCAGGCTCGTCTGCGTGATGACCCCGTGGATCGCGGACATCTTCAGGAAGCAGTACCCGAACATTACGTTCATCACCACCGAGGAGACCAAGACGCACCGTCCGTACGCCTCCTACTACATGGGACTCTTCTTCCGCGGCGACGTGGACAACCAGCCGATCGACTTCCGCTACATCGGCCTGCACAGGACCGCCGGTTACATCCTCGGGCTGGAGGATACCTCCGACATCCCGCCGCGCGTGGACCTCTCCGCCCCGCGCAAGATCAAGGAAAAATACGTCTGCGTCGCGGCGCAGTCCAGCTCCCAGGCGAAATACTGGAACAACCCGTTCGGATGGATCACCCTCGTGCAGTTCCTGAAGGACAACGGCTACCGCGTGCTCTGCATCGACAAGGAGAAAGTCCACGGCATCGGCCTGAACTGGAACTATATCCCGTACGGCACCGAGGACTTCACCGGCGACATCCCGCTTCAGGAACGCATCAACCTCATCAAGGATGCGGATTTCTTCGTCGGACTCTCCAGCGGACTCTCCTGGCTCGCCTGGACCTGCAAGGTGCCCGTCGTGATGATCTCCGGCTTCACGCACCCGACCAACGAGTTCGCCACGCCGTACCGCATCATCAACTACCACACCTGCCATTCCTGCTGGAACGACATGCGCGAGAACTTCGACCACTACGACTTCCTCTGGTGTCCGCGCCACAAGGGGACCGACCGCCATTTCGAGTGCACCCGCCTCATTTCCGCGGAGCAGGTCATCAACACCATCAAGAAGATCCCGACGTTCCGCCCCTCCGAGAAGCCGAAGGACGAAGCCGCATCCAAGGACGCCACCGCCCGCGACCCGAAGGACGGCAAGCATAAGAAATAACACCGGCGGAGCCCGGCGCTGCCACAGGAATCTTTGCCTCGTGCCGCGGCGAAGCCCGGCGCTGCCACAGGAATCTTTGCCTCGTGCCGCGGCGAAGCCCGGCGCTGCTTCGGGAGGCTTTGCCCCGCCGGAGATCGTTTCTTTGCAACCCCGAAAGGACATCCCCATGCATCACTTTTTAGAAGCTGCGATGCTGATCTGTTTCGGCGCCAGCTGGCCGTTTGCCATCATCAAGACCGTCCGCGTGAAGAACCCTGCGGGCAAGAGCTATCTTTTCGCCGCGCTGGTCATCGCCGGGTACGTTGCCGGATGCACCGCCCGGTTCATGCGCGACGGCGCGGACGGCGTGTTCTGCCTGTACATCTTCGATATGCTGATGGTGATGACGGACACGGTGCTGTGCCTGTACTACAAACGGCGCAACGAACGGAACGCTGCGGCATGACGGCGCCTTCGGCTTTTTTTGCAAATTGTTCCCTTTGTGTTTGACAAAGCGGACTTTGCGATTTATAATATTATAAACCGTGTTCCGTTTTCCGTCTTCGTATGGGCGGGGGACCCTCATCGCATCCAGTATTCCCAGGGGAGTTTGCGCCATGACCGGACGTTTTACCGCTTCGTTTTCCGCCTTGTTTATGATCGTGCTGCTGAATATGCCGGGGACGGCGGTGTTCGCGCTGGATGCCGATCCCGTCCTGATCGCCGCGCCGGACAAGAAACCGTTCATCATGACGGTGATGGGGGTACGGAAGGCGTTTCCCGTCGCAGCCGATACCATCCGGGTGGAGATCGGGATGGCATCCAATTCCGGCCCGCTCAATGAACTGTCCGCATACCGCATCGTCAGCGAGGACGACTCGGAATATGCCTACGAGAAATTCGTCCAGCCCGCCGATGTGTCGTTTCCGTCCGAACACAGCATCTTGGAGGCGGCCGTTCCGGACGGGTTCAAGTCGGAATCAAAAGAATCGAACATCACCGAGTTCAAGCGCGAAACAGTCGACCTGAAACTGCATGCGCCCATGCAGGCCGGCAAGGCCTATGCGGTCATCACGTACGGACGCGGGTCCGATGTCGTGTCCGCCGGACGCGCCGCATACGAATTCCGCTACGATCCGGCGGACATCCCGAATGCTCCGGATGTACAGCATAAGCCCGACCTCATGACGCTGACCGCGCTCGGGCTTCGGGGGCTGGACAGCGTCGGGAACGGCATCATCCGGCTGGAGTTCGGCCCGACTTTTTTCTGCAAGGAGGGGTATCTGCTCAAGCATTACCACATCACGGTCAACGGCGAGCCCGTCGTCATCACGGCCATGGGGCGCCGAAGCCAGCTTGACCTGTACCGGCCGGTCGGCTGGCCGTACTCCGTGATCATGCAGCATGAAGTCTTCCTGCAGCTGGACCGTGTACTCGCGGAGGGCGACCGGCTTCGCGTCGAGGTCGATCCCGCCGTGGTGTCCGGCGCGAACGCCGCCGAGATCGTGTTTTCGGACAAGCGTTCGTTTTCCTGTGCGGTGAAGGTCAACCAGGTCGGCTACATCGCATCGGCGGTGAAGACCGCGGAGATCGGGCGCTGGCTCGGCTCCTTCCCGGATGAAAGCGCGATCCTGGCGGTTTCGGGCGAGTCGGAGCATTTCCGCAACATCTCGGCGGACGAGATATTCTTCGGCTCATCCGGAGGCGAAAAGGACGACAAGGACAGAAAGGAATCCGCAGAGAAGGAAGACAAGCCGGGCAAGGTGGAATCCATCAATGCGGGGACTGCATCGGCCGCGGCCCATGAATTCGCCAGGGCCTCGCTCAAATACGACGCCCCGCCGCCGTTCGAGATCCGTGATGTCCGCACGGACGAGGTCGTTTTCTCCGGCCAGAGCAGGCTTTCCAACCCGGGAAACCGCTCGGAGGGCAGGTCGCAGTATTCCGGCGAGAACGTCTACGAGATCGATTTCACATCGTTCAAGACGCCCGGCCGTTACTACATTGCCGTTCCCGGTACGGGCCGCAGTTTCGAATTCTCCATCGCGTCCGACGTTTACGACGAGGCGTTCCGGACCGCGGCGTACGGCCTTTTCGCCCAGCGGTGCGGCATCGCGCTGGAGCCTCCGTATTCGGAGTGGCGGCGCATCGCCTGTCACGACCATGGCATCCAGTTGACCTCGCAGCAGCAGATCGAAAATGGCTCGTTCATCGACGTGAAGAAAGCCATCTACGAGAAAAACGATTCGCCTGAAGTGAATGCGCGGCCCGCGGTGTATGCCGGGCCGGGGCTGATTGCGCATTTCCCGTTCGACGGTTCCGCCGCGAACTCCGTTTCCGGCGGCATGACACTTTCGCCGTCGAACGGGACGGCGCAGTCCTTCCGGACCATGCCGAACCTTCTCTGGGACGGCGAGTCCAACCGTGTCTTCGCGACGAAATCCGGGCAGGACAACGGCTGGACGGGAAAGCTGGTCTACGACAAATCGAAGGGGCTTACGTTCAACTTCTGGCTGCGGCGCAGCGACGCGCCCAAGGGAAACCGGTTCGACGGCGAGCTCCTGTCGCTTTATTCCGGGCGCTCCAGGTCCTTCCGGTTCTCCTGCATCTGGGGCGTGCCGAATTACGAGTTCAACGGCACCAGGATTTATGCGGGAACCCGGTTCGGCGACGACCTCTGGCACTGCTACACTTTCGTGCTCGAGCCGGATTCCGGGGCATGGACCTGCCGGGTTTACCGGGACGGCAAACTCCTCAGGGCCGGTTCCGCCCCCGCTTCGTTTTCGCCGGGGGATGCCTTCACGTTCGGAGCCGTCTCCAACACGGGCGCGGAGGGGTGCTATTTCGACGAGCTGCGCATCTACAACCGCGCACTCTCCCCGGACGAGATCGCGAAGCTGTGCGAACGGACCGAGGCCGTCCTGCCGAAGCGCATCGAGGCGTCCGGCGGGCATCACGATGCAGGCGACTACAATCCGCGTTCGCATATCGACGTCGCACAGATCCTGATGGACGCATACGAGATCGCCCCGAAGAAGTTCTACGACGGACAGCTCAATATCCCGGAAAAGGGCAACGGCATCCCGGACATCCTCGACGAGGCGTTGTGGGCGCTCAAGCTCTGGATCGGCCTTCAGGACGAAGATGGCGGAGTCTATGACGGCACCGAGTCCGACGGCGACCCGAATTTCTTCCAGACGGTCGAGCTCGATCCGAAGGGCGACTTCGCCTATGCCAAGGACAGCCGCGGTTCGCTGCAGTTCGCAGGGGCCATGGCGCATGCCTCACGCCTCCTCCGGTCCGTCGGCAAGACGGAGATGGCCGACGATTACCTGAAGCGCGCACGCCGGGCCTACGACTGGGGCGTGGCGCACAAGCCGGAGACTAACGACGCGCAGAAATTCGGGGCTTACTACACGACCCAGCTCGCCTATGCGGCTGCCCAGCTCTTCCATACAACGGGCGAGGACTCCTACCACCAGGCGTTCCTGGACAATACGCCGTGGAAGAAGAACCCGAAGGCGAAGATGGTGTCGAGCGACAACAACAGCTACGACCTTACCCTCGCGGCCTACGCCTATGCCGCCATCCCGCCCTCCAAGGCTTCCGTCACCGTGCATTCCGACGTCGTCCGCGCCATCTGCGAGGAAGCGGACCTGTATGTCGATGCCTCGAACAAGGCCCCCTACAAATTCGTCCGCCATCCCTATGCGCCCATGAACTGGGGTACCGGCGCCTACGAGCATTTCCTCTCCGTCGTCTGGCACGCCTGGGCGTTCACCGACAACAAGCTCAATGTCAAAAAATACCGCGAGGCCATGATCAAGACGGCCGACAACACCCTCGGCTGCAACCCGCTTGGCATCAGCTGGATCGTCGGGCTCGGTTCGAACAGCATCCATGCCCCGCTCCACAACAGCAGGTTCAACCCCACCGGGTTCTCCGTCCGCGGCATGCAGTCCCAGGGGCCCGACGACAGGGGCAGGGAATACAACTACCCCGCCACGCTCTTCCCGAAACGCGACAAGACGCCGCCGCTCTACTGCTTCGTCGATGCCATTTTCGCCATCGGCATGGATGAAGGCACTGTGACGCACCAGGCCGAAACCATGGCAGCCTTCGGCCTGCTCCTTCCCGACGTGAAAAAGCCGGACGACGACGCGAAAAAATAAGCGCGGGGAACCGGTCCCCGCGCAGTGTTCCGACGCATGCAGCCTGCCGCCCCGACAATATGACGCGGGCGGCTTTTTATCGGAATGGCAATCAGTAGCGGTAGTTGTCCGGCTTGAAGGGGCCGGAGACTTTCACGCCGATGTAGTCGGCCTGCTCCTGCGTGAGCTTCGAGAGCTTCGCGCCGCATTTCGCGAGGTGGAGCCGCGCGACTTCCTCATCGAGCTTCTTCGGGATCAGGTAGACCTGTTTTCCGAGCTTTTTCCCGGCGATCTCGATCTGGGCGAGGACCTGGTTCGAGAAGGAGCAGCTCATGACGAAGTTCGGGTGACCGGTGGCGCAGCCGAGGTTCACGAGACGGCCTTCGGCGAGCAGGTAGATGCTGTGCCCGTCGGGGAACGTGTACTTGTGGACCGGGCATTCGTGCCCCTTGATCTCGATGACCTTGATGCCCTTCACCGCCTTCAGTCCGGCCACGTCGATCTCGTCGTCGAAGTGTCCGATGTTGCAGACGATGGCCTGGTCCTTCATCGCGGCCATGTGCTTTGCGGTGATGATGCGGCAATTGCCGGTGCAGGTCACGTAGACGTCGGCGGTCTTCAGCGCGTCCTCGATGCGGGCGACCTGGAACCCTGCCATGCACGCCTGAAGCGCGCAGATGGGGTCGACCTCGGTCACGACGACACGGGCGCGTTCATTCTTCATGGCCTCGGCGCAGCCTTTGCCGACGTCGCCGTAGCCGCAGACCACGACCTGCTTGCCGGAGAGCAGCACGTCGAGCGCGCGCTTGAGTCCGTCGGGAAGGGAGTGGCGGCAGCCGTAGACATTGTCGAACTTGGATTTCGTGACGGAGTCGTTCACGTTGATGGCGGGGAAAAGGAGCTCGCCGGTCTTCGCCAGGTGGTTGAGGCGGTGGATGCCGGTGGTGGTCTCCTCGGAGACGCCCTTCATGCCCGCTGCGATCTTCCGCCAGAACTTGCGGTCTTTTTTGCGGATGTCCTTCAGCAGGGCGAAAACGGCTTTTTCGTCGGCGGATTTCGGCGCGGTCTTCAGGAACTCGGGGTGAAGCTCGCCCTTCACGCCCATGTGGATCAGGCCGGTGGCGTCGCCGCCGTCGTCCACGATCTGGTCGGGGCCCTTGCCGTCCGGCCAGACCATCGCCTTCATGACGAACTCCCAGTATTCCGGGATGCTCTCGCCCTTGAATGCGAAGACCGGGATGCCGCGTTTCGCGATCGCGGCGGCGGCGTGGTCCTGTGT
>JAFXYP010000015.1 GCA_017541665.1 Lentisphaeria bacterium | reverse complement strand
GGTACCAGCCGTCGCCTTCGGGCGGGTTCACGCCCACGTAGACTTCGCGGTTCTCGTCGTTCACGTCGCCGCGGTACCAGGCGGGGATGCGGTGTCCCCACCAAATCTGACGGCTGATGCACCAGTCCTGGATGTTCTCCATCCAGTGGAAATAGGTCTTGGCCCAACGGTCGGGATAGAACTTGATGGCGCCGGAGCGGACGGCCTCGATGGCAGGCTTGGCGAGCTCGTCCATGCGGACGAACCACTGGTCGCTGAGGAGCGTCTCGATCTCCACGCCGCCGCGCTCGGAGAAGCCGACGTTGTGGACGATGTCCTCGATCTTTTCGAGGAGGCCGAGGCTTTCCATGTCGGCGACGCACTGCTTGCGGCATTCGTAGCGGTCGAGCCCGGCGTACTTGCCGCACTGGGCGTTCATGGAGCCGTCGCGGTTCATGACGTTGATGAATTCGAGGTTATGGCGCTTGCCGACCTGGTAGTCGTTCGGGTCGTGGGCGGGCGTGATCTTCACGCAGCCGGTGCCCTTTTCGGGATCGGCATGCTCGTCCTCGATGATCGGGATCCTGCGGTCGGTGAGCGGGAGGTTCACGGTCTTGCCGACGAGGTGCTTGTAGCGCGGGTCGCCGGGGGGGACTGCCACGGCAGTGTCGCCGAACATGGTCTCGGGGCGCGTGGTGGCGACGACGAGGTAGCCGGAACCGTCGGTGAGCGGGTAGCGGAAATGCCAGAACTTGCCCTTCACTTCGCGGTAGATGACTTCTTCGTCGGAGAGTGCGCTTTGTGCGGCGGGGCACCAGTTCACCATGCGCTTGCCGCGGTAGATGTAGCCCTTTTCATAGAGCTGGACGAACACCTTGCGGACGGCAGCGCTGAGGCCTTCGTCCATGGTGAAGCGTTCGCGGTCCCAGTCGCAGGAGGTGCCGAGCTTGCGGAGCTGTTTGATGATGGTGCCGCCGTAGAGCTTCTTCCATTCCCAGACGCGTTCGATGAACTTCTCGCGGCCGAGTGCGCGGCGGTCGACGCCTTCCTTCTCGCGGAGGACCTTGTCGACCTTGCTCTCCGTGGCGATGCCGGCGTGGTCGGTGCCGGGGAACCAGCAGACTTCCTCGCCCATCATGCGGTGCCAGCGGATGAGGATGTCCTGGAGCGTATTGTTCAGGACGTGGCCCATGGTGAGGATGCCGGTCACGTTCGGGGGCGGTATGACGATGGAATAGGGCTTTTTTTCGGGGTTCGGCTTGCCGTGGAAGCGTTTGTTCGCCTCCCATTCGGCGTACCATTTCTCTTCGATTTCAGCGGGCAGATATGCTTTCGGCATTTCCGGCATGATGACGGTCTCCATTGCGTGTCGGTTGGTTCGGAATAAAAAGACAAAACATAATATAGCACGGTTTTGGGCATTTTCCTATAAAATAATACGAAAACTGGCGGCTTTTTTTTGAAAAAACGGCGTTTCGGGGGTATAGTATGGTGTATTTGTTATTCTATCCGGGGAAACGCAATGGATTACAATCTCGCCCAAGGCGCCAGTCAGACTCAGGAACAGACCCATGTCCTTTCGCCTCAGCATCTCCAGGCGCTGAAGGCGCTTCAGGCGCCCGTTACGGAGCTGTCCGCCTCGTTCGCGGACGTTCTGGCGGAGAATCCTCTGATCACGACCGAGGACGATGAGGGCGAATACGACGACCTGGCGGACGCGAACACGGATTCCGACACCATCGCGCAGGACGAAGTCCCGGTCGAATCCCTGGACGAGAACCGTCTGGACTACGACGAGGAACTGGCGCGCATCCTGGAGGATGACGACGACTGGGCATCCGTCCGGCGGGACGACCGCGATCCCGACGGCGACAGCGAAGCGGAGAAACGCCGCGAATATATGTTCAACTCCCTGGCTCAGGAGGCTTCGCTTCAGGAGATCCTCATGGAACAGCTCGGCGCCGAGGACTGCACGCCCGAGGTGCGCCGCGCCGCCGAGGAAGTCATCGGAAACATCGACGACGACGGGTTCTTCCGCAGCATCCCCGCGGAGATCGCGCAGTCCGTGCCGTGCACGCTGGAGACCGCCGAGGCTGCGCTCCGGCTCGTGCAGACGTTCGATCCGCCCGGGATCGGCGCGAGCTCCCTGCCGGAATGCCTCCTGATCCAGCTCGAACGTGCCGGAAAGAAAACGGAACGGATGGCCGAGTTCGTGAACAAGCACCTGGAGGACCTGGAGCACAATCGCCTCCCGAAGATCGCGAAGGACATGGGCGTGACCGTGCAGGAGGTAAAGGAGATGGCGGATGAGCTTCGCCGCATCTGCGACCCGCGCCCGGCCTCGTCCCTCGCGCATTTCCGCACCGAATACTGCCCCGTCGAAGTCACGGTCGAGCGCGGCGACGACGGGTTCGTCGTCCGCCCGAACCGCGAACACGAGCCGAGGTTCCTGATCCCGAACCGCTACATGAAGATGCTTGACGACCCGCTGACCGACCAGGAGACCCGCGACTACATCCTGAAGAACCTGAAAGGCCTGATGGAGATCCGCAAGGCGCTCGCCGACCGCGAGAGCACCATCGTCCGCATCGCACGGATCATCGCGGACCAGCAGTACGATTTCTTCGAAAAGGGGCCGGAACACCTCCGCCCCATGACCATGCGCGACGTGGCGGACCGCCTCGGGATCCATGAGACGACCGTCAGCCGCGCCATCGCGAACAAATACATGGCGACTCCCGCCGGCACGTTCCGGTTCCGCGACTTCTTCACCGGCGGTTACCAGAACACCGACGGCGAGGACGTCTCCAGCTCGGCAGTCAAGGAATACATCCGCGAGGCCGTCAAAAACGAAAACCCCGCGCATCCGCTCTCCGACCAGAAGATCGTGGAGGGCCTCAAGAAGAAGGGGCTCGACGTCGCCCGCCGCACCGTGGCGAAATACCGCGAGGAACTCGGCATCCCCTCTTCGCAGGGAAGGAAACAGTACACGTGAAAAACAGGCTTTCTACATTCATTTCCCGCCACAGGCGCCTCTGGAACACTTTCCTGTTCCTCGTCATCCTCCTTACCTCGTTTGCCATGCGGACATACCACTACAATGTCTCGGTGCGGATGCTGGGAGAGGACATCATCCGCGATGCCAATCCGTTCCGGAACAGATCGTTCTTCGAGTATTTCCTGCCGATCCGCCATAATAACTTCTCGCCGTTCACGATCGAAAGCGCCATGATGTTCTCCTACGCGCAGGATATCGCCGAGGGGAAGGGCGTGCCGGAACGCGACGAGACGCTGAAGCACATGGAAGACATCCCGCCGTACGCGCAGATGAACATGGCGCTGGAGTGGTTCCTCGGCTGGGGCTGGCGGCTGAAACAGCTGGTCGCGCCCGATCCGGAGGCCGGCCCGCGCGAAAAGCTGTTTCAGGACCATCCGTACATGGCGCAGTGGATGAGCGCGCAGATACGGCTGTGGGCGTCGCAGACGTCCGCGCTGATTTTCCTGTGGCTTCTGCTGCTGAAATGCCCGCGCAAACTGGCGTTCTGCGGCGGGTTCCTGCATGCCGTGGCTCTTTCGGCGATTGCGCGTTCCACCGGGCAGGATCTGGTGCGCGGCGAATTCTGCATCCCGCTGATCTCGATGGCGTTCGTGCTGGCGGCGTGGTGCAATGCCCGGGCGCGGTGGTGGAAGGCCCCGATCATCTTCGCCGTGGTGTTTCTGGCTTTTGTCGCGTGGGACCTGTGCCAGATGATCTTTTCCGCCTGGGCGCTGGTCGAAGTCCTGCGGGCGCTGTGCGGATACCGGATGCGGCGCGGCCTGCTGTATGCCTGGATCGCGATCGCCGCGGCCGTCCTGCTGAACGCCCTGGTCGTGCCGTTCAACATCACCTACGGGCTGATCCATGCGCCGATCCTGTGGGTGGCGATGCCGGCTTTCTTCTGCTGCTATGCGCTCCAGAACATATCCCGGCGGCTGAACCTGAGCCGGGGACGCCGCCTCGTGCTGCGCCTTGCCGTGCCTCTGCTGGCGGCGGCGTTGTATGCGAACTGGGCGCAGTTCGGCAATACCCCGGAATACGCCTCGAACTACAGCCATTTCTCCGAGGCGATGAAGGCGAAGATCAAGTTCAACAATGTAAAGCCCGCGAACGCCCTGCTTTTGAACTATGACGCCCGCATCATGTGGACGCCGTCCATGCACTCCGCCACCTGGGAGATCGCGTCTTCCTTCTTCCCGAGCCTCAGAATCGGCCGCAGACTGCAGTTCGGGCTCTTCCGGTTTCTCCTCGGCCTGCTTCCGGTCACGCTGGCGCTGTACGCGGCGCTGCTGCTGGGGCTGACGCTGTTCCATATCCCCCGAACCGAATTTCTGAAGACGCTGTCGCGGACGTTCCTGCCGAACATTTTCACGGTCGGCTTCATCGTCGGGTTCATCTATATCGTGCGGTACCATGAATTCGTGATCCTCTTCCTCTGCGTTTCCCTGCCGATGCTCGTCATCACGTATCTGCGGGCGTTCCGTTATGCGCCATGGAAGGTCGACCCCGCCGAGGCCTGTACGGTTGTTTTCGCCCGTCCCCGCCTGCTCAAACATCTCCGCAGGACGCTGACCGGAATCTTTCTGTTTGCGGTCTTCTGGGAAACTCTGGTGTCCGTTGACACGCCACGCAGGTATACCGGCGATGTCCCGTTCCGGGAAACGGCTTTGCTGATCAACTGGTTCCGCCAGCACAGGGATGCCGTGGCGGGCAAGGGGGTGGCAGCAAACTTCACCGTCGGGCCGATGCTGAAGGCGTATGCCGGAACCGGCCTGGTCATGAATCCGCAGTTCGGCATGAAGCGCATCCGCGACGCCACGGAGAAATACATGGAGGCGATGTTCCACGGATCCGAACTCGATCTGGCGAAATACTGCGGCGAATACGGCGCCGACTATGTCGTCTACAACAAGGGCGCGTGCTTCTCCTATTCGATCTACTCGAACCGGTACATCGCCGGCGCGAACGAGATCAAGTCGGACTCCATCGTCAACCTCATGATCGCCGATCCGGACAGCCTCCACTGGTTCTACCGGCTCGACGTCCCGCGCGGACAGGAGGAGATCAACCGCGTCTACACGGTCTTCAAGGTGATCTCGCCGGAGGCCAAACGCGAGGCGCTGCGCCTCGGGGCGCTCGGCAGGAACGAACTTGCGCTCGGCAACAAGGAATCCGCCGCCGAACTCGCAAAGAAGGCCGTCGAGCTTGACCCGACCGCCCTCGGCCCGAAGGCCCTGTATCTGCAGACGCACGGATACCTGCCGCGCATCACGCTCTCCGGCGTGGAGGACGAGAAATAGAAACCAAAGGATAAAACGCCCGCCCGGGAATGGATTCCCGGAGCAGACAGGTCCCGTATTTTCCGCCCGGTCCCGGACCGGGCGTTTTTATTTCGAACGCAGACGTGCGGCGACGAACGACACCGCGAACATCGCGCAAGCCAGCAGGACGATCGCGGCGCCCGCGGGCACGTTCGCCCACTCCTGCGCCGAGATCAGCAGGCCGCCCGCGCAGCTGACATAGCTGAACGCCAGAGACAGGAAGAAAAGCTGGCGCGAGTTCCGCGCGAAATTTCGCGCCGTTGCCGCGGGAACGATCAGGATCGCGGTCACCAGCAGGACGCCCACGGCACGCACGCACAGGATCACGACGAGCGACAGCAGGCCCGCGAAAAGGTACTGGTAGACCGGCACCCTGATCCGGTGCACCCCGGCGATCTGCTCGTTGACGGAGATGTGCAGCATGCGGTTCCAGGCGAAGAACTGGAACGCCAGAAACGCGATCAGCAGGACCGCGAGAAGCGCGATCTCGTTGTCGCCGATCGTCAGGATGTCGCCGTACAGGAACATGTTGATGCCGCGCGAGGCTTCGCGGTTCCGGCTCACGATCGCCAGCCCGAACGCCACCACGGCGGAGAAGATGATCCCGATCACCGTGTCCGTCGACAGGCGGCTTCCGCGGCGCAGATACATGATGAGCAGGCCGATCAGGAGCGCCAGGCCCGGCATCGTGAATTCGGGCGGAAGCGACAGGATCATCCCGAGCGCAACGCCGGCGAACGCCGAATGGCCGATGGCGTCGGAGAAAAACGACATGCGCGAGTTCACGACCTGCACGCCGGAAAGCGCCGCCAGAGGGGCGATCAGGAGCAGGCCGAGCATCGCGCGCCGCATGAACTCCAGTTCCATGCAGTCCAGCGGGAACAGCTTCGCGGTGAGGTCGGCGATTCGCAGGATCAGTTCATTCAGCATGGGCGGCCTCCGTTCCGTGTGCATGGTCATGGCCGCAGGCGCAGCCGTGTTCCGCGCCGTCGACATGGCAGTGGTCGTGCAGATGCAGATGCTCGTTGCGGAGCGGGCAGTCCTCGGGACAATCCCGGACGTCCTTCGGGATGCCGTGCAGGTCGGGGAGACCGAGGTGCAGGCCGAACGTCTCGGACAGGACGTGATGGGTCAGTGCCACGCGCGGTTCGCCTTCGCCGAAGACTTTGTGGTTCAGGCAGATTACGTGGTCCGCGTGTGCGGTCACGGTCGCGAGGTCGTGGCTGATCATGATCTGCGTGAAGCCGCGCTTTTCGCGGACGCGGCGCAGGAGCTCGCAGCAGATCAGCCCGCCCTTGAAATCGACCCCGGAGGTCGGTTCGTCCAGGATCAGGATGTCGGGTTCCTGAAGCAGCGCCTGCGCCAGCAGGACGCGCTGGATCTCGCCGCCGGAGAGCGCGCCGAACGCATGGTCGGCCAGACGGGTGCATTCGACCTCGTCCAGATAGCGCATGATGCGTTCCACATGACGTTTGGAATGTCCCAGAAAGAGCGGCATGCACTGGAGTCCGGAGAGCAGGTAGTCCATGACCGTCATCGGGATGTTGCGGTCGAACACAAGGCGCTGCGGCACGAATCCGAACCTCGGACGGCGTCCGGCCTCGTCCAGGCCGGGGAAGACCACTTTGCCGGTGTATTTGATCTGGCCGAGGACGGCGAGCGTGAGCGTGGTCTTGCCCGCACCGTTCGGACCGACGATGGCCGTGAACTTGCCGCGCGGGACATGCGCGCAAATGTCGTCCAGAATGCGGTTTTCGCCGAGGGTGAGGCCGACGTGCTCGAACCGGACCGCGTCGGCGGAAGATGTTTCCGCGGGAGAGGTCATTCCGCCAGTGCCTTCTTCATGGTTTCGAGGTTGCCGTGCATGATGTCGAAATAATATCCGATGGGCGGGTCGGCAGGGCCGGAAGCCACCGGGTCGATCTTCACGACGACGGCTCCGGCCTCCTTGCCGATCAGTTTCGCGAGTTCGTCCGGGTACTGCGGCTCCGTGAAGATAACCTTCACGCCGTGTTCCTTGAATTCCTTCGTCAGGGCCGTGACCTCGGCGGGCGAGGGGGGCGTCTCCGGATCGGCGAGGATCGCCAGCGGCTTCTCGAATCCGCAGTCGCGGAGCAGGTAGTCGAAGATGTTATGCTGTGCGGCGACGTGCCTGGAGGCGTACGGCGCGAGCTGTGATTTGAATTCGTCGCCGAGGATCTGGAGGCGTTTGTCGAGCTTCGCGGCGTTCTCGCGGAATTTGTTCGCATGAACCGGGTCGCTCTTCGCAAGTTCGTCGGCGATCGTCGCGACGATTTTCCGCGCCTCGTACGGACTGGCGAAGAAATGGCCGTTCTCGCCGCCGTGATGATGGTGGTGATGGCCTGCTTCCTCGTGCCCATGTTCGCCCTCGTGCTCTTCGAGTTCATCATGTTCGCCGTGGTCGTCGTGATCGTCGCCATCATCGTGGTGGTGTTCCGCCTCATGGTCGTCATCATGGTCGTCCTCGCCGATCACTTCGATTCCGGCGCCCGTGTCGACCACCACGATGCCCTTGTTCGCGGTCAAAGCCGCCTTGCAGATGTGGTCGTCGAGGCCCGCGCCGTTTTTGAACAGCAGGAGCGGCTTGCGGGCGGCGGAGACCTTCATGAGGTCGTTCGCGGTCAGGACGTAGTCGTGGGGGCATCCTGCATCCGGCGGGGTCAGCAGCTGCGCTTCAATCCCGGTGCCGTCGAGGACTTCCCGGGTCAGGACCCAGATCGGGTAGGTGGTCGCGGCGACGCCGTAGCCGGACGAAGCCTGTGCGGCTTTGCGGATTCTGCCGGGTACGAATGCCAGCACGACGCAGAGCGCGATGACGGCGAGCAGGAATGCGATGGTGAATTTTTTCATTTCGTATCAAAACTCCTTTTTCTCAAGACAGGCTCAAAAAAACCTGTGATTTCAGATAGCCTTTTACTATACACGAAAAAGGAAAAAAAGCAAGTTTTCCCGCTCAAAATCCCGCGTTTTCACGGATGCCGGGAGGATGCATGAATGGCTTGAAAAAGGAACCGCACGCGGCAAAGCTTCAGACGGACAATCCGTCTGAAAAACGTGCAATTTCCCCGGCAGGGAAGAGCTTTGATTTGATGCGTCCGGTTTGATGCGTCTATCCGCCCGGGATGGGATGGATTCCGGGCGGAAGGATGTACCGTTCATTCGTGGAAGACGACGGCCTCGAACACGGTGAAGGACGCGCCTTCGCGCCAGGCGTCCGGCGGAAGCCCGGCTTTCATCGAGAGATGGGTCAGCGTTTCTTCGATGCCCCAGCCCTGTTCCGGCGCGACCTGCGGGAGGAAGACAGCCGACCGGCCGTTTTTGGTCAGGGTCATGCCGTGCCGCCCGATCACGATGTCATGCCAGCTGCCGACGGGCACGGCGGGCGTGAGGGCGGAGATCTCGATCTCGACATTGGCGAACTCCGCCGCGGTGAGCGGGAGGAACCGGGGATCGCGGAAGGCGGCGTCGATGGCGCGGCCGAGGACGGCCTTCCAAAGCGGGCGGTACGGCTCGATTTCGCCGATGCAGCCGCGCAGGCGGTGGTTCTGCTTGAGGCTGAGCGTTACGAATGCGCCCATGTTTTTGCAGATCGCGGGGGAAAGCGCGGCCGGGTTCACGCCGAGCGCATCCGCCGTGGCGACCATGCGGGTGTTCAGGGCGTACTGGATGGCGCGGCGTGCGAGGTCGAGCAGGAATTTCCTGTCCGCGTCGGAGATGCCGCCGGGCTGAGATTTCGCCGCGGCCGGTTCGGTCCGTTCCGGGGCAGGGGGGAACTCCGCATGGAATCCGATGGAGCAGTAGCAGACGAAGCGCGAGAAGTCGCGGGATTCGTCGGAGCTTGTGGCGTAATGGAGCATGGTGCCGATGCAGCCGTCCGGGAGCATCCGCAGGGCGGCGCGGATCGGTTCGCGGCCGCAGATGGTCGCGCCGGATTCGTCGAGGATGCGTTCGAACCGGGCGGTGTCGCGGCGGCAGATCGCGTCCGCGGCGTCGAGGTTGAGCGCGCGGGACTTCGCCTCGGTGTCCTGCGGGAAGGGCTCGTAGTCGAAATCCCTGCCGTAATGGATGAAATCCGAGCTGACCACCAGGAGCACGTCGTCCGCGAGGAACGGCTTCAGCGCGGCGGCGAGGGCGTCCGCGGCGGGGCCGCTCAGGCTGCCGACGATGACCGGCAGGAGCTTGAAGTCGTCGAGGCAGTGCTGGAGGAACGGATACTGGATCTGCGTGCTGTGTTCCAGCCGGTGCACGCCGTCGTCCGCGCGGAACAGAGCGTTGCCGAGCAGGGCGTCGCGCATGGCGGTGTCCAGTGCGATCGTTCCGAGCGGTGTGGAGACGGCGTCTGCCATCGGCAGGACCGCGAGGTCGCGGATGCCGTAGCGGTGGCTCGGCGCCAGCAGGATCACGCGCCGGATCTTCCTGCTGTCGACCGCGGCATAGGCATAGCCCGCCGTCGGCCCGGAATACGGATACCCGGCGTGCGGCACAACGATTGCGTTGCACGGTTTTTCCGGCATGGGGCAGGGGGCCAGGAACGAGTCGATCATGGCTTTGAGCCGGGCGGGGTCGCCGGGATACCATGAACCGGCGATGGTCGATGCGAGAGTCTGCGATGCGGACATGATGAAGCGTGCTCCTTCCATTACAGTCTTTTTGATGCGTTTTACGGAAAACATATCATGTTTTTCGGAAAATGCAAACGGAATTCGCGCGACCGTCCGCGGAAACGCCCGCCGGAAACCTTCCGGCGCCGGAAGAGATGGCGCCGAGGACCCGTGAAACGCTTTTTGCCGGGGGGATCGCATCGCGCAGCAGGCTCCGCACCGTCGTACACCTTTCCGTGTTTTTTTCGCGGAAAAGTTTGCTTTTGCAGGGAAAATGTGGTATATTGATTGGGTATGTTTTTACACTTTTCATTTCACATAAGGAACCAAACAACATGTCAGTCAGCGTGCTCGTCGGCGTCCAGTGGGGCGATGAAGGCAAAGGTAAAATCATTGATGTCTTAACGGAAAAGGCGGGAATGGTGGTCCGTTTCCAGGGCGGCAACAATGCCGGCCACACCGTCGAGATCAACGGACAGCATTTCGTGCTCCATCTGATCCCGTCCGGCATTCTGCGCGCCGGCGTGCCGTGCGTGATCGCGAACGGCGTGGTGGTCGACCCGGTCGAGCTCGTGAAGGAAATGGACATGCTCAAGTCCCGCGGGATCGACGTCTCCGGGATCCAGCTCAGCACACGCTGCCACCTCATCATGCCGTGGCACAAGCTCATCGATGCCTTCAAGGAGGATTCCGCCAAGGGCGACAAGAAGATCGGCACGACCAAGCGCGGCATCGGTCCGGCGTATTCCTCCAAGGCCGACCGCACCGGCATCCGCGGCGGCGAAATGCGCGACCTCGCCCGCTTCGAGAAGCATTTCCGCGACAACGCCGAAGCATACAACAGGGAATATGTTCCGATGGGCGGCGCGCCGCTCGACGTCGAGACCGCGTGGAAGGAAGTCTCTGCCGCGCGGGAAATCCTGCTGCCGCATCTCGCCGATACCGTGGTCTCGATCAACGAGGCCAATGCCAACGGCGTTCATGTGCTGCTCGAAGGCGCGCAGGGCGCGTTTCTGGACATCGACCACGGCACGTATCCCTACGTGACCAGCAGCAACACCACCAGCGGCGGCGCCTGCACCGGGACCGGCCTGCCGCCCCGCGCCATCACCGAAGTCTGGGGCGTGCTGAAAGCCTACTCCACGCGCGTCGGCGAAGGCCCGTTCCCCACCGAACTCTTCGACGAGCAGGGCGAATTCCTGCGCGAGCAGGGCGGCGAATTCGGCGCCACCACGGGCCGTCCGCGCCGTTGCGGCTGGCTGGACGCCGTCGCATGCCGCCACAGCTGCATGGTAAACGGCGTGGACTTCCTCGCCATCACGAAGCTCGACGTGCTTGACAAGTTCAAGGAGATCAGGATCTGCACCGCGTACAAAATCGACGGGCAGGTCCGTACTACGTTCCCCGAGGACGTCTACGACCTCTCCCGCGTCGAGCCCGTCTACGAGACCATGCCCGGCTGGGAGACCTCCACGACCGGCATCCTCGACTGGGACAGCCTCCCCGTCAACGCGCAGAATTATCTGAAGCGCATCGCCGAGCTCACCGGCTCGAAGATCGGCATCGTGTCCGTCGGCCCCGACCGCAACCAGACCTTCCGCGTCTGATCCGGCGCCGGCTGCATAAGGGTACCGCAAGGAGGGGCAAGCCATGGCGGCGAGGAAACGTCGGTTCTCCAGGGCCGAATGCGTCAGGAAGGAAGACCGGGAAGAGACGAACGCGCAGATCCTGCGCGGCGTGATCCTGCGGTTTTTCGCCCGCTTCGACCTCATGCAGATCATTCCGCTGGCGCTTCTCCTGACCATCGGGATGTTCTTTGTCTACAGTACCGGCCAGCAGGTCGGCGGGCACCATGTCGAGCTGTTCAACCGCCAGTGCGTTTACCTGGCGGTCGGCGTGGCGCTGTGGTTCATCTTCATCCTGGTGGACTACCGCTGGATCGGGCTGTTCTCCATGCTGTTCTATCCGGCGGTCATCGTCGTACTGGTGCTCGTGCTGATGTTCGGCCCGGTCCGCAACAACACCCGCCGCTGGATCGACATCGGCCCGGTCAGCCTCCAGCCGTCCGAACTCGGCAAGATGGCCGTGCTTTTCTCCATCGCGTGGCTGGCATCGTTCAAAAAGGTCAACATCAATAAGATCTGGTGGATCGCCCTGGTCCTCCTCCTGACTGTGATCCCGTTCTGCCTGATCTACAAGGAACCCGACTTGGGCACTGCCATCGTCCTGATCCCGCTCGCCGCAGCCATCCTGTTCGCCGCCAACCTGCGCTGGATCTATATCGCCCTCATCGTCGTTTTCTGCGCCGGACTCGTCCCGATCGCCTACATGAACATGAAATCGTACCAGAAGGAACGCATCCTGACGTTCCTGGACCCGGACCGCGATCCCTACCGGCGCGGCTGGAATGCGATCCAGGCGGAGATCGCAGTCGGCACCGGCGGCATGACGGGCAAGGGCTACCGCAACGGCACGCACACCACGCTGGGCTACCTGCCGAAAATGGTAGCCGACTCCGACTTCATCTTCCCGGTTATCGCCGAGGAGACCGGATTCGTGGGAGCGTTTTCGGTGATCCTGCTATACGGGCTCCTGCTCTTTTCGATCCTGCGAACGGCGCTGTTGTCGTCGGACCTCTTCGGGCGGTATTTGTGCGTCGGCATCGCTGCCATCCTGATGACGCACGTCTTCATCAACATCGGCATGTGCATCCGTCTGGTCCCGATCACCGGACTGCCGCTGCCGTTCGTCAGCTACGGCGGCACGTTCCTCGTGGCCATGCTGTGCTATCTGGGCATCGCGCAGAGCGTGTACGCGCACCGCAACGACCCGTCGAGCCTGGATTTGAACAACTGACCGCTTTCCGGCGTGATCCGTCCGATCTTCGAAACGAAAAACGGGCATTCCCCTTTTGTTGATCTTTCAGCGGATTTCCCGCGCCAGCACGGGACGGAACCCGACCGCCGTGTCGCTTTCGTTCGGCGGCATGAAGAACCGGTACGCCGAACGCAGTTTCTTCGGCTCCATGCCCCAGTCGCCGCCGCGGATCACGCGGCACGCCGTCTCGGTGGTCCAGGTGCCCGCGTCGAACGGGCGGTAGCGCGTGAACCCGACGCTGACCGGGTCGCGTTTGACCGGGTCGGGCCCCGCCAGATTCGGGTCGGAATATGCCTTCGGGTCGTACCAGTCGTAACACCACTCGGCGGCGTTGCCGGACATGTCGTAAAGATTCCAGGGGGTTGCCGCGAACTTCCCGGCCGGCGCGGTCACGCGGTATCCGTCGTCGTCCGCGGCCCCGGAGATCGGCGGCAGCCGCCACTGGAACCGTTCCGCGGATTTGAAATCCAGTCCGTTCGCGTACTTCGCCCCCTCGTTTCCGAATTCATCCCCCCAGTAATAATTGGTCGTCGTCCCGGCGCGGCAGGCGTATTCCCATTCGGCCTCGGTCGGCAGGCGGTATTCGTAGCCGGACGGCAGACGCCCGGCGGAGCGTTCGAGCTCCGTGAGCTTGCGGCAGTACATGACAGCCTGGTCCCAGCGCACGCGGACCGCCGGCTGCGACGGCCGATTAAGGCGGAACTCGCCCCATTTGAGCGAATTGAACCCGGGGATCAGCATCTGCATCTGGCGGTTCGTGACCTCGGTCCGGGCGATCCAGAAAGGATGCGAGATCGTGACCTCGCGGACTGGCATTTCGTTGTCCATCGACCCGCCCATCCTGAACTTGCCCGCCGGGATCCCCGCCATGTCCAGGTGCGCAGACGGCACGATGAAGTCTTCGCCGGGCTGTTCCGGTTTGGCGGGCAGCGACACTCTTGCGAGTTTTTCGATTTTCTCCTCGTCCCGGCGGTTGTCTCGTTCAACGAGCTTGATTCCCTCGCTTGAAAGCAGCGGCATCAGCGCTTCCCTGCGGAGGTCGATGAGCTCGACGAGCAGACGGGCGCGAAGATGCGGGGACGCCGCGGAATTTGTGACGAGTTCGTTTTCCTTGGCGGAGATCTGCCGTTTTACCAGGTCGCGTTCTTTCGCCTTCTCCCTCGACTCCCTGTAGTAGGAAAACCCGCTGTACACGAGGAATGCCCCGACGCAGAGCACGAAGAGCGCCATGAAGATCTTGAAAATGCGGAGTTTCGCCTCCTCGTGCTGCAGTTCGGCGCGGAGACGCATGGTGGTCGCGCCGGTGCTGCCGGGCGGGAAGAACGGTTTCGCCTTTTTGGAGCCGGCGGCGCCGGATGCCTGTTCGTCGGGATTCTGGTTCATGTCGGATGCCTTGTTGAGCCGTGGACGGGTGATGCGGGCGGGAGTGCGCCGTCCGCGGGGAACAATATAGCACAAAAAGTCAAAAAAATCGAATGAAAAAGGTGAAAAAACGCCGAATATGCTGTATATTGTATGCTGAATTATGTTTCGGGTATCTCCCGGTTTTCAGAAGAGATACCCCTTTGACCCCGGAACCTGGATTTATGGAAAACTCGTTTGACGTCATCGTGATCGGCGGAGGACATGCCGCCTGTGAAGCCGCCGCGGCCGCCGCGCGGCTCGGCGCGCCGACCCTGATGCTTACGATGAACCTGGACCACATCGCGCAGATGAGCTGCAATCCGTGCATCGGCGGCATCGCGAAGGGGCACCTCGTGCGCGAGATCGACGCACTCGGCGGCCTCATGGGCAGGATCGCCGACGCCGCGTCCATCCAGTTCCGCATGCTGAACCGTACCAAGGGGCCCGCCGTGTGGTCCCCGCGGGCGCAGTGCGACAAGACCTGCTACCAGCGCGCCATGAAGCACATGCTCGAGCAGGCGCCGAACCTCACGATCCGGCAGGAGGAGGCGGTCGATTTCGTCACGGACGGCGACGCCGTCGCGGGCGTCGTCACGCGCCTCGGCAACACCTACCGCTGCAAGGCGGTGGTCGTGGCGACCGGGACGTTCCTGCACGGCCTGCTGCATTACGGGCTTACGCATTTTTCCGGGGGGCGTTCCGGCGACCCCGCCTCGGACCTGCTCTCCGAAGCCATCCGCGGCCGTTTGAAGTTGAAGATGGGCCGCTTGAAGACCGGCACGCCGCCGCGCGTGCTCGGCAGCTCCGTGGACTTCAGCCGCATGGACGTGCAGCCGTCGGAGACCGACCTCGACGAGCATTTCTCGCATTTCGGCATCGGGGACGTCACGCCGCAGGTGAACGAGCACAACCTGAACTGCCGCATCACCTGGACCACCGCCGCCACTGCCGAACTCGTGCGCGCCAACCTCGACAAGGCCCCGATGTACAACGGCCTGATCGAGGGCATCGGCACGCGCTACTGCCCTTCGTTCGAGGACAAGGTCGTACGGTTCCCCGACCACGAACGCCACCTGATCTACCTCGAGCCCGAGGGCGAGGCGACCGACGAGTTCTACGTGAACGGCATCTCGACCAGCCTGCCGCCCGAAGTGCAGGAGGGTATGCTGCGATCCATCCCCGGGCTCGAACACGTCCGCATCCTGCGCTACGCCTACGCCATCGAATACGATTATGTCGAACCCGCCCAGATGGACCGCACGTTCGCCGTGCGCGCGTGGCGGGGGTTGTACCACGCCGGGCAGATCAACGGCACCAGCGGGTACGAGGAAGCCGCCGCACAGGGGCTTGCCGCCGGACTGAACGCCGCGCGGTTCGCCGCCGGGCTCGACGGTGTGGCGTTCGGGCGCGACGAGGCGTATCTGGGCGTGATGGCGGACGACCTGGTGACGAAGGAGATCAAGGAGCCGTACCGGATGTTTACCAGCCGCGCGGAATACCGCCTGCGGCTGCGGCAGGACAATGCCGATCTCCGGCTCTGCCGGAAAGCCCACGACCTCGGATTGCTCTCAGACGCCGATTTCGGCAAGTTCAAAGCATACGAAAACCGACTGCACGAGCTCGAAGCCGCCGCACGCGCGGCATCCATGCCCGGCGGCGGGACCGTCTGGGAACGACTCCGCATCGCGCAGGGCGACCCGGATTTGAACGATCTGCCGTTCGAACCGGAGCTGATCGGCCTCGATTTGACCGACCGTACCGACCGCCGCGCGATCCGCGAACTCGCGGTGCAGGCGCATTACGAAGGTTATCTGCGGCAGGAGGAGGATTCCATCCGCCATCTGCACGGGCTGGAGGCGTGGACGATCCCCGCCGAACTCGACTATGCGGCGCTTCCCGGACTCAAGAACGAGACCCGCCTCAAACTCGCGCGCATCCGTCCCGCCACGCTCGCGCAGGCGTCGCGCATCGACGGCATGACCCCGGCTGAGATCGGGCTTCTGCAGGTGCTGCTCGCCCGCCGGAAACGCGAACAGGAAGCCGAAACAGCCTCGGGAAAGGAGGTCCCGCAACCATGAACGACGCCGAAACAGCAGTCCAAGTTGAAGAGACCTACAGTGAACCCGGCGCCTGGTCGCGCCTCTGGGCGATCCGCTACGCCCGCGTGCCGATCCTGATCTGTGTGCTGTTCTTTGTCTTCGCGCTCGGCGCGGAGTGCTATGCCGTCTACTGCGTGAAGACCGGCACGACGCCGGTTTACCAGGTCCAGAATCCCGAACTCCGCAACCACGCCCCGATGAAAGGCCACATCCTCGGCACGGACTACCTCGGGCGCGACGTGCTCCTGCGGGCGGTCTTCGCCACACGCACCGCGGTGAAAGTCGGCGTCGTGGCGTCGCTGATCTCGGCGCTGTTCGGCGTCGTGCTGGGGCTGCTCGGCGGGTACTACGGCGGGAAAGTTGACGCCGCCGTTTTGTGGATCTACAGCACGTTCGCGTCCATCCCCTCGCTATTGTTTATTCTGGCGTTTGCTCTGCTCGTTTCGAAGGGGTTTCTGAGCCCGCCGCTCGAAGCCGCGTTCCAGGCGTTCAGCCGCGCCATGAACACCGAGCCCGGCATGATGGCCGTCTACCTCGGGATCGGGCTTACGGGCTGGGTTCCGCTGTGCCGCGTGGTGCGTGCGGAGACGCTTCGCCTGCGGACGCGCCCCTACGTGACCGCCGCCCGCGCACTCGGCGTGACGGACCGCGGGATCATGCTCCGCCACATCCTGCCGAACCTGATGCACCTCGTGATCGTGTATTTCACCATGCGGTTCGCGTTCGCGGTGATGACCGAGGTGATCGTGAGCTATCTCGGGCTCGGCGTGAAGTTCGAGCCGAGCTGGGGGCTGATGATCTCCAACGGCCAGTCGCTCTTCTGGCGCGGCGCGTGGTGGGAGGTCGCCGCCGCCACGGGATTCATGTTCGTGCTCGTGCTCGCACTGAACCTGACCGGGGATGCGTTGCGCGACGCCCTGGACCCGCGCCATACCTCCGGCAAGTGAAAACCACGCCTCAATCCTTCCTCAAACCATAAAAAAGCCGGGCTCCGAACGGCGGAAGCCCGGCAGAGGATCGTTTTGTCTGTTCCCGCTCAGTTCTTGAGGCTGTGGATGGGGGCGGGGATGCGGCCGCCGCGTGCGATGAACTTTGCCGGGGAAAGCGTGTTCACGGGCATGACCGGGGCTTCGCCGAGCAGGCCGCCGAAGCTGACCATGTCGCCGACCTTGCAGCCGATGGCGGGGATCACGCGGACGGCGGTCGTCTTCGTGTTCACGACGCCGATGGCGATCTCGTCGGCGATGATGCCGGAAATGACTTCGGCGGGGGTGTCGCCCGGGATCGCGATCATGTCGAGCCCCACGGAGCACACCGCGGTCATGGCTTCGAGCTTTTCGAGGCGGAGCGCGCCGGAACGCGCGGCGGCGATCATGCCGGCGTCCTCGGAGACGGGGATGAACGCGCCGGAGAGGCCGCCGACCTGCGAGGATGCCATCACGCCGCCCTTCTTCACAGCGTCGTTCAGGAGCGCGAGCGCGGCGGTCGTGCCGCAGGCGCCGCACTGCTCCAGCCCCATGGACTCCAGGATGTACGCGACCGAGTCGCCGATGGCGGGCGTGGGCG
>JAFXYP010000014.1 GCA_017541665.1 Lentisphaeria bacterium | reverse complement strand
GGCCTGTTCGGCCGCTTCGATCATGGCGAACGCGATACGGTCCTTCACGGAACTTCCGGGGTTGAACGATTCGACCTTGACGACGACTTCCGCGCCGCCCTGGTTGAGTTTGTTGATGCGGACGAGCGGGGTGCCGCCGATCTTGTCGAGGATGGTGTTTGCAATGCTCATGGTATGGTCTCCTTCATATTTATGTTGTATGTCTTCAAAAACAACCGTTCTGGTTGCGTATCTAACACAATATACAATATCGCGTTTTGCATAAAAGTCAAGCGGGAACGGGAAAATTTCTCTACTTTTTTTGTAATCTTTTCGGCTTTCAGCTTGAAAACGCACGTTTCACAGGGTATATTAAACGGTAAGAACAATAAAAGAAGACCAAGGAGAAAGTGATTCATGAAAATCTCGACCAAAGGGCGGTACGGACTGCGGATCCTGATCGATCTGGCCACACACGACCCGTCCAAACCCCGGCAGCTCCACGACATCGCGCAGTCGCAGCAGATTTCGGAAAAGTATATCAGCCGTCTCGTGCTCGACCTGAGGAAGGCGAAACTGATCCGTTCGACGCGCGGGATCAATGGCGGCATCCACTTGGTGAAGTCGCCGGAGGAGATTACGCTGCTGGAGATTCTGGAAACGATGGAGGGGCCGATCTCGGTCGTGGGTTGCGTGCATTCTCCCGCGCAGTGCAGACGCAATGAACTTTGTCCCACGCGCGACATCTGGGTGAAGCTCAACAACGGCATCCGCGAGCTCACGCGGCAGATCACGCTCGAAGACATCCTGAATACCTACCAGCGCCATGACGCCGAAAACGGCATCTTCGACTACTGCATCTGAGGCGCGTCGTTTTGCCCGCACTGCTCCGAGAGCGAAATCTATCCGCCCGCTGAAACAAACCCGTCTATACAAAATATGCCCGACGCAATACAGCCCTCAAATGGTGTTGGACCCTGCACCCGTTCCGGCATCCCATATCAATACTGTAATGCACTTCTTTTTTCAAGGGAGACATTACGGAAAAGTAGAAAAAAAGTTTGTTTCCGCTTTTTTTGGGGAATCCGTAATGCCGGGTTGATGGATTTATTTTGAGGTTCTGTAGCTTCTCATAGGTTGTGTCCTCTTCTAAGATTTCAGAGAGACGAGCTTGACTTTCAGCCGAATGGAAGTATATTTTTTCCATCGGACGGCTTTTTTGCGATAATTGCCGTTGTTGTCTCTAAAACAGCGTAACCGTCAAAAAAAGTCAAGTAATCGTCAACCAAGAAGCATTTCTTGTGGGTGCAATTAACTGAAAAGCAATATATAGCGGCGATATTGGACGAACACTCCTAAAGAGCAGGTCGCGGGTTCGACTCCCGCCGCCGCCATTTTTATGTCCCGATCGTCTGTCGCATGCGATCGCAATACGTTTTTTCCGTCGTCATGCTTTGTTCCCGAACCCGAATCATGCACGAATGTCAAGCAATGGTCAAACAGCTTCCGAATGTCCGCTGCGGGAATGGCAGCCGGACGGATCCCCGGCCTGTTGAAAACACGGCGGCAAACCTGTTTGCCCGAACAAGAAACCCCTAATCCCGAAGGAGGACCGGCAAAATGAGCAAGACACCGGGAACCACTTATCACGTAAGCCCGTCAGGATCGGACCGCAACCCCGGAACGGAGAATTTGCCGTTCGCGACGATCCAGCGCGCGGCGGATCTGGCGATGCCGGGCGACACTGTGATCGTCCATGCAGGCGAATACCGCGAATGGGTCGATCCGAAGACGGGCGGGACATCCGACCGGAAGCGCATCACCTATGTCGCCGCCGAAAACGAGCATGTCGTGATCAAAGGTTCGGAACGGATCACCGGATGGGTCAGGGAAGGGGAAGGCACGGTATGGAAGGCCGTGGTCCCGAATGCGCTGTTCGGGGATTTCAATCCCTTCGACACATGGCTGTACGGCGACTGGATGGTGTCGCCCATGTATCCCACACTGCACCTCGGGGAAGTCTATCTGAACGGCAAATCGTTTTTCGAGGCAGGATCCGTGGAGGAGGTCGCGAAGGCGGAGAAACGCCTGACCGGCCACAACTATCCGTGGAAGACATACCGCGAGCCGATTTTGAACCCGGACGACACGATCTACCAGTGGTATGCGGAGGTCGATGCGGCAAACACCTGCATCTGGGCGAATTTCCACGGCGCGGATCCGAATGCCGAACTGGTCGAGATCAACGTGCGGAAATGCGTGTTCTATCCGAAACAGAGCGGGAAGGACTACATCACGGTCTCCGGGTTCGAGCTGGCGCACGCCGCGACACCGTTCGCGCCGCCGACCGGCGACCAGCCCGGTCTGATCGGACCGCACTGGAGCAAAGGCTGGATCATCGAAAACAACCACATCCACGATGCGAAATGCGCCGCGGTAAGCCTCGGAAAAGACGAAAGGACGGGCGATAATCATTTCACGAAGACCCGGCGGAAACCTGGTTACACGTGCCAGTTCGAATCCGTGGTGAAAGCCCTTCAGCTCGGATGGAGCAAAGACACCGTCGGGTCGCATATCGTGCGGAACAATGTGATCCACGACTGCGGCCAGAACGGCATCGTGGGGCACATGGGGTGCGCGTTCAGCGAGATCGCCGGCAACGAGATCTGCAGGATCGCGACCAAGCACGAGTTCTTCGGCTGGGAGATCGGCGGGATCAAGCTGCACGCGCCGCTCGACGTCAGGATCATCGGCAACTACATCCACGACTGCGCCCTGGGCACCTGGCTCGACTGGGAGACGCAGGGGACCCGGATCAGCGGAAACCTTTACCGCGAAAACGTCCGGGACCTGATGGTCGAGGTGTCGCACGGTCCGTATCTCGTCGACAACAACATCTTCGCGTCCCCCTACAGCTTCGAAAACATGTCCCAGGGCGGCGCGTACGTAAACAATCTGGTCCTCGGCAACATGATGCACCGGCAGGTCCTGAACCGTTCGACGCCGTATCACTTCGCCCACAGCACCGCGCTCATGGGGACATCGTTCATCTACGGCGGGGACGACCGTTTCTATCAGAACGTCTTCGTCGGCGGGGCGGACGACTACGGGCAGACGGACTGCGTTTTCAGCGGCACGGGCGCATATAATGGGCATCCCGATTCCTACGAGGAGTATATCCGCGGGATCAGGAAGGCGTTCCCGCAGAACGGCGTCCCGGGTGACGAAAACCTCTACATTCAGGTGCCGCAGCCGGTCTATATCGCCCGGAATGTCTACGGCGCCGGGGCGAAGCGCTACGACGGAGAAAAGGATTTCAGCGTGAAGGAAGGCGGCTGGAGCATCCGCATCGAGGCAAAGGAGCCGGAAACGTCCGGCCGGAGCATGCCCGCCGCGGAGTTCATCCGACAACGGCGCGGATTCGTCTATCTTGAACTGGACGCCGACGATGCCATCCTCGCGCAGAAGACGCAGGTCATGTCGACCGCGGACCTGGGCGAAACGAGGGTGACGGAGGCTTTCTTCGAGAACCCGGACGGATCTGAGATCATCCTGGACCGCGACTATCGCGGCGAACTCCGCACGGACGGAAACAACCCCGCCGGGCCGTTCGCCGGGCTGAAGCCGGGCCGCAACCGTCTGTGCATTTGGTGAACACGAACGGAATCCAGCCTCAATGAAACCGCAGACAGACAGGAAGAACCCGGCCGGGGCGCCGGAAGCCAACGGCGGCGGACGCATGCGCGAGCCCGAATCGGAGATCCAGAAGCAGTGGGCTGCCGTACGCCGCGGCACGGAGTTCAAGCTCGCGGACGGACGCACGCTGCGGGTGGTCTCGCCCGGTTCGTGGAACCGCATGCCGGGACCGGATTTCCGCAATGCGAAGCTGGACCTGGACGGCACGGCGTTCCGCGGAGACGTGGAAATCCACGGGAAGACGAGCGACTGGATCCTGCACGGGCACGGCGGCGACCCGATGTATGGCAATGTCGTCCTGCACGTGGTGCGGCGGGACGATACCTCGCCGGGCAACGTGGCGTTCCTGCCGCAGGCGGCGGTGCTGGTCCTGCCGGACCCGACAGAAAACGAGGGGGAAAACTTCGGCTTTCCGCAGGCCGCCTGTGCCGCGGTTTTCGCGAAGATGACGCAGGACGAACTGGAAAAGTTCCTGTCCGATGCGGGCACGGACCGGTTGAAGCTGCGTGCGGACGAACGACTCCGCATGATGATCTCCTGCGGCACGACGAAAGCGTTTCTCTCCGCCGCCGCCGAACAGCTCGGCGTGCCGGACAACCGCGAGGTCTTCCGCACGCTCGCGGAACGCCTGCGGGAGTATTCGGAGGATGAACTGACCGCGCATTTCGAGGCGCTGGCGTGGGGCGAGTCCGGGCTTCTGCCCGACCCCGCGGCGGACAGACGCCTGACCGGGGACGGCCGCGCGCTCGTTTCTGCCCTGTGGGACGAATGGTGGCCGCTTCGGAAAAATGGCGGCGAGGGATTTTTTTTCAAGCACACCTGCCGTCCTCTGAACAGCCCGGAACGCCGCCTGGCGATGCTGGGTGCGATCGGGCGGACGTTCCTGCCCGACCCGTGCGGCCAGCTGGCCGGCATTCTGAAATGCGGGAGCGCCGATTTGATTCTGGAGACGATTCAGGACCGTCTGGCGGACGGCGAGGCGTTCTGGGATGCGCATACGTCGTTCCGGTCCGCCGAACTCAGGCACCATGCGGCGCTCTTCGGGCGCCCGCGCGTGGAGTCGCTCTTCGCCGACGTGGTCCTGCCCGTGCTGGCGGCATACGCGAAACTCATGCGGGACGATGCTCTAAAAACACGCATTTTCGAGCTCTTCCGCGTCATGCCGCCGCTTCCGAGCAATCTGGTGGTGCGGCGGATGCAGGCGCGGTGTCTGCCGGGCCGCAGGGGCGCCGTGAAGGGCGCCGCCGCCCAGCAGGGACTGATCCATCTGTACAAGACACACTGCGAGGCGCAGGCAGGCGACTGCGGCGCATGCAGGCTGTATCATTCGTTTGCGCCCGGGCAATAAATGAAGAAGAAAGGATCCCGGCCATGCCGTTGAAAAAACTTAAGATCGGCGTCAGCGCGTGCCTGCTGGGCATGAAGTACCGTTACGACGGCACGGACAAGCTCGACCCGCGCATCGTGGAACGCCTGTTGAACAAAGTGGACTTCGTGCCCGTCTGCCCGGAGGTCGAATGCGGCCTCGACATCCCGCGTCCCGCCATGCGCCTGGAGATGGGGCAGGGCGGCACACGCCTGAGAGTCATCGCCACCGGCGGGGACGAGACGCGCCGGATGGAGGAATGGGCGGGCGTCAAGATCGAACAGCTCCTGCGGCGCGGCGTCGGCGCATTCCTCTTCAAGGCGCGTTCGCCGAGCTGCGGCCACGGCAACACCTCCGTATTCGATTCGCATGGCCGCCGCATCATGCAGAACGCCGACGGGCTCTTCGTGCGGATGCTCCGGCTGAAGTGCCCGAAGATGGTGATCGGGACGGAGGACCGCCTCGACGAATTCATCGAAAAGCTCAATCTCGACATCTTCCGCGATTGACTTGGACTTTGGTGGGCGCCAGGAAGCCCTCGGATCAACGCTGTGCGGCATCCCGCGGAAATCCTGAACCGAAAGACAGGCGGACCGCTTGATTTTCGCCGTTTGTCCATGTATATTAATGCGAAACATACGAAAAAGCATCGACTTCCCCGAAAGGAGTTTTCCGCATGAAGAAGAGTTTTCTGCATCTGACAGCCGCGGCCGCCTGTTTCGTTCTGGCCGCGTGCGCCGGCGTCGAATATGAGGGCGAGTCCCTGCCTGCGCTTTCCTCCGATGCCCCGGTGAAGTTCTATCTGGCTTCGGAGCTGGATAAGACGCCCGGCGTGAAGGTGCTCGGGATCGCGGAATATACCGCCCGCCCGTCGCTCACGACCAAGGACATCCGGTCGATCCTCCAGTCGGCGGCGCGGAAAGAGGGTGCGAACGGCATCCGCATCGTCTACATGGAGAAGGTCCCGGACGGGGAGGCGCGCAGGGACCAGATCAACAACACCGGTGCGCCGAAGTGGAATGTCTCGGACAATAGCGATACCTCGCTGGAGTATATGAAGAACACGATCAATTATTCCGATGTCCGCGACAAGGAAAAGACCATCTACAAGACGTTCGTGAAGGCCGAATTCCTGTCCGTGCCCGATGGGGACCGGAGCGTCGAGCCCTGACCGTTTTCCGTGTCAGTCGAAGGCCGTTTCCGTGCCCGCGGCTGTCCGCTATGCCTGCCGCGGATTCCCGATGGACGACCTCGACCACGAGGAGGTGGTCCCCACGGTCCGGTTCGAGGCGGAATTGCAGTAAATGCCCGGCGCCGCCGCAAATGGCAGTCTGCGTCCTTCCATGTTCCCGGTTTCCCCGGTTTCGGAAGCTCGGGACCCTTCATTTCCCGGACTTACTTTCGGAATTGAATAAAATTCTTATTTTTTTCCTGTAAAAACGTCTTGACATTGCATGCGCGGGGGGATACATTATGGCAAAACTGCATGCTTTTTATGCCGTTTGAGCTCAGATGCACTCCTTTCACCCTTCACAAATACCACAAACCAAAGGTAGAACATGAATAAGAAAACCTTCCTCCTTGCAGGAGCCATCGCGGCTTTTGCGCTCTTCGCTGCTGCGGTCCCGGCCGCTGACACGAAAGACTATCCGGGCACGGCTCTGGAACCCTCTGGCAACCCGATCTTCACGGATGCCTGGACTTGCGACCCCGCTCCGCTGGTGGTCGGCGACCGTCTTTTCGTCTACACGGGCGAGGACATCTACAAGGACGGCGAGCAGAACGGGCTCCCCGGCAACTACAACATCGCCGCCTGGCGCTGCTACTCCACGACCGACATGGTTCACTGGACCAGCCACGGCGTCCTGCTGAAGCCGGAACAGTTCCCGAACGGACGCGCCGGCGTCGCATGGGCGGCCCAGGTCGTCGAAAAGGGCGGCAAGTTCTACTGGTACGTGACCTACGGCAACAAGAACGGCCAGGGCAACTCCATCGGCGTTGCCATCGCGGATTCCCCCGTCGGTCCGTTCAAGCCCGTTGAAAAACCGGTCATCACCGACGATATGACCACCGGCAACGACATCGACCCGACCGTGCTCATCGATGACGACGGCACCGCCTGGATCGCCTGGGGACAGACCTCCTACCTCGCGAAACTGAAAGACAACATGTGCGAGATCGACGGCGAGATCATCAACCTCGGCCTCCAGAGCTACATCGAAGGTCCGTGGCTCTATAAGCGCAAAGGCCTCTATTATAATATCTACGCCGGATTCGGCGGCATGGGCGGCTTCGGCGGCGGCAATCGTCCCGCCGGCGGCAACCGTCCTGCCGGTGCAGGCGGCCCCGGTGCAGGCGGCAATCGTCCTGCCGGCGCAGGTGGCGCTCCTGGTGCAGGTGGCGCTCCTGCCGGTGGCATGGGCGGCTTCGGCGGCGGTATGGGCGGCTTCGGCGGCTTCGGCGGCGGTGCTCCCGCTGGCGGCGCCGGTGG
>JAFXYP010000013.1 GCA_017541665.1 Lentisphaeria bacterium | reverse complement strand
GGGGGCATGCCGCCGCCGAAGCCGCCCATGCCGCCGCCCATCGGGGGCATGCCGCCGCCGAAGCCGCCCATGCCGCCGCCCATCGGGGGCATGCCGCCGCCGAAGCCGCCCATGCCGCCGCCGAAACCGGGCATACCGCCGCCCATGCCGCCGCCGAAGCCGCCGAAACCGCCCATGGCGATCCTGGCTTCCCAGTCGGTCTTTTCGAGCCAGCGGAGTTTCGGATTGTCGGTGAGGACGTACGGTTTGAGCACGCCGTTCACCTGGGAGTTGTCAATGAATATCTTGGTCGGGGTGCCGTCGGCGTCCGTGCCCTGGAGGATGTAGCGGGCGGAGATGGAGCCGCTTCTCTGCGTATCGACGGCGCCGGGCTGGATCTCGCCCTTGAAGAACGTGGTGTCGAGATCGCCGTGGAAGAGGATCATGTTCGCGCTGCCCTTGCCGCCCTGCACGGAGAGCGTCTGGTCGAGGATCACATGGATCTGGAAGACTTTCTTGCGGCTGACCTGCTGGGCAGCGGCGTTTGCGCCGGCCGCGGGCTGGGGAGCCTGGGCGAGGATCGTTGCGGGGATGCCGACGAGGGTGACGCATGCGGCAGTGGCCGCAGCGGCGTACAGGAGACTCTTCTTCATTGAAAAAAACCTTTCTTGTTTGGGGTTGAGTAAAAAAGAGAAGGACTTCGTGTTTTTTCAGATGATGATGGATCCGGGCGGGGTGGACCGGGCTCGAAGCCGGAACGACCCGCCGGAAACGGGACAGACCTCAGTCCGCCCACTCGGTGATGGCCGCGACCGCGGCGCAGTCCACGATGTCGTCCACGGAGCAGCCGCGGGAGACGTCGGTGAACGGGCGGCGGAGTCCCTGGATCAGCGGTCCGATGGCCGTGGCGCCGGCGAGGCGTTCCGTGGCCTTGTACATGGTGTTGCCGCAGTTCAGGTCGGGGAAGATGAGGACGTTCGCCTGTCCGGCGACCGGGGAGCCCGGCGCTTTCTTCTTCGCGATGTCGGGGATGATCGCGGCGTCGAACTGGAGTTCGCCGTCGATCAGCAGGTCGGGCGCAAGCGCCTTCGCCTTGGCGGTGGCCTCGACGACCTTGTCGATGATCGGGTCATGCGCGGACCCCTTGGAGGAGCAGCTGATCATGGCGACCTTCGGTTCCTGGCCGGTGTACTGGCGGAACGTCTTCGCCGTGGTGACGGCGATCTCGGCGAGCTGGTCGGCGTCCGGGTTGATGTTCAGGCCGCAGTCGGCGTAGAAGAAGACGCCCTCGTAGCCCCACTTCGGATCCGGGAGCTGCATGATGAAGAACGCGGAGGCGATGTGGTTGCCCTTGGCGGTCTTGAAGAGCTGGAGCGCGGGCTTCGTCTTCTGGGCGGTGTTGTGCGCATAGCCGTTCGGGTTGCCGCCGCCGGACACATAGCCGTGGGCGTCTCCGGCGCAGACCATGGCGGCGGAGAAAACGCAGGTGTCCTTGAGCCATTCGCGCGCCTGTTCCGGGGTGAGTCCCTTGTTCTTGCGGATCTCGACGCAGATGTCGATGTACTTCTGCAGGTTCGGGGTCTTCAGCACATCCACCACCTCGACGCCGTCGAGGGAAACGCCGTTTTCGGCGGCGAGCTTGCGGATGGCGTCTTCATCGCCGACCAGGACGGGTTTGACATAACCGAGCTTCGCGAGCTTTTCGGCGGCTTTGAGGTTGCGGGGGTCGTCGCTTTCGGTCAGGCAGACTTTTCTGCCCAGGGACTTCGCTTTCGCGCGAATGGATTCGAGCACATTGGCCATTCTGAGGAATCTCCTTGACTGCATGTTTTGGATTTGGATGGTTCAGCGCACGCCGGCGCAGTCGGGACCGGCGCATGCGATGTTGCGTTTTTGAGGCGGAACACACGGGAACCGGGGCGTCTTTTTCCACACGCCCCGGCTTTCGCATGCGTTACGTAAACCATAATGTATCACAAAAAATCAAAACTAAAAGCGCAAAACAGCTTTTTTTCGCCTTTTTTTGCTTTTTTTTCGTTTCAGGCTTGATTTTTCGCCTCATCGGGTGTAATGTATATTCCGTAATCCAGTTACTTGGAGTGCTCGGGTGGCGGAATTGGCAGACGCGCTAGCTTGAGGTGCTAGTGGGCAACCGTGGGAGTTCAAATCTCCCCTCGAGCACCATTTTTTTTGTCCGGCTTCACGAAGTCCGGCTTTTTTTTGTATTCGACCTCCGTCTTTTTCGCGTTTTTCCCTTGCGGAATCCGTCCCGGGCGTGTATATTAATAGATTAAGTTTTCCGACTGCATTTTCGAACTCAACCCGGAGTACGTTCCCATGGCTGTTTTCAGACCCTTCCACGCCCTCATGCCCCGTCCGTCCGAAGTCGCACAGGTCGCCGCCGTCCCCTACGACGTCGTCAACACCGCCGAAGCGGCGAAGCTCGCCGAGGGCAATTCCCTGACCTTCCTCCGCGTCTCCCGCCCCGAGATCGAACTCCCCGCGGGCACGGACATCCACTCCGACGCCGTGTACGACAAGGCGCTCGCGAACTTCAAGCGCCTCTGTGCGGCGGCCCCCCTCGCCCATGATCCCGAGGCAAACCTCTACGTCTATGCGCTCACCATGGATGGACGCACCCAGATCGGCATCGCGGGCACGGCTTCCGCCGCCGAATACGATTCCGGCGTCATCAAGAAACACGAGACGACCCGCCGCGACAAGGAGGACGACCGCGCCCGCCATGTCATGACGCTCCGTTCGCAGACCGGCCCGGTCTTCCTGACCTACCGCGACGTCCCGGCGATCGACGAACTCGTGCAGGACATCATCAAGGAGAAGCCGTTCTTCTCGTTCACCGCGGCGGACGGCATCAAACACGAACTCTGGAAGGCGGGCGAAAAGAGCGTCGCCCTGTCCCGCCTCTTCGCGGACGCCGTGCCGTGCTTCTACATCGCCGACGGTCACCACCGCGCCGCATCCGCCGCCCGCGCCGCCGCGACCTGCCGCGCCGCGAACCCGGCCCACACCGGCAACGAGGAATACAACTACTTCCTGGCCGTGGCGTTCCCGTCCGACCAGCTCCGCATCCTCCCGTACAACCGCGCGCTGAAGGACCTGAACGGCCTCACGGAGGCGGAATTCCTCGCGAAGCTCGCCGTTGAGTTCGACGTGGCGGAAACGGCCTCGAAATCGCCCGACCGCTCCGGCACCTTCCGCATGCTCCTCGGCGGAAAATGGTACGCGCTCACGCCGAAATTCTCCTTCGACGGGCTCTCCGTGACCGCCTGCCTCGACGTCAGCATCCTGCAGGACCGCGTGCTCGGACCGATTCTCGGCATCGACGACCCGCGCACCAATTCCCGCATCGACTTCATCGGCGGCATCCGCGGCACGGGCGAACTCGAACGCCTCTGCGCCGAAGGCCTCGCCGCCGTCTGCTTCTCCATGTACCCGACCACGCTGGACCAGCTGATGGCGATCGCCGACGCCGGCTCCATCATGCCCCCGAAATCCACCTGGTTCGAGCCGAAGCTCCGCGACGGCCTCGTCTCCCACGATTTCTGACGCAGGCGGACACACCATGAAAACAGCTGTCATCATCCCCGCCCGCATGGGCTCCATGAGGTTCCCCGGCAAAGTCCTCGCCGACCTCGGCGGCAAGCCCGTCATTCAGCACGTCTGGGAGAACGCCATGCGTTCGAAGGCCGATTCCGTGACCGTCGCCGCCGACGACCCGCGCGTGGAGGAGGCCGTGAGGGCGTTCGGCGGGCACGTCGTCATGACGAAGCCCTCGCATCCGTCCGGATCCGACCGCGTCTGGGAAGCCGCCCAGTCGACCGACGCCGAGCTGATCGTAAATGTCCAGGGGGACGAACCCTTCCTGCCGCACGAGGTCATCGACGCCCTGATCGACGCCATGCACGGAGCCGACGCGCCCGGCATGGGCACCGTGGTCCTGCCGTGCTCCCGCGCCGACATCGCCGCGAACCCGAACCTGCCGAAAGTCGTGCTCACGGCGGATGACTACGCGCTGTATTTCAGCCGCTCCATGATCCCCTACCTGCGGGAAGGCGGCGAGGAGACCGAGGTCTACCGGCACTGGGGCATCTACGCCTACCGCCGGGAGACGCTCGCGAAGTTCGTCTCGCTGCCGGAAGGCCGCCTCGAACGCTGCGAGAAGCTCGAACAGCTCCGCGCGCTGGAGAACGGCATCCGCATCAAGGTCATCAGGACGTCGTTCGACTCCATCGGCATCGACACGCCGGACGATCTGGCGCGCGCGAAGGAATTTCTCGCACGAAGATCGAAAAACATTTGATTTTTTCAATTATTGTAGTATCGTATTAAAAACCGAAATATTTTCCACGCAGAACAGGACCTCGACGCCATGACATTCTCCCCGGTCAGAACATCCAACCGAACCATCGGATGCGGCACGCTCGCCGTATTCGCCGGCCCATGCGTCGCGGAATCCCGCGAACTGTGTTTTCAGGTGGCGGAGCGCATGGCCGCCGTCTGCGAAAAACTCGGCGTCCAGTACATTTTCAAGGCGTCGTTCGACAAGGCGAACCGGAGTTCCGGCGACTCGTTCCGCGGCCCCGGCATCGACGCCGGACTCGCCATGCTCGAGGCCGTCAAGGAACGCTTCGGGCTCCCGGTCGTCACCGACGTCCACGAATCCGCTCAGGCCGCACAGGTGGCATCCGTCGCGGATTTCCTCCAGGTCCCGGCGTTCCTCTGCCGCCAGACCGACCTCCTCGCGGCATGCGCCGCGACGGGCCGCCCGGTCAACGTCAAGAAGGGGCAGTTCCTGGCCCCCGAGGACATGGCGGGCGTGGTCGGCAAGCTCCGCGCCGCGGGCTGCCATGACATCCTGCTGACCGAACGCGGCACGACGTTCGGCTACCACAACCTCGTGGTCGACATGCGTTCGCTGGCGGCGATGCGCGCGCTCGGCGTGCCGGTGGTCTTCGATGCCACCCACTCGGTGCAGCTCCCCGGCGGGCTCGGCAAGGCGTCCGGCGGCCAGCGCCAGTACGTGCCGTACCTGGCCCGCGCGGCTGCGGCGGTCGGCATCGACGCGCTGTTCCTGGAGGTCCACCCCGACCCCGACCATGCGCTTTCCGACGGCCCGAACTCGCTGGATTTCGAGGCCGCCGAACAAACCATCCAACAGGTCAAGGCGATCCATGAGCTTACCGGACATTATCTCTGACATCAAAGCGATCGTGCTCGACGTCGACGGCGTCCTCACGGACGGTCGCATCGGCTACGGCGGAGGCAGCCCCCGCGAGATCAAGTTCTTCGACGTGCGGGACGGCCAGGGCATCCGCCTTGCCATGCGCGCCGGCATCCGCGTCGGCATCCTCTCCGGCCGCAGCAGCCAGGCCAACCGGGTCCGCGCGAAGGAGCTCGGACTCTCCTTCCTCTACGAAGGCTGCCTCGACAAACTCTCCGGCTGGGAGAAACTGCTCGAAGAACAGGGACTGGAGCCCTCCGAGTGCATGTACATCGGCGACGACGTCGTCGACATGCCCCCCATGCGCCGGGCAGGTTTCCCCGTGACCGTCGCCGACGCTCCGCCCGAACTCGACACCGTGGCGGTCCTCCGCACCAAGCATTCCGGCGGACGCGGCGCGGTCCGCGAAGCAATCGAAATCCTCCTGAAAGGACAGGGTAAATGGGACTCCGTACTCGAAAAATATATGCTTTGAGCATGCCGGCCCTTCTTGCGATGTCGCTGGCAGTGTTTTTCCTGCTGACGGCCCTGCCGGCCCAGGACCTCACCTCCGGCTCTTATACGGTCTTCAAACGCTACATCTTCCCGCGTTACAACGACGACAACGAGATCCAGTACATCATATACGGCGCGACCGCGGTCAACAAGGGCTCCCTGATCTACCTGACCACGCCGATGATCGACATCGTGGACGGCTCCTACTCGTCCCTCCGGCAGATCGACACCATCGACGGAAAGGACCTCTACCCGGAAGCCTACAAGCTCGGCTCCGAAAAGAAGATCCTCCGCCGGTTCTGGTCCAGTTCGCACCACAGGCATTCCCAGGCATGGGTCTTCGCCGAAAAGGCCACGTTCGACAAGTCCACCAACATCCTGTCCAGCGACGAGCTGGCACATTTCCGGTCGCGACAGCTCGACGCCGACGGCATCGGCTTCGATGCGTACAACGACCGCAAGTTCATCCATATCCGGTCCAACGTTCGCGTGGTGCTCCGCCTCAAGGGAAATTCCCTCGACGCAGAGGATCCCGCACCTTCCACTTCAAATCAAGGAGTCGAGCAATGACGTCCCCCATCCGCATCTTTTTGGCCGCAGCCGGCATTTTCGCCGCCGCCGCGGCGTTTCAGCCGGACCTCCATGCACAGGGGTTCGGCGGCATGTTCTCCGGCCTGAGCGTAAACGGCGTCACGGATGACGAAACGGAATCCTCCACCGTGATTACCGCCAGCGCAGCCGACATCGACCTCGAAAAGAACATCATCACCCTCATCGGCGATGTCGTCGTGGACGACAGGAAGAGCAAGATCACCTGCAACAAAATGATCATTCACCTGGAGGAGGACGCCGCCGATACGCTTGTCGGAACCGCCGACAGTCCCGCGGAAACCGCAACGAAAGAAGAAGCCAAACCAGCCCCCGCCGCCCTGAAACCCGGTGCGGACGCGGCCGACGGTGAAGAAAAAGAGAAAGGCGAGGAACAGCCCGGCAAAAACATTTCGAAGATCAACTGCATCGGCGACGTCGTGTACGTGAAGCGCGCCGACCCGGACGCACCCAACGGGCAGGACCAGATCGCCATGTCCGAACAGGCCGACTACGACGCCCGCACCGAGGTGATCGTCATGACGGGGGAACCCGTGATGATGCAGGGCACGAACAAGATGTACGGCGACCGCATCGAAATTCTCATCCGGGAAGGCAACCGCATGCGCGTCATCAATCCGAAGTTCTACTACACCGGCGAATCCATCCTGTCCACCCCCCGGAGCAACCGCTGATGAATACCCAAACGGAAATTCCGAACATCAAAACGGAGAGCGTCATCGACATCAGGACGGGGTTCGTCTCCCTCATCAACCCCAACCCGATGCCGACCGGGCAGGTCCTGCTTGAGGCAAAAGGGCTTGTCAAGGCGTACCGCGGACGCAGGGTCGTCAACGACGTCAGCTTCACCGTCCACTGCGGCGAGATCGTCGGCCTGCTCGGCCCGAACGGTGCCGGCAAGACCACGAGCTTCTACATGGTCACCGGACTGATCAAGCCGAACGAGGGGGCCGTCTATTTCAAGGGCGTGGACGTCTCGCATTACCCAATGTACGCACGCGCACGCATGGGCATGGGCTATCTGGCGCAGGAACCCACGATCTTCCGCAAGCTCTCCGTCGAGGACAACATCCTTTCCATTCTCCAGACGCTCGACATCTCCGCGGCGGAACGCAAGGAACGCCTTGCGAACCTCCTTGAGATGTTCAAACTCACGGACCTCGCGAAACAGAAGGCCATGACGCTCTCCGGCGGGGAGCGCCGCCGCCTCGAAATCACGCGCGCACTCGTCACGAACCCCTCGTTCATCATGCTCGACGAACCCTTCAGCGGCGTCGACCCGATCGTCGTCTACGAGATCCAGAAGATCATCAAGAAGCTCCGCGACATGGGGCTCGGGATCCTCATCACCGACCACAACGTCCGCGAGACGCTTTCCTGCGTGAACCGCGCGTACCTCATGGCCGACGGCAAGGTCTGCCTCGAAGGCGACTCCGACTACCTCATCAACAGCGAAGAGGCCCGCGAGATCTATCTGGGCCCGGCATTCGTCCTTTGACCCCGCATTCAGGAGCCGCAAGAAAATGACACCCCGCACAAGTTTCGTCCTCTCGGTCTCCGACCTCGCGGCGGAGCGCGCCTTCTACCGCGACGTCATCGGGCTTGGCGACCCCGTCATGAACAGCAACGTCTGGGTCGAATTCAAGCTTGACGGCGCTTCCTTCTGCCTGGAGCAGGCCGCCTCGAGCAAGGCTCCCCTGCCCCCGCACGGCCGCACGGAATTCCTGTTCTTCATCGATTCCCTCGAGGAATTCGAAAAGCGCTACCGCAGTTTCGGGGCCGCGACGGCTTCCGCCGAAGGCGTGCCATGCGAACAGATGGGAGTCCGCGCCATTCAGTACCCGGATCCCGAAGGCAATCTATTCCGCGTCACGGACAGAAGGCACCGCTGAGGGGAGACTGCCCCCATGAGAACACCGTTCCTTTTCCATGCGCGCGCCATGTGCATCGGCATGTCCGCATTCCTGCTCGGACTCGCGGCTCCGCTGTCCGCCCACCCGGCCGGCGACTACTTCCCCGGCATGCCCGGCCCGGTCACGCTTCTATCGCCGGAACAGGTCAGGAACGCACCGTTCCTGCCGGACGCGAGGAACAATCCGCTTCTCCTCGCCTATGAGGAGATTCTCGGCAAACTCGAAGAAAAGCATATCAGCATCAGGGTGCATTCGCTCGCCGTGGGCGACGATGGCTTTCTGCTTCATTCCACCGCGTCACCCTCGACCGTCCGATACATCCTGAAATACAAAGTCCTCGGCGACGGGATCGCCTGGACGGAAACCGGCGGCACGGACGATCCGTCGTTCAACCTGACCGTCCCCGACAGCGGTTCCTTCCGCATCGCATTCCCGGCGAAGGACTGGCTGCTCTTCACGGCAAACAGACCGCCCGAGCCCGCCGAAGACCCGTCGGAATCGGGGGAAAAAATACCGAAGGAAAACGTGTCCGCCGTATCCGCCGCATCCCTGCTGAAGGCAATCCCGGACGGCGCCGCCATGGCGTATGTCTGGCCGGAACCCGGCGCCACACCGGAATACCCCCTGCTGGGCGAACTGAAAAGCATTTCGTTCCACATCGTCCGCGATGCGGCGGACAAGCGACCGGTCCATGCGGAGATCGCCATGCCCGCGAAATCGGCCGATGCCGCGCTGAAAATACAGAAATCCTGCCAGGATACGATCGCACAGGTCTACAGCGAGGCGGCGAAGCTCGGCAGGATACCGCCCGAACTCGTCAACGCGTTTACGGTCACGCGGAAGGACGCCGAAGTCGCGATCCACATCGCCCTCCCCGACGACATGGCGAAATACCTCTTCACGCAGTTCGCGGCCGCTCTTCAGGAAGAGATCAAACCGTTCGCCGTCCCGGACAAGCTCAAATAAGCCGTCCTTGTCCCGGACTCCCTTTTTTTCCAGCATAGGGATCAAATGAGGGAGCGGAGCAGCGTTTCCACCTGCTCGTCGCTCATGGGCTCCGGGTTGTTCTTCATGCTGTTGCTGCGGCAGTTCGCCACGATGAACGGCAGATGCTCTTCGGAGAGGGCGTAGTCGCGCAGATGGTCCGGCACCCCGAGCCCGAGGGAAAGTTCCCGCATCGCCGCGATGAACAGCGCGGCATCGGGACGATCCTCCTTCGGCAGGAAGGCATGGGCGAGTTCGCCGTAGAGACGACCGCAGACGTTCATGTTGAACTGGAATACCGGAAGCATCAGGATGGCGCAGGAAACTCCGTGCGGGACGTGCAGCAGCGAGCCGACCGGATGCGCCAGCCCGTGGACCGCGCCAAGCCCGGCGTGCGCAAACGCCATCCCGGCAAGCATGGAGCCTTCCGCCATGTCAACGCGGAATCCGGCGTCGGGCATGAACGGATCCGCGGCGGGCTTCCATGGTTCAAGCGTGAGACTCTTCAGCGCACCGTAAAGCTTGCATGCGGCGGCTTTCGACAGCGCACGCGTGTAGTCCGTCCCCTTCGGCGAAACGAATGCCTCCACCGCCTGCACCAGCGCATCCAGGCCGCTCGCGACCGTCACGCCGCGCGGACAGTTCATCGTCAGGTCGGGGTCGACGACCGCCAGGTCGGCGGTCATGCCCGGATGCCGGATGGATTTCTTGATCATGGTCGCAGGGTCGGTGAGGACGGAATTGTTCGTCATCTCCGCGCCGGTCCCGCTCGTCGTCGGCAACGCGGCGAAGAACGGACGATCCGTGACATTCAGTTCGCGGGATCCTTTGAAATACTCAATGCAGGAACCATCAAGACGGGCCAGCGCTGCGGCGGCTTTCGCCGTGTCGATCACGCTGCCCCCGCCGATCGCCACGACGGCGTCGGCGCCCCATGCGCGGACGGCTGCCGAGGCCGTGTCGACTGCGCCCGGCGAAGGCTCCGCCATGGTCTCGGCGAAGATGCGCACCTCGCGTCCCGAGGCTGTCAGGGCATCCGCGATCGTTTTCGCCTCGGCACCTGCCGCATGGCGCCCGGAAACGACGAGGACGCGTTTCACGGACGCGGGCAGGAGCGAAGGAAGGAGCGCGGATTTGCCCCGTCCGAACACGATGTCGCGCGGAGTGTGGATGGTAAATGAGGGGAAAATGCGGTCAGGGTCCATACGTTCGAATCACTCCTCTCCGTCGGGACTGTCCTTGTCTTCGCCGTGATGAAGCAGGATATGCACGGCGGCGCGGGCGGCTTCGCGTTCGGCGAGCTTGTGGCTGCTGGCGGTGCCCCGCGCGACGACCTTGTCCCTGATGAGGACCTCGACTTCGTACCGGGGGGCATGCGCGGGGCCCGTGACGGCCACCACGCGGTACTGAGGCACGCCCTGCGCCTTCTGCTGGGTGTATTCCTGGAGGATGCCCTTCGGATTGATCTCCTGCAGGCTTTCCGCCGGGTCGGGGTAGTTTTTGAGAAGGATGGGCAGGAAAAGGTCCGCCGCGGCCTGAAGCCCGTGGTCGAGGTAAACCGCTCCGATGAGCGATTCGAACGCGTCGGAGATCGTGGAGTCACGGTCCTGCCCGTTCAGCTCGAGTTCGCCGCGCCCGAGCAGAAGGAACGACCCGAGCGAGATGTCGCGCGCGAACCGGGCGAGCGCGTCCTGGTTGACCATGGCGGAGCGGATCTTCGTGAGGTCGCCCTCCTGCAGGTCCGTATAGCGGCGGTACAGGTAATCGGTCAGGATGATCTGGACGACGGCATCGCCGAGGAGTTCCAGCCGCTGGTTGTCGTAGGCGAGCTGATGCTCGGCGGCGAACGATTTATGGGTCAGAGCCTCCTTGTAGACGGCTTCGTCGCGGAATCGGATCCCGAGGATGTGTTCCAGCTTGACTAAATCGCTCATGTAATCTCAAAAACTTTGCAGGCACAGAAGGGACGCTTAGTCCCGGCGGACAGTCATGATACCGCCGAAACGGCTGCGCCCCTTCTCCTCGAAGGTCATTCGGCCTGGTCGGCGGAAGCGTCCTTCGCGCTCTGGTCCTTCATTTCGCCGAGGTACTTCGGCAGTTCGATGCCGGCCATGGCGGCGACGTCGTGGATCGGGGGCAGGCTCTGCATCATGCCGCTGAGGAACCCGGCGGTGGAGGACTTGCCGTCGGCGCGTCCGTTGGGGGAATCCCAGACGGTGACCTTGTCGATCTTGATGTTGCTGATGGCTTCGGTCTGGAGCTTGACGATCTCCTCGAGTTTTTCGACGAGGAGCATCTTGGCCGCGGCATCGGCGTCCTTGCCGCAGGATTCGACGATCATGCGGTAGCCGTCGCCCTTGGCCTTCAGGATTTCGAAATTACCCTTTGCCTCGGCTTCGTACTTGGCGAAGATCGCGGCGGCCTGGCCTCGTGCCTCGGTCTCGATCTTGGCGGCAACAGCCTCTGCCTCGATGATGCGCTGTTCCTTGTCGATGCGGGCGGCGACGATCGTTTCGGCGCGCTGTTTTTCCTCTTCCATTTTCGCGCGTGCGATCTGCGCCTGCTGTTCGGCCTCGAAGTCTGCCTTGCGGATCATGGCCTCGGCGATGCGTTTCGCGGCTTCGGCGGCCTGGTGCGCGGCGGCTTCCTGCTCGGCGCGGACGGCGTTGGACTTGGCGATGTTGATGGCGGAGACGTTCTCGCCTTCGATTGCGGTGGCTTCGGCCTGTTTCACGGCGATGCGGCGTTCCTTTTCGGCTTCGGCTTCACCGGCCTGTGCGGCGGCTTCGGCCTGCTTCACGGCCACGCGGCGTTCCTTGTCGGCGTTGGCTTCACCGGTCTGCGCCTGGGCTTCGGCTTCGGACACGGCGATACGCTGGACCTTGCGGGCTTCGGCTTCGCCGATTCCGCCCTTCCGCTCTTCTTCGGCGACGTCGACGCGGGCCTTGTTGATGGCTTCCGCGGCGGCGCGCTTGCCGATGGCGTCGATGTAGCCGCTCTCGTCGGTAATGTCGGTGATGTTGACGTTCAGGAGATGCAGGCCGATCTTGTTCAGTTCGTCGGCCACATTCTCCTCGACGTTGCGGAGGAACGTCTCGCGGTCGGCGTTGATCTGCTCGATGGTCATGGACGCGATCACGAGACGCAGCTGGCCGAGGATGATGTCCTTCGCCAGGTCGGCGATGGATTCCTGACGCAGGCCGAGCAGGCGGTTCGCGGCGTTGCCCATCAGGGACTCGTCCGTGCTGATGCCGACCGTGAACACGCTCGGCACGTTGATGCGGATGTTCTGGCGGCACAGGGCGTTCTGCAGGTTCACGTCCAGCTGCATCGGGCGCAGGGAGACGAATCCGTAATCCTGGATCACGGGCCACACGAACGCGGCGCCGCCGTGGATGCAGCGGCCGGCGCGCTGTCCGCCGGTCTTACCGTAGATGACCATGATCTGGTCGGGCGGACATTTCTTGTAGCGGGAGATGAACGTGAGGATCAGGATGAACAGGATGACAAGCAAAGCTGCGATCAGCATTGCGATGTTTCCGGGGGAAGCGGCGGCAAAAACGGGGTTGATCATCGAAGGAAACCCTTTCTTGGTTGATATGGTTTTTATGTATGAATTTTTTAGGGAAGATGCCGGGCGTCCGCCTGAAGTGCGGCCGTTTCGACATTCGGAGTAAATATAACGCCCCAACGGGGAAATGCAAACCTTATTTCAGGTTTTTACGAAAAAAACCCGAATCTCCCAAAAAAAGCGCCTCCGAACATTGAAAAAAACGTTCCTATGTACTATATTTAAGACATGCTGCCTTTTTCACACTCATTAACCCAAAGGATCCACCATGTCTGAAAACACGAAAGTACTGATCGAGACCTCCCTCGGAAACATCACCGTCGAGCTCTTCGAGAAGGAAGCCCCCGTCACGGTCGCGAATTTCCTCGCATACGTCGACGACAATTACTATGCCGGCACCATCTTCCACCGCGTTATCAAGGGCTTCATGATCCATGGCGGCGGCCTGGACGCAAATCTCCGCAACGTCCCCGGCAAGGCCCCGATCAGGAACGAAGCCGGAAACGGCCTCTCGAACAAGGTCGGCACCATCGCCATGGCGCGCACCGCCGTCGTCGACAGCGCCACCAGCCAGTTCTTCATCAACACCGCCCCGAACAGCTTCCTCGACCACCAGGACGAGACCCCGCGCGGGTTCGGCTACTGCGTCTTCGGACAGGTCACCGACGGCATGGACGTCGTGCGCGCCATCGAGGCCGTCCCGACGACGTCCAAGGGCTTCTATGACGATGTCCCGGCCTCCACGATCACCATCTTCCGCGTCTCCCGGATCGCCGCGAAGTAAGGTCCAGCCCCGATAAAACAAGTTCAAACAAGGTCAAATACAAGCTATGGATACCAACGAAATACTGGTGCTGACCGTGGGAGCCATCCTCGTAAACAACGTGGTGCTCTCGCGCATCCTCGGCATCTGTCCGTTCCTCGGCGTCTCCAAGCGCATCGAAACCGCGCTGGGCATGTCCGGGGCCGTCATCTTCGTCATGACGCTCGCTTCGTTCGTCACCGCGCTGTTCAACAGATTCCTGGTCACACGGACCTTCACGATCAACGGCCAGACCGTCGACCTGTCGTTCACGCGCATCCTGCTCTTCATCGTGGTCATCGCGGCGCTCGTCCAGATCGTCGAGATCCTCCTGAAGAAGTTCAGCCCGTCGCTCTACGTCTCGCTCG
>JAFXYP010000012.1 GCA_017541665.1 Lentisphaeria bacterium | reverse complement strand
CCGCCGTTTCCGGCCTTGACAGTGATTTCAGCGCGATCAACAAACATGAACCGTTACCTGTAGTTGGCGCGGATCGAGGCGGATTCCGCCTCTGCGCCGATATTGCAAGTTACAAAAATACCCCGGCAGACGACAGCGTACACCGGGGCAAGAGGAAACAAAAAATGAGGTAGAGGGAACGCCGCAGGGATTACGCCTGAGCGGCAGCCTCCGTGGGGATGGTTTCCGCGATGGGGACGATTTCCACGGATCTCTGGGCTTTTTTGTTGAATTTGACATGACCGTCGCAGAGGGCGAAGATGGTGAAATCGCGGCCAAGGCCGGTGTTCTTGCCCGGATGGATGTGCGTTCCGCACTGTCTGACGATGATGCTGCCCGCGGTGACGAACTGCCCGCCGTAGGCTTTCACTCCACGCATTTTCGGTTTGCTGTCGCGGCCGTTACGGCTGCTGGACTGGCCTTTTTTATGTGCCATTTTTCGTTCTCCAAATTATATAAGGTTGATTTTCAAATACAAGAGACAGGGTATTAATATACCGCGTTATCCGGAAATGTCAAGCCGGAAACGGGATTTTGTTTGGAAAAAACAGCGTTTTCGCCTGTTTCCCGGAAGACGGGAGCGGACGGCACGCGTGAAAACACCGGGTTCCTCCTGATGAAAAAGAACTCCGCCGCCCCCGGCATGCGGAAGCGGCGGTGAGGTCCGGCGGGCGTTTTTATACCGTCCGCCGGTTTTGGGGATGCGGAGCCCGTTACGGCTCGCGGGCGGATTCGTCAAGGGCCTTGACGAAGGGATTGATGATGTAGTTGATGACGGTGCGGTCGCCGACCTTGATCTCGGCATTGACGGTCATGCCGGGCAGGATCCTCGCGCCCTTGGCCCAGCCGCGGAAATCGCCGGGTTCGAGCTCGATGCGCGCCTGGTAGGTAGTGCCGCGCGCCATTTTGCTGAGGCGTCCGCCGGCGTCGCCGGTCATGGCATCGTCGGACATCATGCGTTCGTTTCCGGTGAACGCATCCTCGGAGATGTAGGTGATCTTGCCTTCGCGCGTGCCGCACTGCTGGAAGGGATAGGTGTCGAACTTGATGCGGCAGGTCTGGCCGAGGCGGACCCAGCTGATGTCCTTGGCGGGGACATAGACCTCGACCTCGAACTTCTCGTTGATCGGGATCAGGGTGATCAGGGATTCTGCCTCGCGGACCGCGGAGCCTTCCTGGAACGGCGCGATCTCGTGGACGACGGCGTCGCAAGGGGAGCGGAGCTCGGTGTACTGGACCATGCGCGCCGTCTGGACGATTTGCTGCTGGAGCGAGCTGATGTTGCGGTCGATGTCGACGAGTTCCTCGTAGATCTGGCGGTGCCAGTCGCTGATGAAGGAGTCTCGTTCGGCCTTGACGGACTTGATGGCCTGTTCGTTTTCGACGATGGAGACCTTCTGCTGGTCGACGGAGATGGCGGTTTCGATGACCTGGACCTGGATGTTCAGGTAGTCGCGGAGGCTGACCACGCGGGTGTCCTCGAACCCCTTCATCATGGCTTCGATCTCGTCGAGCTTGTCCTTGCGGGCTTCGAACTTCTCCATGGAGATGTGGAGCTGTTCGAGCGTCTTCTGGTAGCGCGCCTCGGTGGCGTCATAGGAGAGGAGCCGGCCGTTGTAGGAGTTCTTGCGTGCCTCGAAGGCGTTGTGCTGGAGAATCTCGAAGAGGTTCGGGTTCGCGGGGAGCTTGAACTCCTTGTCGTAGCCGTCGATCTCCGCCTGCAGGCGGTCGCGGTGCGCCTTGAACGCGGCGAGCTGTTCGGAGATGCGTTCGAGCTCGGCCTTGTTGTTGGTCTGGTCGAACGTGAAGAGCAGTTCGCCTTCCTTCACGACCTGGCCGGTGCGGACGTGCACTTTCTGGACGGTGGCGCGTTCGAAGGGCTTCATGACGATGTTCGGGCGCTCGGTGACGATCTTTCCGGAGGCGACGACGACCTTGTCGATGTGGGCGTAGCAGGCCCAGACGATGAAGCCGATGACGAGTGCGATGATGATGTACCAGATGATGTGGAGCGGGACGGGGGGCGCATGGGTTTCCAGCATGATGGCATCGGGCTGGAACTCCTGCGCGGATTTCATTGTCTTGACGGGCACGTTGCTTGTATTTTTATTGCTCATCTTCGTTAAACCCCATTTGCTGTTTCCAGAAGTCGGCGTAGATACCGCCCTGTTCGAGCAGTTCCTTGTGCGTGCCCTGCTCGATCAGGTCGCCGTGGTCCATGACCACGATCCTGTCGGCGCGGCAGAGGACGGAGAGGCGGTGCGAAATGATGAACACCGTACGGTTTCTGGCGATCATGTTCAGATTCTTGCGGACCATGGTCTCGCTTTCCGGGTCGAGCGCGCTGGTGGCTTCGTCGAAAATGAGGAAACGCGGGTTCGGAAGGAGCGCGCGTGCGATGGCGAGGCGCTGGCGCTGTCCGCCGGACAGGTTGGAGGCGTTTTCCTCGAGGAGGGAGTCGTATCCGCGGCTCATCTTCTGGACGAACTCGTCGGCGCCTGCCAGGCGTGCGGCGTAGATGATCTCCTCCATGGTGGCGTCCTTCTTCGTGAGGGACAGGTTCTCGCGGACGGTGCCGTAGAAGAAGTAGTTGTCCTGCAGCACGATGCCGATGGCGGAACGGAGAGACGCTCGGTCGATTTCGCGGATGTCGATGCCGTCATATTTGATGATGCCGGTCTGGAGGGGATAGAGTCCCTGGATGAGCTTGGTGAGCGTGGTCTTGCCGGAACCGGAACGGCCGACGAGGCCGATGGTGGAGCCGGGCGAGATGTGGAGGTTGAAGTCCTTGATGACCATCGGGGTGTCCGGGGAGTACCGGAAGTTGACGTTCTCGATGGAGAGCTCGCCTTGGAGCTGGTGGTGGAGGGATCCGCCGACCTGCTCCTGCGGGCAGTTCATGACGACGCCGAGCATGCGGACGGAGAGGAGAGTCTGCTGGTATTCGTGGACGAGGCCGACGATATGGACCAGCGGGCCGGTGACGCGCCCGGAGAGCATCTGGAAGGCAATGAGCTTGCCGACGGTGAGGTCGCCGGAGAAGACCGCGAGCGCGCCGATCCAGATGATGGCGATGAACATGAGTTTTTCGATGAGGCCGGAGAGCGTCCTGGCCGTGATGGAGATCTGCGCCACGCGGAAATAGCGCGTGATCGCGAACGCCGCCGTGTCGTTCCATTTGCGCTGCTGCGTGGGCTCGAGCGCGAGGGATTTCACGGTGCGGATGCCGTGGATGGTCTCAACGAGCATCGCCTGGCGTTTGCCTTCCGCCATGTACAGCTCTTCGAGGCGGTGCTGGAACGGCTTGATGAGGACCGCGATGACCACGGCCATCATGAACGTGAAGAGCAGCACGACGCCGGTCAGGACCGGGCTGTAGATGAACAGGAACGGCAGGAAGACCAGCAGCGAGAGGAGTTCCAGCGCGGTGTAGAACAGGCTGCCGGACAGGAACGAACGGATGCGCTCGGTCTGCTGCAGGTGCTTGAT
>JAFXYP010000011.1 GCA_017541665.1 Lentisphaeria bacterium | reverse complement strand
GGCGAGCTTGAATTTCCGGAAATCGATCGGGTCCGTGTAGCCGACCCACTCGTTGGCGACCAGTTTTTCCTTCTTGCCGTCGACAATCCCGAGATAACCTTCTCCGGTGTAATTGTCCTTGACGAAAGCATTCCAGTCGTTATCGAAGCTCTTTCCCTTGGAATAGAACACGCTTTCGCTGTTCATGGCGACACTATAGTAGGCGTTGCCGCCTTTTTTCGCATCGGTGGACTGCACGGAAATGTAATAAGTGTCCGCCTCGAGCAGAAGACCTTTCGTTTCCACATAGTATTCTCCGGTCTTCGCATTCTTCTTCAGCGAAGTCGCCTGAAGGGATTTCACCTTCGTGCCGGAAGTCAGGCTCCAGATCGTGAATTTCGTCGCACCCGTGGCGGAAACGATAAAGGACAGTGTCGCGGCATAGTTCAGGGAGATCTTCTCGAAATCCGCTTCGTCTCCGTATCCGACGTAGTTGCTCAGTCCGTTGTAGGAGACATTGTTCGTGTCCATCTGGATCTTTGCGGTGGCTGGAGCCATTTTGACCGCGGCCTTATTGGTGACATTCGTATTGATCGCCTCCGGTCCGGTCCCGCTGGACAGGTAGTTGTTCCATCCGCCGTCGCAGTCCGGGAATTTCACGGGATTGCCCTTGTAATTGTCGACGACGGCGCCTTTCTCTATCGTCAGTTCCGCGCCCTTGTTCGTGATCGAATTGACGATCGCACCGTTTTGGATGTAAAGGGAACCGCCGCTGAGTTTGAGGTCCGTCATGGAAGCGGTCGAATAAACGATGACGTTGCCCTTTTTGACGGTCGCCTTGGTCGCCGTGCCGCCGCTGGAGAGGACCATGCTGCCGCCGGAGGAAACCGTGGTATTGCCCGCAACTCCGCCGATGGAAACGACCATCCTGCCGCCATCGCTGACCGTGGTCCCGACAGCCGAGCCGCCGTTGGAGACGATCAGCCTGCCGACGGAAGACACCATGGTGCTGTTCGCTTTCCCGCCGGCTAAAACGATCGCGCTGCCGCCGGAGGAGACCATAGCTTTGTTCGCCTCCCCGCTGTTGGAAACGATCAGGGAGCCGCCGGAGAAAACGGTGACCGAAGTCACACTTCCGCCGGAAGAGACATGCAATTTGCCGCTGGAATCCTTGTATGCTCCGGTGGTATCCTTATAGGAACTGATGCGGGTGTTTATCATGCTGCCGCCGGACAGGACGGTGGCAATGCCGCCTCTGTCAAGTTCCGTATTGACAGCTTTGCCGCCGTTGGAGATGATCAGGGAGCCGCCAAGAACATAGGTGTGGTTCGCGACGCCGCCCGTCAGGACATCCAGCCTTCCGTTTGACTGAATCACGGTCAGGTTTGCCGTGCCGCCGGAAAGGTGCATGCTTGCGAAGGTGCTGGAAAGATTGGTCTGGCTCGCTATGCCGCCGGATAAGACCGTGACAAGGCCATTGAAGTCGACCCAGGTGGTAAACGTTTTTCCTCCCGAGAAAATATTCAGATGTCCGGTTTTGACACTGGTGGAGATTGCGGAGCCACCCTTGTAAACGAACATATTGTCGTTTTCATTTAGAGTGAGGCCGGAGCTTTTGACACCTTTGACGATATCGTATTGGGCCATAACGGAAAACCTTATTGAAAATGAATGGTTACATGATTTCCTGATTATGAAAACGCAATAATATACTAATTGTTTTAAAGGAATACAAGCTTTTATCTCGAAAAATAATCAAAAAAAAATTCCCGAATGTGCCGCTGCTGCCGGACAGTCGCATTCGTTCGGACCGAAAAGGGAAGGCGCTGGTGCCGTTGCATATCAGACCGTTTCTTCCATCTTCGAGTGCGGCACGACTTGAAGCGAATGCCGGAGCGGGGAATTCAAAAAAACGGTTTAAAAACGGGAAGTTCCTCTTGTATTTTGCGGCGAATCGGTATATATTGTGAGAAAGAATCGGTGTTTTGAGCTGAAACAAGCTCAAAATGCTTCGAAATCTTTCTCAACAGACAACCCATACAACCAAACCAACCATCATAACCACCCAAACCAACCAAGTCAGGAAAGAATTCATATGAAGAAAATGGTTCTCCTCCTCGCGGCGACAGTCTCGGCTCTCCTCGCGCTCCCCAGCGCGTACGCGGCACAGCTCTCCTGCCACAACATCTTCCAGAACAACATGTGCCTCCAGCGGCGCGCCCCGATCAAGTTCTCCGGCAAGGCCGACCCCGGCAAGACCGTCACGGTCACGATCGAAGGCACGAAGGCCAAACCCGCCACCGCGAAGGCCGACGCCAGCGGCGAATGGGAAGCCAAGGTCGAACCGCTTGAAGCGGGCGGCCCGTACAAGGTGAAAGTGACCGACGGCGCCGACACCATCACGTTCGACAACGTGCTCATCGGCGAAGTCTGGATCTGCGCCGGCCAGTCCAACATGGAACTGCCCGTCTCCACCGGCAACACCATGATCCAGATCAAGAACCACCAGCAGGAAGCCGCGGCGGCCGACTATCCGCGCATCCGCCTGTTCGAAGTCCCGAAGACCAAGGCCCCCGGCGACGAGTTCGATGAAATCGTCGGCGCGGGAAGGAATACCGGCGTCTGGATGGAATGCAGCCCGCAGACCGTCCCGAACTTCTCCGCAGCGGGCTATTTCTTCGCCCGCCAGCTCCAGAAGGACCTCGACATCCCGGTCGGCCTCGTCATGATCGCGTGGGGCGGCGTCAACATCGAGACCTTCATCCCGGACAGCGAGTTCATCAAGCACAACCGCAACGAGGCCAAGCAGATCGAAAGCGCCCTCGTCGCAGGCGCGGCGAACCCGGCGACCGGACAGGCCCGCGGCGGCCAGTTCTCCAGCGAGAAGTTCCCCGGGACGATGTGGGGCGCCATGGCCCATCCCTGGACCAGGTACACCATCGGCGGCGTCCTCTTCTACCAGGGCGAATCCAACACCGGCAACACCGATTACTACGACCTCCACAAGATGCTCATCGAAGGCTGGCGCGAGAAGTTCAACGATCCGAAGCAGCCGTGGGTCATCTGCCAGCTCGCCGGTTTCGAGCAGTGGACCCCGATGAACCGTCTCCCCGAAGACCAGTGGAAGAGCAAGCCCCCGATGGGCAGCAAAGTCGACGGCTGGGCGCTCACCCGCGAGATCCAGGACGAGATGTCCTACATCTATGAGAACGTCAGCAGCGTCCCCCTGATGGACATCGGCGACCAGTCCGACATCCACCCGCGCGACAAGCAGACCCTCGGCTACCGCCTCGCCAAGCTCGTGGAATGGAAGTATTTCGGCGGCGAACTCGGCGTCGGCCCGGTCTACGACCACATGGACGTCAAGGGCGACAAGTGCATCATCCACTTCAAGAACGTCGGCAAGGGCCTCACCACCTCTGACGGACAGGCTCCCGGCGCGTTCGCGATCGCGGGCGCCGACGGCAAGTTCGTCTGGGCCGATGCCAAGATCGTCGGCGACACCGTCGAAGTCTCCTCCGCCCAGGTCAAGGAGCCCAAGACCGTCCGTTTCGCCTACATCATGTACCGCGGCGACGTCAACCTCATGAACAAGGACGGTTTCCCCGCCTATCCGTTCCGCACGGACAAGGTCAAAAACGAATACGAGAAAAAGAAATAAGAGTCTCCGAACTCTCCGCCGCGCGCGACATCATTGGTTTCCCGCGGCGGTTTTCTCAGGTTTTCTCAATACAGATTTCCCCGGCTCGCTTCACGGCGGACCGGGGATTCTTTTGTGCAGAAAAAAGGAAACGGATTTGATTTCGAAGTGTTCTCTGCTATATTACTTCCGGAATACTGAGACACGCTGATTCGCGAGGGACACTTTCTCTGCATTCAATATGCAAACATCGGAGAACAGCGAAGAATAACGTGAGGTAAAGCATGGACAACAGACTGAATCACTTCAACTCAAATCTGTACGGCGCCATCCGGCAAGTGCTGGAAACGGCACGGCAGAGCGCATACAAGGCGGTTAATTTCGCAATGGTGCAGGCCTATTGGCAAATCGGCCGCCTCATCGTGGAAGATGAGCAAAAAGGGGAAGTTCGCGCTGAATACGGCAAGAGAGTCTTGGCGGAGTTGGCGGAACGGCTGACCGCGGATTTCGGGAAGGGATTTGATGCCAGCAATCTTCGATACATGAGACTCTTCTATCAGGCATTTCCAAAATGTGACGCACTGCGTCACGAATTGAGTTGGACCCATTACCGTCTTTTACTCCGTGTTGAAAACCTGGATGCCCGCGACTGGTATATGAACGAAGCGGTTGCCGAAAACTGGTCGAGCAGAGAGTTGGAACGGCAGATTTCCGTGCTGTACTACGATCGCATGCTGCTCTCCGCGGACAAACAGTCCACCAAGACCGATGCGAAAGAAAACATCGCTCTTGCCAAACTGGAACCTGAAAGCATTATTCGCAATCCCTATGTTTTAGAATTCCTTGACCTGAAAGATTATCCCAATCTCCACGAAAAGGATATCGAAGAAGGGCTGATCAACAATCTGCAGTCCTTCCTGCTTGAACTTGGAAAAGGATTCTGCTTTGTCGCCCGTCAGAAGCGTATTCGCTTTGACGATCAGGATTTTTACATTGACCTTGTCTTCTACAACTGCCTGCTGAAATGCTATGTCCTGATAGACCTGAAATTGGGAGAACTCACATATCAGGATATCGGACAGATGGATGGATACATCCGTTTGTACGAGGAGCAATACCGCAAAGAAGACGATAACCCCACTTTGGGTATCGTATTGTGCTCCAATCGCAACGAGGCAATCGTCAAGTATTCCATTCTCCATGAAAACAAGCAACTTTTTGCATCCAAATATCTGCTCTATCTTCCCAGCGAGGATGAATTGAAAAAGGAAATCGAGCGCGAACGGAAACTTCTGGATGCAAGGGAATCGGAAGGCACCGAAACGCAACGATAACGAGGAGACCTGGACTATATTCATCTGATACAGCCAAGGACAAAAAGCTTTTGACTCAAATGAAACGAATCGTTTTCCCTCCCAAAAGCACTTTCGGCTTTTTTTCCACCGTTCCTTTCTTCGGTGCGAACTGTAAGTTTAGAAAAATGGTCAGGCGGAAATTGTTGTCGCGAGTTTCTTTCAAGAATGAGATAGAAACGATGTGGCATTCCTTGCATTATTCAGGACAGGAGACACATGAAATTCTGGAATGCATTCGGGGCAACAACGGCTGGCCCAATACCATGTTCCTTCCGACCGACTCTTTTTTGGCGTTGGCACCTCTCGAAGGCATTCGTTATGACTCGTTCAATGCCGACACGGATACTGTAAACGACCTGTTTTATATTCTCTCCCCCAGAGAACGGGAAAAGAAAAGCGCCTGGGCCAGATTAAAACAATTCCTTGTCGTCGGAAGCGACATCCCGCTCGTTGACACGTCTTTGATCTCCCCCGAGAACACGATCGCCGAGGTGCTTCAGATGATCGAGTCCGAGATAAAACGCGATCAATAAACGGAGACAGACGGGGCGTCGACTCTTCGGTTCAGCCGAGGCGGCTGGTCTGCGAGAGGAGCAGGAGGTCGGCGAGGACAATGGCGGTCATGGCTTCGACGACCGGGACCATGCGCGGCGCGAGGCACGGGTCGTGCCGTCCGGGCGTGGAGATCTCCGCGGGCGCGTCGCCGCGGTCGACGGTCTGCTGCGGACGCGCGATGGACGCCGTGGGCTTGACGGCGCAGCGGAACGTGAAGACGTCGCCGTTCGAGATGCCGCCGAGCACGCCGCCCGCGTTGTTCGAGGCGAACTTGCCGCCGGGCAGGATCGGGTCGTTGTGGACGCTGCCGCGCATGGCGGCGGCGCCGAATCCCGCACCGAATTCGATCCCCTTCACACCGCCGATGGAGAGGATGGCGTGCGCGGTGAGGGCGTCCAGCTTGTCGAAAACGGGTTCGCCGAGTCCGGCGGGAAGCCCGAGCGCTTCGCAGAGGATGACGCCGCCGACGCTGTCGTGGTCGGCGCGCGCGGCATTGACCGCTTCCGCCATGCGGGCGGCGGCTTCGGCGTCCGGCGCGCGGACGGGATTGCGTTCGACCTGGTCCCAGTCGACGGTCTGCGCCCGGATCCCGGCGACTTCGAGCGTGCAGGCGCGGACTTTAACACCATATTTTGCGAGGAGCATTTTCGCAATGGCTCCGGCCGCCACCCGCGCGACGGTCTCGCGTCCCGAGGTGCGCCCTCCCCCGCGTGCGTCGCGGAATCCGAACTTGCGTTCCCACGCATAGTCGGCATGCCCGGGGCGGAAGAGGTTTGCGATGGCATCGTAGTCGGCGCTGTGCTGGTTCGTGTTGCGGAAGAGGATGGCGAGCGGGGCGCCGGTCGCGACGCCGTTCAGCACGCCGGACAGGATCTCCGGTTCGTCGGCCTCCTGCCGCGGGGTCGTCATGCCGGACTGGCCGGGCCTGCGGCGCACGAGTTCGGATTTCAGAAAATCGAGGTCAACCGGAAGCCCGGCGGGGACGCCGTCGACGACGCAGCCGAGGGCGGCGCCGTGGGATTCGCCGAAGGTGGTGACGCGGAACAGGGTGCCGAAGGTGTTGGAGCTCATTGGGAGATCACTTTCGATTCGAGGACGATGAGGAGACGGTCGACCGCTTCCTCCACGGGGAGGACTTCGGGCAGTTCGAGCACGGCGTCGGCAGCCGCACGGAAGACCGGACGGCGGACGGCGCAGATGCGGTTGAATTCGACGGAGGGGTCGGGCTTGTCCGCCAGGAACGGCGGGAGCCCTTCGCGCGCCATGCGTTCGAACGCGGTGGGGACGGGGACGTCCATCCAGACGATAAGCCCGAGCGCGTGCAGGTCGTCGGGTGTGAGGCACGGGTTGGAGACCACGCCGCCGCCGAGCGCGACGACGGCGGGTACAGGCGCACCGGCAATGAACTTGCGGATGGTCTCCGCCTCGAGCTCGCGGAACCGCGCCTCGCCGACCTCCTTGTAGAGCGCGCGGACGGGTTTGCCCGCGTCGGCCTCCAGCAGGGCGTCGGTGTCGAAGAACGGCACACCGAGCGTCTTCGCGAGCGCGTTGCCGAGGCAGGTCTTGCCGCAGTGCTTCACGCCGCAGAGCACGACGCGGCGGCCGAGCCGGGCGTTCAGGATGCGGATGCGCTGCCGGGAACAGCTGATCGCGAGGATCGTGCGGTAGAGGCGTACGGCGTCGTCCGCGAATTCGGGCGGCACGGAAGCGCGGATCCGGTCGAGGATCACATGTTCGCGGCCGGGACGGCTCACGGGCATGTCCGCGGCGAGCTTGCAGTCGGCGATGCGGACGGCGGCCTCCATGCGGCGGATGAACGCCGGCAGCAGGGTCGCGTCAGCCGCGTCGATCTCGGCCCGGTGCGCATCGAGCGGAGACGGATTGTCCGGGGTGTTCGGCATGGAAGCAGCTCGGCCTCAGGCGTTGATCTTGCAGCGGAAGGGCAGGATGTGGCGGATCTTGACCATGAGGTCGTCGAAGACGGGAGGCGTGATGGACTGTGCGCCATCGCAGAGCGCGCAGGACGGGTTATTGTGGACCTCCACGATGATGCCGTCCGCGCCGGCCGCCGTCGCCGCGAGCGAGAGCGGCGAAACGAAGCGCGCGATGCCCGCGGAATGGCTCGGATCGATGATCACGGGCAGATGGGAGAGCGTCTTCAGCGCCGGGATGGCGGAGATGTCGAGCGTGTTGCGCGTGTAGGTCTCGAACGTGCGGATGCCGCGTTCGCACAGGATGACGTTCTGGTTGCCGGACGCCATGATGTACTCCGCGCTCATCAGGAGTTCCTGATAGGTGTTTGCGAGTCCGCGCTTCAGGAGGATGGGCTTGTCGCACTTGCCGATCTGCTTCAGCAGCTCGAAGTTCTGCATGTTGCGCGCGCCGATCTGGATCACGTCCACGTCGGTGAAGAGGTCGAGCTGGGAGAGGTCCATGAGTTCGGTCACGATGGGCAGCCCGGTGGCTTTCTTCGCCTCGAGCAGCAGGCGCAGGCCTTCCGCGCGGAGCCCCTGGAAGGAGTACGGCGACGTGCGCGGCTTGAACGCCCCGCCGCGGAGCATGTCCGCCCCGGACTTCTTCACGGCCTCCGCGACGGCGATGATCTGCTCCTCGCTTTCGACGGAGCACGGTCCCGCGATGACCGCGAACGACCCGCCGCCGACCTTCACGCCCGGCCCAACCTCGACGACCGTGTCGAGCGGATGGAACTTCCGGTTGGCGTTCTTGAACGGTTCCTGGATGCGTTTCACGTCCTCGACGATATCGAACTGCTTGATGATGTCGATGTCGATGTGCGAGGTGTCGCCGATGAGGCCGATGATGGTCTGCTGGATGCCTTCGCTGATGTGCAGAGTGACGTTCTGTTTGGTGAGCCAGTCCTTCAGTGCATCGAACTGCACGGAATCGGCGTTCTCTTTCAGGATGATGATCATGGAGCGGAAAAACCTTTTTTTGCGGGGCGCGGACCGCGGCCCGTCATTGCCGTTTGAGAAAAAATACCAAATAAAATAGCATCACTTCCCATTTATTTCAAGTTCGCGCGCACGAATAGCCTGAAAAAGGGCGGAAAAAGACCGGCCTCCGCATGAATAATAAGTATTTTTAGGGGAAAAGCTTCTTGATTATTCAGGTCATCGTATTATATTACTGATGCAATAGCGTATGGAACAAAAACAACGAAGGACGAACTCGAAATGGCGCACATCATTTCCGGCGGCGAAACGAACTGGAACGCGGAAACGCTGACCTACTCGAACGGTGAAAACAGCGTCACGGTTTCGGGCGTCTCCGCCGAACAGGTCACGCTGTATTTCGGCGACGACGGTTCGGAGCTGTTCGCCGCGCTGTCCGATTTGGGCGCGTTCGACGGCTTTACCTCGCGACGGATTTTCGAAGAGTCCGGCGACGGCCTGCTCGCCTGACGGGAGCTCGGCCGACAGGCGGAACAAGCATGCCGCTCAGTCTTCTTCCTCGTCGAACACGGACTTCCGGAAGAAACCGGCGATCCGGCCCAGTTCTTCCATTTTCCCGGCGGACAGGCCGGAAGCGCGTTCGAAACGCTTCTTGAGAAGCTCGGAATCGACGCCGAGGAAGATGGCGCGCACAAACAGGTTCTCGCGGAATTCCTCCGAGAGCTTCGCGAGCTGCGGGCTGTTGATGAGGGTGACGATGATCCGGTCCTCCCCCTCGTCCCTGCGGAGTTTGTTCCAGGAGACTTTCTGGATGATGCTGGCCTTCTGATCGGGCACCTTCAGGCGGAATGTGGATTCGGAGATGGCGTCGAGGATGCTGTCCGGATAGGCATGCGGGAAGAGCTTCATGCCGCGCAGGGCGGATTCGTCGGCGACAAGATACGGCAGGAGCGACTGCTGATTCAGGACCAGGAATTTCCGGATGCCGAGGCAGTTTCGCCGCGGGATCTCGTCTGTGAAAGCCTTGTCCGCCAGAAGCTCGTTCAGCATCCTGAGCGCGTCGGCGCGTTCCGATTCGTCCTCGATCGTGTTCGGCAGGCAGTCCAGCAGGAGCACATAGTTCAGGGAAAGCTTGGAATCCTCCACCTTTCCGGCGACGCTTTCATCCATCGGCCCCTGCTCCAAGGCTGCCGGATCCGTTTTGACAGGCTCCGCCACGACCGGGCCGGAATCCTTTTCCGGCGCCGGATCCGCCGGGTCCGTTTTGACAGGCTCCGTCTTCGTCCCGATGGCGATCTCTCCGCCCAGGGACGCGGCAAGATGCAGGTCGGCGAGCCGTTTCACATAGGCATCGACCTCTTTCTGATGTTCCGGCAGGAAAACATGTTCGGCCAGGGAATCGTCGAGCCTTTTCAGCTCGTCGCGTTTCGACATGACGGACAGGCAGAGCTTGTTCAGCGAATCGGGATCCAGTTCCTTCGCCTCCTCCGGTTTGAACGCCGCCGCCTGGTCCAGGAGCTCGTTCCGAAGGACCAGCGCACGGCTCTGGTTTTCCGCGGCGCGCAGGGATTCGAGCGCACGGACCGCCTCCGCGGGCGCTTTCGCACCGGCCTCATTGACAAACTTCTCGACCTGCCTCAGCTCCAGGCCGGACTCTTTGGACTCCTCCCGGATCATCTTCCATCTCGCCTGGTAGAACGCCTCGTCGCGGACCGAAGTGGAACCGGGTTTGACCGTCGAAGCGGACGCCGGACCCGCGGGAGCGGACGGCTTGCCGGATACAGGCGGAACATTCCCGCTTCCGCCGCCACCAGAGCGCAGGGAGACTGCCACGACGACCGCGATCACGACCAGGAGAAGCACGGCGGCAGCCGCGACGGCCGCGACGGGGATCTTCCTTCGCATCGGCGGAGCGGAGACACGGCCTGTCCCGTCGTCCGTTTTTTCTTCGGACGGGTCATCGGACGCGGAGGCGGACGCCGCGATGTCCCGGCGAATCGACTTCAGTTCGTCGACCACGTCGCTCCATGCTTCGGGCCTGTCCGCAGGATTCTTCATCATGAGGGCGTCAACAAGGTCGGAGAGTCGTTTCGGGATATTCGGATTAAGCTCGCGAAGCGGAGTCTGGATATCGGAAAGCTGCATGGCGCAGACCTTCATGGGGTCCGTCCCGACGAACGGTTCATGCCCGATCAGAATATGGTAGGCCGTGGCGCCGAAGGAATACATGTCGGACTTGAACCCGGGGACGTCCTTGTCGCCGTTGATGATCTCCGGCGGGGCATAGGCGGGCGTCGCGCGGATGTCCTCGTCGGCGAGCTCGGGGTCCTTCGCCCGGCGCGCGAGCCCGAAGTCGGCGAGCTTCACCTTCCCGTTCAGGCGCATGATGATGTTTTCCGGCTTGATGTCGCCGTGGCTGAGCTGGTTGCGCGTCCAGGCGTAGGACAGGGCGTTGGCGACGGAAATGAAGACGTCCAGCGCCTGCGGAATGTTCAGCGGGCCGACGTTGTTCAGCACGCGCTCCAGGTTCTCCCCGGTGATCTTTTCCATCACGAAATAATAGATGCCGTCGTCGGTCACGCCGGCGTCGTAGGCCTGCACCACGTTCGGGTGCGACAGGCTGGCCGCCGCCCTCGCCTCGCGGAAGAAACGTTCCACATACAGCTCGTCGCTGGCGCTGTCGTCGGACAGAATCTTGATCGCCACTTCCCGGTCGAGATTGGTCTGTTTCGCCTGGTACACGATCCCCATGGCGCCGCGTCCGATCTCCTCCTCAATCTCGAACCCTGCCACGACCTCGCCCGGCCGGAGTTCGCAGCGAAGCGGGATGACGTCTCCGCATTTCTTGCAGAGATACGTCACCGTGCCGTCGTCGTGTTTCTGCGGCGTGGTCGGCGTAAGCTGCTGGCATTTCGGACAAAAAAGCATGGGATCGTCTTCCTGTTGCACCATGGCCGCCGGGCAGAGAGGGAGGTCGCATGCGGGCCGGCGGGGTCATGGCGTTAGTTTATTCCATTAAATATAGACCGAACCGCCCGAAACTTCAACCTCAAAATCTTTTTTTTCCTCTTTTTCGCCCGGTTTTTCGGAATTCGCCGCTTGTTTTTTCGGGTTTTCTGCGTTATATTTGTTTTCGCCATTCGCCCCGGCCCCGATCCGGCCGGCTCCGACAACCTTTTTCCAAGTTCGCCATGATTCAATTCGTCCCGCCGAAACTGACCGTCCCCTCGCAGCCGGAACAACCGCAGCCGGAAAAGACTCCGGTCCAGCTGGACCCGCAGAAGGCCTATCTCTTCGGCTCCACGCACATCGACGTCGGCGGATGTTCCTACTACCGCATCCTTTTCCCCTCGCAGCTGCTGTCCCAGGTCCATGACAACGCGGTCTTCTGCGACGTGCGCCTGCTCTTCAACTACCAGACCATCTTCCCGATCCTTTCGTCCTTCCGTCTGCAGCGCGCATGCGCCCTCTGCGACATCCGGTGGTTCCGCGACGTCATCCTGCCCGCGAAGGAGAAATACCGGTTCCCGGTCGTCTACGAGATCGACGACATCCTCGTCATGGAAGACATCCCCGTCTACAACTGCTACCGAGACATCTTCAAGGAAGGAAAAGACGCCATCCCGCTCTTCATGGCAGGATGCGACGCGATCACGGTCACGTGCGCGCCGCTCGCCGACTACTACAGCGAGAAGTTCGGGATCCCGCGCAGCAAATTCCGCGTCATCCCGAACTACCTGCCCCGCTATTTCTTCGACTCGTACAATGAAACGGCCGTCCTCGAACGCGTCCGCTCGCAGAAATCGCGGAAGCCGCGCATCTGCTTCTCCTGTGGCATGTCGCACTTCGACATGATGCAGACCGGCGCGGGCGACGATTTCTCCGGGATTCTGGACTGGATCGTCGTAAACCGGCACAAGTATCAGTTCGTCTTCCACGGCGGATTCCCCCCTGCCCTGAAAGAATACGAAGACGACTTCGAGTACATCCCCGTCGGCCCGTTCCTGGACTATCCGCGCGTGCGGCGTACCATCCGCGCCGACCTCTTTATTCAGCCGCTTCAGCATTCCCGGTTCAACGAGTGCAAGAGCCCGATCAAGCTGCTGGAGTCCTGGGCGGAGGGCGTGCCCGCGTTCGTGCAGGATATCGGCAGCTACAGGCAGATCGCGCCCGACGCGTGCTTCGACACGGCGGACACGCTCGACCGCATGGTCAACGGTTTATTCGCGGACCCGGACAAACAGTTTCAGCTCATCCGCGACAACTACGCGCGCATGGACGCCTGGTGGCTCGACGGCCACCTGGACGAATGGCTGGACGTCATGCTGTTCCCGAAAGGCCGGTAAAAAGGATTGGTTCCCACGCCGTCAAGCCCTCATTTTCGGCGAACTCAATCGATGTAGATGACGGGAGTGGCGGACACGAATTTGGTTTTGTTGTTGATTTCCGGGAAGAGATAAAGCCGATGACCGTACTTGAAATCTTCACGGAAATAGAAGTCGGCCCACTGCTTCCCCGGAGCATACACGATGCTCCACAAGGTCACGTCGTTGTCGCCGTCCGTCTGCGGATACTGTGACTGCGCGACGAATGACAACAGGCTCCTGACTTCCTGGAACGCCGGCCAGCTTATCTTGTAGTCCGGCCGGCCGCGCCAGCCGGCGAGGACGAAATCCGGCCCGAGACGGTTGTCCAGCCAGTCGAACCGCTGATGGGACTGCTCGGAGCCGACGCCCTTCTTCGCGCAGTCGGAGAGATAATGGTTCGTGACGATGCTCGTTTCCGTGACGAGCATTTCGCCGTCCACATACTCCACGACCACGCTTTTTCCGGTCTTGTCCGTGATCGCGAAATGATGCGCCGCACCGATGGACGAGTTCATATCATACTGTTTCAGCAGTTCGACCGCCTCGTCCACGGTTGCCGCGCGGTCCAGCAGCAGCCGGATGGCGGTCGTGGTCGTGAGCGCGACCTTGCCGGTCTTCTGGTGCGTCTCCTCCATGTCCCCCGCCATGAGGTCGGCGATCATGAGGCCCTTCTCGTTCATGCCGTCCACGGGGACATAGATCGCCGCGAGCGTCTGGATGCGTTCCGGCATGGAGCCGTCGGGCTGGTAATCGTCCCCGAATCCGAGGAAATCCAGGCAGCAGGTGGACAGCGATTCGTAGCCGTTCTCCGGCACGGTGTGGACGATCATCGCGCGGCCTTTCTCCCAGTCGAAATTCCGCCCGAAATACACGGCGCCGTTCTTATTCTTCACGCAGACCGTGGAGCAGCCGTAGTCGCCGGGCTTGATCTCGTTGTCCGCCCTCTTATAGTACCCGCCGGACAGAAATCCGATCAGGTAGTCCGCCACGGCGGAATCGTCCGCCGCCCCGCCCTGCGCGAGGAACTTGTCGAATCCGTAATCGCCGCGGTATTCCATGACGTACAGGCCGTCCTTCAGCTTGTGGATGCTCCGCGCCGCCGTGACGAACGTGCCGAACATCCGCCACGCGCCGAGCGCGACGACGGCGAGAGTCAGGACAAACGCGACCGCCGTCCAGACCAAAACTTTTTTCCAACGCTTTTTCATGGAAAATGTGCAGAGGAACGAACCTCCCGCGTCACTATGGACAATGGATATCCGTCATTTGTCTTTCAGTGTCAGGATCAAAGCGACGATCGTCGCCGGGAGCCACCCCAGGAAACAAAGGAAAAAAACAAGCAGCATGATCCCGCAGCCTTTGTCGATGACGGCAAGCGGAGGGAATATGATGCACAGAATGACTCTCACGACCGTATTCTGGAGGCTCAGACTCATTTGACTCTCCTTGTTTTCGGGGGACGGCGGTCCCGGCTTTCAGGAATCGGCGTTACTTGCCGCAGCACTTCTTGTATTTTTTGCCGGAACCGCAGGGGCACGGATCGTTCGGGCCGACCTTCGGCGCGGTGCGAACGTACGGCTTCGGGCCGACGATGGCGCCGTCGTAGAAGAACCATTCGCCGCCGCTGCGGCGGAACTCGGAGATCTCGTGGTGCTCCATCTGCATGTTGCGGTTTTTGTAGCGGGCGACGAACTCGACGATGCCGTCGGAATCCTTCTCGCCGCCGCGCTCGGTGCGCAGGATGGTGATGCTGTCCCACTCGGACTGCTCCGCCCAGTTCTTGACCTCCTGGCGGTCGCAGGTCGCGCGCTGTTCGGGGTGCGTGGAGTCGAGGATGAAATCGACGTGGCAGGTGGCGTAGGCGGAGTAGCGCGCACGCATGAGTTCTTCGGGCGTTTTCGCCTTGCGGGCGCCGAGGATGACGGGTTCGCAGCAGTCGGCGAAGTGTTCGCCGGAACCGCAGGGGCAGAGATCGGGGTTGGTGTTGATGCTCATGTAAGAAAAAACCTTTATGATTCGGTTGTTGAAGGTGCGGAGGAGATCGTGTCGAGGAAGACCTGCGGCGGCTTCTGCGGGCGGCCGTCGCGATTCATGAACGCGTGGACGGTCCAGCCTTCGGCGAGCAGCACGTCGCCGCGTTTCACGGTGCAGGCGATTTTGACACGGACGCCTTTCAGCTCGGCGAGGGAGGCTGTGATGGTGAGGATGTCCTCGAACTTGGCGGGCCGTTTGTAATGGCAGACGGCCTCGAGGACCGGGAGCGCGCATCCGAGCTCTTCGAGCTTGCTGTAGGGCAGCCCGATGACGCGCATGAGCTCTTCGCGCGCCATTTCGAAATAGATGAGGTAGTTCGCGTAGTAGACGAACGTCATCTGGTCGGTGTCGGCGTACGGGACGCGGTAGTCGATGGAGGCGGCGATCATGCGTCACCCCCGTCCTGAATGCAAAGGACCATCGCGTCCAGCACTTCTTCGGCCGTCATGCCGCTGCTGTCGATGAAGACGGCGTCCTCGGCCTGACGGAGCGGCGCGACGGAACGGTTCATGTCCTGGCGGTCGCGCTCGGCGATCTCGGCGGCCACGGAATCGACCGTGGCGTTGTCGGGCGTCTCGCCGCCCTGCGCCAGACGGCGGAGCGCCCGGACGCGCGGGGATGCGGTCAGGAAAAACTTGTATTTGGCATCGGGGAAGACCGCCGTGCCGATGTCGCGCCCTTCCATCACCACGAGCGAGTTCTTCGCCGCATCGCGCTGGATCTGGAGCGTGAAGGCGCGGACGAAAGGAATGGCGGCGACGTTCGAGGCGCCCTGCGCGATCTCGGGGGCGCGGAGCGCCTGCCCCGGGAAAACGCCGTCGATCTCGATATCCGGGTTGCCGCCGTCCGCGGGGACTGCGTACCGGATGGAGGTGTCCGCGAGCATGGCGCGGAGCGCGGCTTCGTCGCGGGTGGAGATCCCGCGCTGCCCGGCCTTCCAGGCGATGGCGCGGTAGAGGGAACCGGTATTGATGTAGGGGATGCCGAGGCTGGCGGCGAGATTCCGCGCGGCTGTGCTTTTGCCGGACGCGGCGGGTCCGTCGATCGCGATCACTGTGCTTGCCATGGTCGGGGCTTCCTTCGATGAAAATGGGTTGAGGTTACTTGAGCTTGCGTGTATAGAACGAGACCTGGGCGGACCCGGCGGCGTCGCGGACGATGCCGAGGAGCAGCAGTTCGTCGGGGTCCTTCTTCATGAAGACCTCGCCGGCGCCGGCAAACAAATCGGCATGTTCCATGGTGGCGGGAGCCCAGCCCGCGCTTTTGATCTTCGCGGTCAGGTCGTCCATCACGGGCGCGATCTCGGAACCGGCGATCTCGTAGGTGCCGAAATGGGAACCGCGGTTCGGAAAGGTCATCAGCTGGAACGAGGTCGCGCCGGCGGCGACGGGGAACTCCTCGGGCCAGAGGGATCGGGGGCACTCCCGGGGCATGTCCTCCGGCAGGACCGTCGTGAACTGGAGAAGCGGATTCATGCCGCGGAGCTGAAGCAGGAAGATGCGCTGGGAACCGCCGCCCTCGAGCGGACGCCGCATGAGCAGGGACGATTCGTTGCCCGCCGCCTGCGCGGTGGGGAAGAGCTTCAGCACGGACGCCCGGACCAGCGAAAGCGGCTGGTCGGACATGGAGATCTTCATGGTCAGGTTCTGGCCGTTGATCGAGACCTTCTCCGACCAGAACTGCGTGGCGTCCAGCAGGGCAGCAAGCGTGTCCTCGGCGGATTCGGCGGAAAGGTCCGAAGCGCCGTTCTTTCCCGACGCGCCGCCGCCAAACGGCCAGATGGAGAAGACGTCGGCATGCAGTGCGCACGGCGCGGACAGGAGCAGCGCCGCGAGGACGGACAGACGGAACGATCTTCTGCTGAGGCCGAGGCGGATCATGACTTGCCCTTTCCGTAGATCTCGGACAGCACGGCCCAGACCTTCACGATCTGGACGGACGTGCCGATGGAAATCCGAACGTACGCCTTCGTGCGCGGATACGGGAAATACCGGACGAGGATGTTGCGGGCGCGGAGCTCGCGGAAGCAGCGTTCGCCGTCGCGGTCGGGCGGGGAGGCGAAAAGGAAGTTCGTCTCGGACGGAACGACCTCGAACCCGAGGTCGAGGAGCCCGGAGAGGAGCATCTTGCGCGCCAGGCGGATCTTCTCGCAGCACTCCTCGAAATACTTCTTGTCGCGGAGCGCGGCGACGGCAAGCATCTGCGTGAGGTAGGAGACGTTGTACGAATCCTTCATCTTCATCATGCCGGCGATGGTCCGAGGATGCGCCAGCGCGAAGCCGAAACGCAGCCCGGCAAGCGAACGAGATTTCGAGAACGTGCGGGACACGATCACGTTCGGGAACCGCTCCACGAAATCGGCGCAGTTGTCGGCGGCGAAATCGGCGTACGCCTCGTCGATCAGCACCATGCCCCTGTAGTTCGCGCAGATCGTCTCCATCAGCTCGCGCGGGAAACTGTTCCCGGTCGGGGCATTCGGACGCGCGATGAGGAAGAGGTTCGTGCCTTCGAGCTGCTTCTGGATGTCGTCCGGCAGCGAGAAATCGTCCTTGAGTTCGATATAGCGGACCGGAGCGCCGTGGAGCGCCGCCAGCGTGGGATACAGCGTATAGGATGGACGCAGGCAGGCGATCGGCAGGTCGGCCGAGGAGAAGCACCGCACCGTGATGCTCAGCGTGTCGTCGGAACCGTTGCAGGCGATCACGTGGTCACGGGTCAGGCCGAACATCTTCGCGATCTCGTCGCGGACGGGGTCGGAAGTCGGATTCGGGTACAGGCGGAGGCGTTCCGGGTCGATGGAGGAAAGCGCCTGGAAGACGCCGGGGCACGGCGGGAACGGGTTCTCGTTGGTATTGAGCTTGATGAGCTCGGGGATATTGAGCTGTTCGCCGGGGGCGTAGCCGTCCATCCCGTCGATGTCCTTGCGGAAATAGGAAATATATTGGTCGGGAGTCATTGCCGGGAGCCTTTCATTTCAGGCCGTTTCTGCGGATGGAGGCGCTGCGCCCGTGGGCGTCGAGCCCTTCGAGTTCGGCGAAATGCTCGATCGCGCCGACTTCGCGCATCAGCGCCTTTTCGGTGAACGACAGGATGCTGCTGCGGCAGAAGAAATCGCCCGCCGTGATACCGTGGAAGAACCTGGCGGTGCCGGCGGTCGGAAGCACGTGGCTCGGCCCCGCGGTGAAGTCGCCGGCGGGCTCGGGCGTCCACGGTCCGAGGAAGATGGCGCCCGCAGCATGGACTTTCTTCGCGAATTTCGCGGGGTCGGCGCAGTGGAGCTCGAGGTGTTCCGGAGCGAATTTCCCGGCGATCTCCGCCGCCTCGTCCATGGAGCCGCAGCGGATCAGGAAGATGCCGTTCTCCAGCACCTTCTGAAGCGGGCCCTGCCGGGTCAGCGTTTTGGACTGCTCCAGGATCTGCACCTTCACGGCTTTGAGCGTCTTTTCGGAATCCGTGACCAGGACGGCCTGCTCCAGGCCGGAGCCGTGCTCCGCCTGCGACAGGATGTCGGCGGCGGTCCAGGCGGGATCGACGCTGCCGTCGGCGACGACCATGACCTCGGAGGGTCCGGCGACCATGTCGATGGCGACGCGTCCGAAGACATAACGTTTGGCCGCGGCGACGTAGGCGTTGCCCGGCCCGACGATCTTCTCCACGGCGGGGACCGTCTCCGTGCCGTAGGCGAGCGCTGCGATGGCCGTCGCTCCGCCCATCTTGTAGACGGCGGTGGCGCCTGCCGCGACCAGTGCGTACAAGGTGGCGGGGTTAACGGTGCCGTCCTTGCGCGGCGGCGTGGCCGCGATGATCTCGCGGACGCCGGCGGCCTTCGCGATGGCGACGGTGTGGAGCGCGCTGGAGACCAGCGGCGCCGTGCCGCCGGGCACATAGCATGCCACGCGGTCCATGGGCTTGAACTGTTCGCCGAGCGTGACGCCGGGACGCGGATGCGAGGTCCACGAACGTGGTATCTGCATCTTCGCGAATTCGGTGATATTTTTGCGCGCGAGGCGGATGGCATCTTTGGTCTTGCGGGAGACCGACTTCTTCGCGGCGGCGATCTCCACCTCGGAGACTTTCAGCTCGGGCGAAGTCAGGATGACGCGGTCGAACTTCGCGATCTGCGCCAGGACCGCCGCATCCCCGTGCTGACGGACCTCGTCCACGATCGCCTGTGCCCGCGCCTCGATCTCGGGGGGGCATGCCGGCCGTGTATAAAGCGATTGGAGAGCCTGCTCGTAATCGGCATCGGTGCAGTCAATGATCTTCATGGAGAAAAGGTCCTTTCGGTTTCGGGGGCGCAAACAACAATAACATATAAAGATAGCTCAAAAAAAGAATTTTTCCAGTCGAAACCTCCAAAAAGTCGCTTTTTTCAGGCGGCCCGCGCACATCCTGCCGATGCAATGCTTTTTTTTTGAAAAAATCGCATGGGAAAACTTGCTTTTTCGGAAATCCCGTCTAAATTAATCGTCAGGAAGCAGCGGTTCATTCCTCTGAACAAAGAATATATCGGGGCCGCAAGGCCTTATTGCACCTACTTTTAAGTTGGAGCGGTATATGAAACCCTGCTTCTGTTTTTTTGCCATTTTTCCGGGCGGATCGCGGATGTTTCCGAATCCGCTTTTTTTTGTCTTTTCGTCTTGATTTTTGAAAAGAAGGAGTTATTTTAATAAATGAAGAAATTTATCCCGAATCACTCTGCTCAATTGACTAAAAAATTATAATACTGCAACCCGGAGGAAAACCGTGAAAAAATCATCCAGGATTCTCGGACTCGCCGTCATCTGCACCGTCATAGCGGTTTTGATCATCCTTGCCCTTTCCTATCTCTACAGAACAAACGATTTCTTCCGTTCGCTCTTCGAAGGCAACGTGACCACATCGACGCAGCACGCGACGGAAAATGACATCCACGAGGCGGCGAAAACCGTCGAAAGCATCAACAGGACGGCGGCGCACCTGTCGTTCTTCATCCTCATTTTCATCCTCATTCTCCAGGCGTTTGCGTTCGTGACCGCCGCCGGCGTCTTCTCCGGCCTGAAGCACAGTACCGAACCCGTCCCGGTCCGACTGAAAAAGCTTGACAACGCCGACCTCTTCCTGGACCTGCCGCTGTATTTCGGCCTGCTCGGCACCGTCGCCAGCTTCATCGTGATGTCGTTCAACCCGAACATCAGCCGACTCATCGCATACTCCTCCACGCTCGTCGGCATCATCTTCAGCGTGATCCTGCGGCTGACGCTCCAGTACCCGCTGAAGCAGTCCCTCATCTGCGCCGCCGCTGAACTCAACGAAAAGGAATCCGAAAAGTGAACCGGTCCATTCTCATTGTCACATGCGACTTCCTGGTCCTGGCGGCAATGTCCCTGTCGATCGGAATGACCGAAGTCGGAGACCCCTCCGGAGCCGCGAAGATCTCGTCTCCGGCGTCGCGCCTGGTCGAGATGATCGACGAGGAGCTTGCCCGCCACGAAGCGGTGAAGGAGCAGAAGGACGAGCTGGAAAAACGCCTTGAGGAATTCCGCGAACTCGCGCTCAAGGACGAAAAGCAGCTCCTGTCCAAGGACGAGGAGATCGCACAGGCCCAGGCCAAACTCGCCGAGACCCTCGCCGCACTCACGCAATCGAGGGACGAACTCTCCTCCGAAAAGACCAAGTCCGAACAGGATCTCGCGAAGAGCGCTGCAGAACTCGCCAGGATCAAAAAGGAGCTCGACGAACGCGAGGCCGCGCTGAAGCGTTCCGCCGCCGTCATCGAGCAGAAGGAGAGCGAACTGAAGATCTCCGCGAAGGAACTCGTGGAACGCGACAAGGTCATCCGCGAAAGCGAAGACCTCCTCGAAAGGAGCGAACGTTCCCTCGCGCGCGTCATGCAGGAAAAGGCCGCCGCCACCGAAAAACTCCAGGAGAGCGAGAAGTCCCTGTCCCGGACTTCCGGCCAGCTCGAAATGACGAAGCTCGAACTCGAGGCGCTCCGCGAACAGGCCCGCCTCGACCGCGCACGCGCCGACGAGGCCGTCGCGAAATTCCACGCCGCCGAAGTCGAACTCGTCGAAACGAAGTCCCAGCTCACTTCCGCGCAGACCCAGCTGAGCGGCATGGTGCGCGTGCTGGCGGACGTCAATTCCGACCTCGTGAAGACGAAATCCGACCTGGATAAATCCGAACAGTCGCTTGCCGTCTCGAAGGAAACGATCGCGCAGACCGAAAAGCTCATGGGCGAGAAGGACAAGCAGATCGCGCAGACCGAAAAGCTCATGGGCGAGAAGGACAGGCAGATCGCGGACAAGCAGCGCGACCTGGCCGAGACCCGCAAGGAAGCCGAAGAACTGAAGAAGATGCTCAGCAACGACGTCCTCACCAGCTACAACGCCTCCGCTCTGGAGCTCTCCTTCCACCTCGTCAACGACCGCATCTTCAACAACATCGTCATCGACAAATCCTTCTTCCTACCGGCCGTGACGCTCAACGGAAAGACCTGGCTCGTCTCCGCCTTCCGCGACACGACCGCCCTCAACCTGTACTCCGGCTACACCAAGGTCACCGAGCTCGAGTACAAGGCACGCCGCCCGCAGAGCAAGGACAAATGGTCCGCCGTCACTGGCCCCGCCATCTGCCTGGCGGAAGACGCACGCGTGTGCATCTTCCCCGTCGACGCGGGCAAGGCCGAACCCATCCGCGCGATCACATTCGACGCGCTCCGCGAACGCGGCGTGGACAACCTCACGCTCTTCAAGTCGGCGACCTTCTCGAAGGATTCCGCCGACATCACCGGCCGCTGCTCCGTCAGCATGAAGCAGGGCGACAACTACCTGTACATCCGCAACTCGAACCGTTCCTCCAGCGAGCTCAGGGCAGATGTCGGCGACATCGTGCTGTCGAAGGAAGGCTTCTTTGTCGGCGTGGTCGTGAAAGTCTCCTCGACCGACCTCGGGCAAACCTCCACGGCGCAGTGCTTCGTCTTCACCGGCGAACCCGACCTGAAGAAAGCTCACCAGCTCCGCCTCACGAAGGAGCGTTCCCAGACGCTCTACTACGATTTCGTGGAAATGCACGAGTCCCTGCGGAAACTCACCGAACAGATCGACAAAAAGAAGTAACCACCCCCGCATAGACAACAGAATCCCCCCCTCCCCGAAAGCCAAACAGGCGGCGCACACCGGACACGACCCGATGCGCCGCCGATTCTTATTCAAGCCGCCGGACCGTCCGGCATTTTTCAGGACCCCACAGCCATGCAGAAAATCATCGAAACCATCGTCTCCATCCCCGCCATCTACCGCACGATCTTCCTCCTGATCTGCTCGAACTGCTTCATGACGTTCGCCTGGTACGGACACCTGAAAAACATGGCGAGCAAGCCGTGGTGGCTGGCCGCCATCGTCAGTTGGGGGATTGCACTCTTTGAATATTTGCTTCAGGTGCCGGCGAACCGCATCGGCTATACCGCGCTCACGCTCGCCCAGCTCAAGATCATGCAGGAGGTCATCACGCTCTCCGTGTTCGTGCCGTTCTCCCTGTTCTTCATGGGCGAGAAATTCCGCCTCGATTTCGTCTGGGCCGCCCTCTGCCTCTGCGGCGCCGTCTTCTTCATCTTCCGCAAGTAACACACTGCGTGTGCTGTAGTAGTGCTCTCAGCTTCGCTTGGGAGGGCAAGCCCTCCACTACAGTAGTGCTCTCAGCTTCGCTTGGGAGGGCAAGTCCTCCACTACAGTAGTGCTCTCAGCTTCGCTTGGGAGGGCAAGCCCTCCACTACAGTAGTGCTCTCTGCTTCGCTTGAGCACACATTGCGTGTGCTGTAGTAGTGCTCTCAGCTTCGCTTGGGAGGGCAAGCCCTCCACTACAGTAGTGCTCTCAGCTTCGCTTGAGCACACATTGCGTGTGCTGTAGTAGTGCTCTCAGCTTCGCTTGAGCACACACTGCGTGTGCTGTAGTAGTGCTCTCAGCTTCGCTTGAGCACACACATTGTGTGCCGTACAGTGCCCGAGCGCAGCCGGGCACTATATCAGTTGAGGACTTGTCCTCACGCCTGCCAGTGGCGGTTGACCGGCCAGTACTGGAAGGACGGCGTCTCGTACGGATGCGACTCTTTCAGGGCCGTCAGGACGACTCCCAGCACGCTTTCCTCCACCACGAACTCCAGCTTCCATTCCTTCACGTGCTCCACGCGGCCGGGTTCGCCGTAGAACGGATGCGCGCCATCCAGCGGACGGAACTGTCCGGTCCCCTCGGTCTGCCAGCAGCAGGAATCGTAGTTGCCGAAGTACCCGGCCCCGGCCTCGAAGATCGCCGTTTTCACGGCCTCCACATGCGAATCCGGCACGTAAACGTCAAGACGATAAAAGTGCATAACGGCTCCTTATGGAATGAATATCCCCTATGGTTTTCGGATGCGAAGAAACAGGCGCGTACCGGCATCGTGAGGAAGTATGAACTCCGGGGTGCGTTCGGCGCGGACGCGTTTGTCGGCGAGCAGCGCGGGCCATTCGTCCGCGGCCTGGGACTCCGTGCGGAACACGCACAGGCTGCCGCCCTGCCCCAGCAGATTGCGGCATTCCCTGACAAGCTCGGGCGCACCGGCGACCGCGCGCGCCGTGATCGTACGGAACGCCCCGCGGTATTTCTCCTGTGCCGCCAGCTCGTTGGCGCGGGCGTGGACGGGATGAAGATTGGAAAGTCCGCAATCCGAGGCGGCGCGCTCCAGGAACGCAACCTTCTTGCCGCGCGAGTCGATCGCGGTCACGTCGAGCATGGGGCGCGCGGCGGCCAGCGGAAACGCCGGAAGCCCCGCGCCGCACCCGACATCGGCGATGCGCACGCCGTCGGCGAAAAGGTCCGGCAGGGCGCGGAGTGCGAGCACGCAGTCGCAGACGTGCTTGCTCCAGTAGGCTTCCGGGGGGATCGCCGTCAGGTTCAGGGATTCGTTCGTCTCGTACAGCAGTTCGCCGTACCGCGTGCAGAGCGTCAGGAAAGCGTCCAGCCGGTCCGTCCCGACGCATTCGAGCAGGAATGCGCGTTCGGCATCGTCCGGCGGCGGCAGAAAAACGGCCATGCTCACGCCTCCACGGCGCAATAGCAGGACATCGCGCACAGCAGCAGGAAATACGCGGCGGACCCCCAGCGCACGGCGGAATTGCGGAACGACAGCCGGAACCAGTCGCGGAGCCAGTACGGCTTGGCGGACAGCAGGATCCCGATCACGCCCGCGATCAGCACCAGCGCCGCCAGGACCGGATAGCCCGGGAGCTGCGCCGGATACGCCGCCTTCAGCACGGAATGCGCACCGAGAATCAGGATGGCGGCGGCGGCACGGGCGAACAGGTAGTTCAGGAAGATCGCGGCGAGCACGATGGAGACGAGGATCAGCGGCAGGATGAACCCCTGGAACGGCGAGTCCGGCATGAAGATCGGACGGATGTTCGGGACGCACCAGAGCAGCGCGACCGCAGTCAGGACCGTGCCGGAGATACGCTCGCGCGGGAGTTTTTCAAGCATGCTCCGCACGGCGGGTTCGCGCCGCACGGTCAGGATGAAGGGCGCCGCCGCGGCGAACGAAACGGCGGCGGCGAGGACAAGCACGACGGAAAGCGGCATAACGGATCACTCCCCGTCGATGATATTCAGGGGGATGATCTCCTGAATGTCGGTCTTGTTGTATTCTTCGGTGATGCCGGCGGAATGGCGGAACGCGATCTTCTTGGATTCCTCGGTATACTTGTCGGACAGGCGGCCCGTGTATTTGCTGCCGTTCTTCAGGATGATCGTGGTGTCGGGCAGCCAGAAGGAGACTTCCGGGACCTGCACGGCCTTGCCTTTGCCGACGGTAATCGTGATGCTCTTTACATCGGGCTTGGCGTACTTGTTCGACACGGTGATCGTGTGCTCTCCTGCGGCGAGGTTCTTGATCGTCACGCGCCTGGAGACGTCGCGGGACTTGGACTCCGCTTCGGTCCGGCAGATGAACTTGCCGTCGAGGTAGATGTTCATGCCGGGCGGGTTCACGGAGAGGATGATGCTGCCGGTGTTCGAATCGAGCGTGAACGTGCGGTCCATGGGCTCGCCCGGGTGGACCGTGACGGTCTGCTCCAGCGGGTCGTAGCCGTCCTTCTTCAGGAGGATGGTGTAGTCGCCGGCCTCGATGGAGTCGCGCTTGTAGGGCGTCACGCCGTAGTCGATGCCGTTGATGAAGAGGGCGGCGCCGGTGGGCTCGCTGTCGAGGGAGAGGGAGCCGGGAAGCATCTCCAGGGAGATATCCTCCTCCGTGGTCTCGTCCCGTTTCACCGTCACGATCTTCTCATAGGGTTTGTAACCGGTCTTCGCGAGGCGGATCTTATGCTGGCCCTGTTCAAGGAAGTCCTTGAACGGCGTGGTGCCGTAGGACAGGCCGTCGATCTCGAGCTCGGCGGTTTCCGGGTTGCTGTTCACGGAAAGCGTGCCGATGTTGTTCATCAGCGGGACGTTGATCAGGATCGGCCGTCCGTTCTGCACCTTCCAGGAGATGTCGCGGCGCGTGTAGCCGGCCATCTGGACGGAGGCGGAATAGGATCCGAGCGCAAGGTCCGGCAGGAGCACGGGCGTGTCGCCGATCTCCTGCCCGTTCATCTGCACATGGGCGCCGGTCGGTTCGGAGTTGATGATGACCGTGGCAGTTTCCGGCACGAGCGCGACATGGGCATCGACCTGACGGCCCGGGACGACGGTCACCGGCAGCCAGGCGGGCTCGTAGCCGTCCATGGAGATTTTCACGATATACATCGCGGAGGGCACGGGATTGGTCACGCGCGGGGTCGTGCCGATGACCTTGCCGAGGATGGAGACCTGGGCGCCGGACGGCTCGGACGTGATGTTCATGCTGCCGTAGTCGCTCAGGTCTTTTTCGGGCATCTTCTTTTCGCACGAAGGCAGGAACGTGAGGGCTGCGGCGCAGACGGAACAGACAGCAGAGAGAAAAAGACGTTTCATCATATCAGTTGTTCCTCAAAGACATTTTTTTCTCGATTTTGATCTTGTTTTCCCGGATGGCCTGGTAGGTCTTGCTGTCGGGCGGGAAGATGTCAAGCAGGCGGTTGCACTCGGCGATGGCCTTGTCGTACTCGCGCTGCTCGTAGAAGAGGCGGACGTTCTTCAGCCCCTCCTGGTGAATCTCCTCCAGCTTGGCTTCGGCCTTCGCGAGCCCGTCGCGTGCAGTCTTCCACTCCGCGGGCTTCGGGTCGTCGAAAAGCTGGTAGCGGCGCAGGGCGAGCCTGTAGTTGACGATCGCCTTCGGCAGATTGGACGGGGTGGTGTCGATATTGCGGAACGCCTCCTCGGCGACGAACAGGAACGTGCGTGCGTCCTCCAGGATCCGGTCGACGTTCTGGGAGATCACGCCGAGATCGTATTCGTCGAGCAGAGTCTCGTTGATGATGGTCTCCACGCGGTTGAACGTCTCGGAGACGTCGTTGGAGACCTTCACGTCGCAGAACTTGCTGCCGAACCCGACCATGATGCGGCGATGCTGGCGGTTGTCCTGCGAGGTCCCGGCGATTTTCTCCTGCTGGAGGTCCATGAAGCCGGAATCCAGGATCTGCTGCTTGAGCTTTTCGATCAGCGTGTCGGGGAGCGGCTCCTTGAAGAGTTCATAGTAGCGACGCTTGTTCTGCGGCTCGTCCAGCGTAACCTCCATGAGGCCGTTTTCGACCTGGAGCACGAAACGGAACACCGCGGTCCCCGAAACGGATTCCTTTTCGTAGTAGAGGACGAAGGGGTTCTCGACCTTCTTTTTGGCGGGGGGCTGGTTGACAGGCGTCTGCGAAGTCTCGTTCAGCTTGAGGAAAATCCAAAGTCCAACGCATGCGGCCAGGATCACGATCAGGGCGAAGATCACGTTGCTCAGGAGCTTCTTCGTGTGGTTCGCCTGCTGCGCGGCGTTCTGCTTCTTCTTGAAAAGCCCGTGCGGGACTTCCGCAGGGGAAACGGGAGCGGAGGCAGGAGACGGCGCAGAAGGCGCGGGGGCGGGTTTCGGCATCTCCGGGACCGGCCCCGTGCTGGTCGGGACATTGGACGTCGTATTCTGCGGACGGAAGAAAAATGGCTGCTGCACCTGGGGGGATTGCTGCACGGTCGGTTGAGGTGAAGCGGAAGACGGCTGCACGGCCGGACCGGGCTGGACGGATGGCGGATTTCCCGCCGGCGCCGGAGCGGAATCCATGCACCGCAGGAGCTGGTCTCCGATCGTGATGACGGAACCGGATGCGAGGCGTGCCACGCCTTCCACGGGGATATCGTCAACGAGCGTGCCGTTGGTACTGCCCAGGTCGCGGATCAACCAGTTCCCGGCGGCATCGCGCTCGATTTTCGCATGGTAGCGGGAAACGCCCCCCATCGGCAGCTGGATGGTGTTGTCGCTCTCGCGGCCGATCATCGTGCCGGAGGGGATCAGTTCCATCGTCTGCCCGGTCAAAGCGCCGTTCAGATACATGATTTTCATACTGTCGGATTCTCCTTGCTGGGGCACACCGTACTTTGCTCCCCGGCTGTATGAGTGGTGAAATTCGTCTGTTTCTCCGGCGGCACGGTCTCGGCATTCAGGTCAAGCCGGTCCCCGGGCATGGTTCCCGTGTGCGCGAGCGCGCCCGGGGGAAGTTCTATCACCGACTGCGCCCCCCTGCACCACACGGCGAACCGCCAGGGGCGGCAGCCGGGATGCGTCTGCAGGACGGTATTGTCCGTCCCGAGGAAGATCACGTCGATAGGAAACGTCATAAAACACGTATGGATGCTGGAACATGACGGAAAGACCATCGCGTCGATCCCGATCTGTTCGAACGGGCGTCCGATCATCCCGCGCAGGCGGTCGGCGAACGACACGGCCTGGAAGGTCCGGTAGGACAGCACGGTCTTTTTTGTGAGGTTCCGGATCACTTGAAAATCTCCAGCGCGCGCATCAGCATCGGCGCGATCACCACGGTAAACACGGCGGGGAAGATCAGCAGCGCCACGGGGAAAAGGATCTTCACGGGCGCTTCGCTCGCCAGCTTTTCGGCACGTGCGAACCGTTTCGCGCGGAGCTGTTCCGCCTGGATCCGCAGGACCTGGCCGATGCTCACGCCGAGTTCGTCGGACTGTACGATCGCGTTCAGGACGCTGGTCAGTTCGGGCTGGCGGACGCGCTGCGTCATTTCCTTCAGCGCGGTATGGCGCGGCTTGCCGAGCTGGATCTCGTGGAGCGCTTTGCGAAGCTCGAGCCCGAGCTCGTCCGCCGGACGGCGGTTCAGAATGTCGCGAAGGGCAGTCACGAAGTCCTTGCCCGCCTCGACGGACAGCGTCAGCAGGTCCAGCACGTTCGGCAGGGCCTTCAGAATCTGCAGGTGCCGGCGCGCGACCAGGCCGCGAAGCCACACCTGCGGATAAAACACCATGCAGAACAGCACCAGGAGTCCCGCCATCGCGTTGTTTGAGGCGAAAAAGAGGACCGTGAAAAGGACGCCGAGGACACCCATCAGGATACGCACCGTCATGAACTGCTCCGCGGTCAGAGCCTGCTCGTAGCCCGCCATGGCGAGCTGTTCGCGCAGTTTCTTCATGTTGCCGGAAAGAGCTTCCGAGGCGCAGAGCCGCCGGAAATTCGGCGTGAACGGCAGGAAGATGCGGAAAAATACGGGGATATGGCGCGCGTCCTCGCCGAACTGCGCCTTCTCGACGTCGATCGCGGAGATCATTTCCGCGACAAGAAGCACCACGGAGGCCGCGCACATCCCGGCGAAAATGCTTGCCAGAAGCATGAAGATCTGTTCCATTTGCCTCCTCCTTTACACGTCGATCGTCGTGATTTTACGGATCCACAGGAACCCGCAGACGACCATGACGATGACCAGCCCGAGCACTACGATCCCCGCCAGGGACCCGAAGAAGGGGTCCATCAGGTCGGGCGCCAGGCGCATCATCGCGAACATGAGCACGAACGGCACGGACGCGATCAGCCATGCCTGCATACGGCCCTGGGATGTCAGGGCGCGCACACGCTGCATGATGCGCATGCGTTCGCGGATCACGCCCGCCAGCTCCTCCAGCACGGACGTCAGTTCGCCGCCCGTCTGCCGCGCCGTAATGATCGCCACGGAAACAAGCTCGAAATCCTGGGACTCGAGGCGATCGGCCATCTTGCGGAGCGCGGCATCGAACTGCACGCCGAGGCGGAGTTCCTGCAGGAGCAGCGTGAATTCAAATGAAATGGGATACCGGTTCTCCGAGGCGACGTTCTCCAGCGCCTGCGTAATGCTGAACCCGGCCTTCAACGCGCTGCTCATGGAGAGGAGAGCGTCCTCCAGCTGCTCGTTGAACTTCGCCAGACGCTGTTTCTTCAGCGCCCTCAGGTAGAAGCGGGGCGCCAGGAACCCGATGACGGCCGAAACCGTGCCGACCGCGATGGTCCGTATCCAGCTGACTTCGCTCGACAGGAACGAACTCAGCCCGCCGAACAGGATGAACGACACCGCGGCGATCGCGATGCTCAGGTCCAGGATCCGGTTCGCCGGCATCTGGAGCAGGATGTCGTCCAGCTCGACCGCCGCCTCCGCCAGAAAACGTTCCTTGTAGCGGGCGGACGTGTAGGACATGAATTCCACGATCACGAACGTGGCGAACAGCGCGCACAGCCCGGCGCAGACGGATGCCAGCAGGTACATGTTCTCCGAAATGAAGTCCGGCATGTCAAATGCCTCCCCTCTTGCCCGCTCTTGGAGTCGGCGAGAACATGGAAAGGTCCAAGTCGAGGTTGGCGCGGCGGATGTCCTCGATGAAGGTGGGGATCGCGCCGGTCGGCTCGAAGTGCCCCAGCAGGCGTCCGTCCTCGCTCCAGCCGTCCTGGCGGAATTCGAAGAGGTCCTGCATCGTGATGATGTCTCCCTCCATCTTGGTGATCTCGCTCACGCACACAACCTTGCGGCTGCCGTCCTTCTCGCGGTTGATCTGGACGATGATGGAGATGGCGGACGCGATCTGCTCGCGAATGGCGCGCAGGGGCAGGTCGAACCCCGCCATCAGGACGAGCGTTTCGAGGCGTGCAAGCGCGTCGCGCGGGGAGTTCGCATGGATCGTGGTCAGCGAGCCGTCGTGGCCGGTGTTCATGGCCTGGAGCATGTCGAGCGCCTCGCCGCCGCGGCATTCGCCGATGACGATGCGGTCGGGGCGCATGCGCAGGGCGTTGCGCACCAGGTCGCGGATCGTGACCTCGCCCTTCCCCTCGATGTTGGCGGGGCGGGACTCCAGGCGGACCAGGTGCTCCTGCCTCAGCTGGAGTTCGGCGGCATCCTCGATGGTGATGATCCGTTCCGTCGCGGGCAGGTATCCGCTCAGGATGTTCAGCAGGGTCGTCTTGCCGCTTCCCGTTCCGCCGGAGATCAGGATATTCTTGCGGAGTTTCACGCAGACGTCCAGGAAATGCGCAATCTCGGCGGTAATCGAACCGTACGAGACCAGTTTCTCCACGGTGAGGGGCGTCTTGGCGAACTTTCGGATCGTGATGGAGGGGCCGACCAGGGAGAGCGGCGGGATGATGGCGTTCACGCGGGATCCGTCCTTCAGGCGGGCGTCGACCATCGGCGAACTCTCGTCGATGCGGCGCCCGAGCGGGGAGACGATGCGTTCGATGGCGGCGAGCACCTGGTGGTCGTCGGCGAACGCGGTATCGGTCTTATAAAGGATGCCGTTGTGCTCGACATAGACGTTGTCCGGGCCGTTGACCATGATTTCGGTGATGTCGTCGCGCGCGATGAGGTCCTCCAGCGGGCCGAGCCCGATCGCTTCGTGGTAAAGCTCGTTTTCGATCTTCTCCTGCGTCACGCCCGCCGGCAGCGGGATGGAGAGTTCGTTCAGGATCTCGTGGATGGTCGTCCGAGCCTTCTCCTCCAGGTCGTTTTCCGAGACGCTGTTGAGCGCCAGGCGCTTCATGTTCAGGCGAACCAGCAGTTCGCTGTGCGCCTGCTTCTTGATCTCCTGCACGAGGGGACGTGCCGACATCGGGATCCCGCTGACCGCGAGGATGCGGCTTTTGAACTGCTGTTCGGAGTCGGCGGGGACTTCTGAGGGCGGAGGCGGGGCGGAGGCGGGGCGCCCGGGCTTCGAGCCGGGACGCGCCGCCCCGACGATGATGTGTACGGAGCCGATCTCGATGTCGCTGTCCGCGGGCACGTTCACGAACTCGCGTCCGATGCGCTGTCCGTTCAGGTACGTGCCGTTGGAGCTGCCGAGGTCGGCGATACGGAGCGAGGAATCCTGCGCCTGAATCACGCAGTGGAGCTTCGAGACGCCCACGAACGGAAGCTGGATCGGGACCGCCTCGGACGATCCGACCTGGTACTGGCCGGGCGGAATGCTCAGCGGGGAATCCGGCTGTCCTGGCATTTTCAAAATGACTTCGACCATGGAAAGAACTCCTTGTCCGAATCAGTATCCGGTCGTTTTCCTGAGCAGCTGTTCGCGTTCGGCCGTGTAGTCCTTGATATGCTGCTGGAGGAATGCCCAGTCGACGCTCTGCACGTCGGTCGTGATGTTCGGGTCCTCGTAGCTCCGCAGGGACAGCGTCAGCGTGCCTTTCTGCTGCGCGAAGATAATCATCTCGACTTCCTTCGGGGTCAGCTCGAGCGTAACGGTGCTGTAGGAACGGCCGACCGCGGAAGCGCCGGCCTGCGCGCCGTTCTGCTGCGCGTAGCCGATGTCCGTGCCGGTGGCAAGGACCTTGACGCGCTGGAGGATCGTCATCGTGACCGTGTCACGCGAGGAGTCGCCCTTGGCGTCCGGGAAATGGAACGTGCCGATCACGTCAACGAAATTGTTCGGGCGGATCAGGCCGGAGACCGAGGTCACGGAACTGACGGGGATCGACACCGCGCGCCAGCCGGATCGCGTCTGCGCGGGGAGCCCGGTGCGCTCCTTGGTGAAGACCTGCTTGAAATCGCGCCAGGTGAGGATGTCGCCGCGGCGGACCATGGAGCGAACGGGGGACCCGATCACGTCATTCCGGCGGTCCCACGGGATCTCGAGCGTATTGGCCGCGGCATTGGCGAACCGCATGCCCTCGTACATCTCGATGTCCGATTCCATGAGCTTGTCGCCTTCCGCCACATCGGTCTTCATCCTGATCAGGCGGACCCGGACCGCGCTGTTCATGATCTTGCTGCGCTCCTGTTTGATCTGCTGGTAGGTGAAGATAAAAGCCAGCACGCCGAAAAACACCGCCGCCAGCATCAATATTTTTTGTCTCATAAATCGGGTCTCCTGTTTGAACTGTTTTTCCGGGGGACGGGACGGCGCCGGGCCGCCCTCGTTTCAAACCGCCGCTTATTTATCGACGAGCGCGAACGCCATGGACAGCTCCGTGACCACGCGGCCACCGACGACGAGGTTGCCGGTGCCCTTGCCGAACCTGCGGGTGAAGTTCGGCAGTTCCAGCGTCATGACGAGCTGGTCGCCGGGGAAGACGGGCGCCTTGAATTCGGCGGACTCGATGCCCATGAAGTAGGCGAGCTTGTTCTTGTTCGACTCCTTGCCGAGCAGGAGGATCGCGCCGGCTTCGGAGATGATCTCCGGCTGGACCGAGTTCGACAGGACCATGTAGCCGTCGCCGTAGGTGCGGATCGGCGGCTCGCAGCTGCCGAGGTTCTTGATCGCGGTCACGGTGGTCTCGCCGAGGCTCGACACGTAGTCGACATACAGGAAGGGATAGCGATGCGGGATCACGTCCATGACTTTGGTAACGTCCTGCGGCGCGTCGTCGGCCTTGTCGAACGGACCGAACGGCGGAGGCTCGGGCAGGGATTCCACACGGTCGCGAACTGCAATCACGAGCTCGGCCTGGCAGGCGAGCCCGCCGTTGTTCGTCACGGTCGCGCTGAACGTGGCTTCCCCGTTTTCAAGCTTCGTCAGGGAGACTTCGATCAGCATGCGGTCGCCGGGCGTATTCGGACGGCGGAACTTCACATTGCGGATGGATTTCACATAAATATCGCGGGTGCGCTGCGGGTCGAGGCGTTCCCAGACCGCAATTTCGGCGAGCTGGGCAATGGCCTCCACCTGAAGCACGCCGGGGAGGATCGGATGTCCGGGGAAATGCCCATGGAAGCAGTGGTCGCCGATGGTGAGGTTGCGCCAGCCGGCGAGATGGTCGTCGTCGATGACCTTCACGCGGTCGAGCATGAGGTATTCGGGATTGACGGGCAGGATCGCGCGGATGTCCCGGATGGACAGGATGGTGTCGGGTTTCATGAGTCGTCTCCTTACTTACTTTGCGGCTGCGGCCGCGGCTTCCTGTTCGAGCATGGCCAGTGCGAGTTTGAAATGGGTCGGGTGGCCGGATTTGACCGACATGACATGGGCATGGACGCGTTTGCCGACCAGGTACAGGTCGCCGATCATATCCATGATCTTATGGCGGACAAGTTCATTCGGGTAGCGCAGGCCGTCCTTGCAGATCAGCGCACCGTCGTGCAGGATGATGGCGTTGTCGAGGCTGCCGCCCTTGGCAAGTCCGGCGGCGATGACCTGCTCCAGCTCCTTGTACGGGCAGAAAGTGCGGGCGCCCTCGAGCTCGTTTTTAAAACTCTCGGTCGTGACCTGGCAGGAAAAGAACTGCGTGTCGAGTTCGCTGTAGCCGAACTGCGTGGTGAATGAAATCTTCAGGTCGTCGGCGGGCAGCAGGGCCAGCATCGCGGATCCCTCCTCGAACACGATCGGCGCTTTCGCAGTCCAGTAATGCGCCTCGGCGTCCTGCTCCTGGAGCCCCGCCTCGAGGATCCCCTCGAAATACGGCTTGGCGCTGCCGTCGGCGATCGGGGGCTCCGGCCCGTCCATCTCGATGACGGCATTGTCGACGCATGCGGCGTGCAGCGAGGACATGATGTGCTCCACGGTCACGACGAACGCGCCGGTCGTGCGGGACGCGATCGTGGTCGCACGGCGCACGTCGATCACGTTCCGGGCGTTGGCAAGGACCTCGGGCGCCCCGGGCATGTCAATGCGGCGGAACACGATCCCGGTGTCGGGTGGTGCGGGAAGGATGCGGAGGGTGGCGCGGGCTCCCGTGTGGAGGGCGATGCCCTTCACGACAGCCGGGCCTTTGACGGTATTCTGTTTCGGCATGGTTTTTCTCAAAATCTCACGGTTAGTTACGGAAAAAAACTTTTTTCTTTGTAATTTACCTCTTTTTCGCGTGATTACCAGTCGAAATGGCGTTATATTATAAAGAAAACCGTGTTTTTTTTCTTTTTTCCGCCATTTTCGGAGTTTTTCCGGTCATGAACCACCGTCATCGCATCATCATCCTGCTGGGCCCGACCGCCTGCGGCAAGACCTCGTTCGGCGTCGCGCTCGCCGGCCGCATCCGTGCCGCCGTCATCAGCGCCGACTCCCGCCAGATCTACCGCGGACTCGACATCGGCACCGGAAAGGACCTCGCGGAATACGCCCCGCCGGGCCGTCCTGCCGTCCCGTACAAGCTTATCGACATTCTGCCGCCGGACGCGGAATACTCCCTCGCCGAATACCTGCGCGACGCGGCAGCAGCCGTAAACGAGGCCGAGGCGGACGGGCTCGTCCCGCTTTTCGTCGGCGGCACCGCACTCTACCTGCACGGCATGGTGTTCTCGTACCACCTCGCACCGGGTGCGCCCGTCCCGGAATTCCGTTCCTATCTGCGCGCGCTCGACACCGCCTCGCTCCGCAGGCTCCTGCTCGAACTCGACCCGGACAGCCCCGTGCCCGCAAACGAGCCCGACAACCGCATCCGCCTGATCCGCGCCATCGAGCTCGCACGTTCCGCCCGAGCGAACGAACCTCCGAACGCTCTGGAACACCCCTTCCCGCCGTCCGACTTCCTCGTGCTCGGGCTCTACCGGCCGCGTTCGGAGACGCGCGCCCGCATTCTCCGGCGACTGGACGAACGCCTCGCATCCGGCATGGTCGAGGAGGCGGAACGTCTCCATGCGGAGGGGATGAGCTGGGAAAAGATGGAATTCCTCGGGCTGGAATACCGCTACCTCGCGCGCCACCTGCAGGGACAGCTCACGATGGAGGAGATGCACGATCAGCTCTATGCGAAGATCTGCCAGTTCGCCAAGCGCCAGGACTCCTGGTTCCGCAAGTTCGAGAACGACGGCTGCCCGATCCACTGGCTCCGCCCGGACCAGCTCGACGACGCGGAACGCCTCTGCCTCGACTTCCTTGCAAGCCGCGAAATCCCCGCGCCCGGATTCCGCCTGACCGACTGCAAATATCCGGTCCACCCCGAACCGGATTCAGGCGGAAACGGAAAAAAGGTACGATGAAAGAGGAAAAAAAGAGTTGACAATCGGTTTTCCTGTGATATATTTATAGGATAAGTGTCTTTTAAACAAAAACCTCAAACCAATGGAGATTTATTATGTCCGGTCACAGTAAATGGGCAAATATCAAGCACAAAAAAGAGGCAACCGACAAGAAGAAAGGTCAGGCGTTTTCCCGTCTGGCCAAGGAAATCATGGTTGCCACCAAGCAGGGCGGCAAGGAT